>CAZEDJ010000031.1:0-13006 GCA_964511045.1 uncultured bacterium
AGATGATTCTTCTACAGTTCGGACACATTCTGTGAAATTCTGCTATTTTCATCCTTTCCCCTTTTGATAAACTTACTTTCAAATAGTCTATCAAAATTTCCCTTAAAGGGGTACAGTATGAAACACTACATGCCAACGAGGGTTCTATTTGGAAGGCGGGCAGTTTCAAAACTGTCGGACGAGATTGACTACCTGGGACTCAATACCGAAAGAACGGCGGTTATTTGTGGTTCATCTGCCGTTTCTATGGGATATACAAAGAGAATTTCTGAACAGATAGAAGGGGGAAAGGTAGAGGTATTTCCCTTTGTTAAGCAGGACCCAACGGTGGAAAACGCCGAGGAAGTTCTAAGTGCCGTTAGAGAGTTTAAACCTACTCTGATTGTCGCCGTTGGGGGCGGTAGTCCCTTAGACGTTTCTAAGGTTGTTTCCGTTATGCTGACAAACGAGGGGGACATAAGGAACTTTATAGGCATTCCTGAAGCCTTTAAGAACCCCGGTATTCCAGTTATTGCCGTTCCAACGACTTCCGGTTCCGGTTCAGAGGTTACTCCCTATGCCGTTTTAACCGACCGGAATAAGCTTAGAAAAGCTCCCCTAATATCCCGCTTCCTCTTTCCCGTTCTTGCAGTTGATGACCCCGAGCTTACCCTCTCCATGCCTCAGTTTGTTACTGCAAACACGGGGATTGATGCCCTGACGCATGCCATTGAGTCCTTCCTCTCTAAAAGGGCGACACCTTTAAGTAGGCTCCATTCCTTGGAGGCTGTAAAGTTAATACTCAGATACCTCCCCCGTTCCTTCGGGAATCCTAAGGACATTGAGGCAAGGGAAAAGGTCATGTTTGGTAGTCTTCTCGGCGGTATGGCTATAACGGATGCCGGTGCGGGGCTCGTTCACACACTTGCCCACATACTCGGGGTTCTCTACGGTGTTCCCCACGGACTTGCAAATGGGGTTTTCCTGATTCCGGTCCTTGAGTTTTACGGACTTTCAATATCCTCGCAAGTTGAGGAGATTTCTAAGTACTTAAACATTCCTCCCGAGAGGTTTATTCCCTTTTTGAGGGAGTTTCTCTCCTTTTTTGGCTTTCCTGAAAAGGCATCTTCCCTCGGCCTAAAGAAGGACGACATCTCACTCTTTATTTCCCTTGCAATGGAGAAGAAGCACTTAATGGGGAACTTGCCGAGAATTCCCACAGAGAGGGACTTGAGGGTTATTTTAGAGGGACTAATTTAAAGTGCTGCCAAGGAGATTTTGTGTTTTTTGCAAAATTGGTCCAACCTTTCCGGAGTTAAGAGGTAGGTTTTCTCTCCCTCCACTGCTATTCCCCTTCCTCCTAACTCTTTTATGAGTTTAACCGTCTTTAATCCTATTGTAGGAACATCTATTCTCATGTCCTGTTTTTTTCTGGCTGCTTTACAGACTATAAAGCCCTCTCCCGAGAGCTCCGCCCCCCTCCTTATACACTCGTCCGTTCCCTCTATTCCCTCAACTGCAACTACGGTTCCGTTCTTTATTACAATTGTCTGTCCTATATCAAGGGTTGCAATTTCCCTCGCTACTTTCATTCCCAACTCCATTTCTCTCAAAACTTCCCGGCTCGGCCTTACCCCTAAAATCTCTCCCCTTTTTAGGAGAAGGTGGTTTAGAAACTCCTCGGGGGAGATTATTTCAACTCCAAGTTTCTCTATTTCCTTGAATATTTCCTTTATTAGCGTTTCAGGTTTAAAGTTTTTTACCCTTGATAGGATTTTTATTGCCTTAATGTCAAGTCCCTTGAGTGAAAATGCCGTTCTGTGTTCTATCTTTCCCAAAGTTGTTAGTTTTTCTACTTTTCTCTTCTCTATTTCCTTTAGAAGTTTCCCCAATTTAAAGGGCTTTATCCATACTGTTTCTTCGGACAGCTCCTCTACACCCTTTTCTGTTACTCCTTCAACTGCAAAGGTTATTACCGGAACGTTCTTTTTCCTTGCCGATTTCAGGAACTCTAAGGGGAGCTCCCCGCTCCCCGCTATCAACCCTATCTTACTTTGAGGCATCCCTTTTAACTTTATCCAAAATGGCGTTTATGAACTTGTAGGACTTCTCATCCTCGCCGTAAACTTTTGCAAGCTCAACTGCATCGTTTATTACGGCCTCGGGCGGAGAGATGTTTTCCTTTAAGAGCTCGTACGTGGCCACCCTCAGGATTGACCTGTCCATAGGAAGGAGCCTGTCTATGACCCATCCCTTCTTTAGGTGTTTTGATATTTCGGAGTCAACTTCAAACAGGTTCTTAACGGTTCCCTTTACGAGTTTCTCCGAGAGTTTCTTTACCTCTTCCTTTTCCCTTCCCCTTTCCTCCTCTAACTCCTCCCAAAATGTCTCGGCTATTTCATCCGGAGAAAATCCAGAAACGTCAACCTGATACATTATGAGGTAAGCGTATTCCCTTGCCTTTTTCTTGTCTCGATTTGAGAGGTTTTCCATTACTTTTCTACCTCCCTCAGGAGGTTTACCATTTCAATCGCAGTGAGGGCCGCTTCCCAGCCTTTGTTTCCCGCCTTTGCTCCGGCTCTATCTATTGCCTGGTCAACTGTGTCTGTTGTGAGTATCCCGAAGGCTATTGGCTTTTCAGTTTCAAGTGATACTAAAGCAATTCCCTTTGATACCTCTGCTGCCACGTAGTCAAAGTGGGGAGTCTCTCCCCTTATTACAGCTCCCAATGCTATTACGGCATCAAACTTATCACTCTTTGCCAATTTCTTTGCCATGAGTGGTATTTCAAAGGAGCCGGGAACTTTGAATATCTCAACGTCTTCCTCTTTACATCCGTGTCTTTTGAGGCAGTCAAGAGCTCCCTCAAGGAGCCTCTCTGTAATAAACGAGTTAAACCTCGATAAAACGATTCCAAACCTCAGTCCCTCAGCCCAAAGCTTACCCTCATAGGTTTTCATTTTGTTCTCCTAACAGTTAAAGAATTTACTGCACAGTGTTTTAAGCGTTTTCTCTGCCCCTTCCATTATGTCCTTGACAATTTCCTCTACGGTCTCCTCCCTATTGACGTAACCGACTACTTGGCCTGCCATTACCGAACCCCACTCAACATCTCCCTTTTCGGCGGCAAGCCTCAACCTTCCCCTTCCAAGCTCTTCAAGTTCCTCCTTCGGAGCTCCCGAGAATTCAAGCTCTGCAAACTTCTTTGTGAGCTTGTTTTCAATTAACCTGACGGGGTGTCCCGTTGTAACTCCCGTTACCGTGACCTGGTTGAACCTTGCCTTTAGAATTTTCTCCTTATACTTCGGATGGACGTTACACTCCTTTGCAGCCAAAAACCTCGTCCCAACCTGAATTCCCTCTGCTCCAAGGGCAAAGGCCGCTGCGGCCTGTTCTCCGAGGGCTATACCGCCGGCCGCAATTACTGGAATGCTGACGGCCCTTACTATTGACGGAATGAGAACCATTGTTGTTAACTTACCTATGTGGCCTCCCGCCTCCATTCCCTCGGCAACTACTGCGTCAACGCCTATTCTCTCCATCCTCTTTGCGAGGGCATCGCTTGCAACTACGGGTATTACCTTTATTCCCTTCTCCTTAAAGGCCGGAATGTACTTTCCGGGATTTCCGGCTCCCGTTGTTACAACTGGAACTTCCTCCTCAAGGCATACCTTTATTATCTCCTCGGCATTTGGCATCATAAGCATTACGTTCACACCAAAGGGCTTATCCGTTAATTCCTTACACTTTCTTATCTCCTCTCTCAGCTCCTCTGCACTTCTGCTTCCGCCCGCAATTATGCCCAGTCCGCCTGCATTTGAAACGGCAGCTGCAAGCTCGGCATCCGCTATCCAGGCCATTCCCCCCTGCAGGATGGGATATTCAATCCCTAAAATTTCACACAGCCTCGTTTTTAACATTCTCCCTCCTGATTAACTAAATCCTTACAATGCACGAGCCCCAGGTAAATCCTCCTCCGAATGCTACCATTAAAACCAAATCTCCCCGCTTTACCCTTCCCTCTCTTACGGCTTCGTCCAAGGCAATGGGAATTGATGCAGCACTGGTATTTCCGTACTTATCGAGATTTATAAAAACCTTTTCCTTAGGGATTTTTAACCTCTCCGCAACGGCGTTTATTATCCTTACGTTTGCCTGGTGGGGAATGAGGAGGGAAATTTCCTCCGGTCTGACTCCAGTTTTTTCCAAGACCTTTAGGGAGGATTCAACCATCGTCCTTACCGCTACCTTAAACACTTCGTTTCCCTTCATTTTTACGTAAAAGGGAAACTCCTCGTTTGAACCGACCGAGGGAACGGAGAGGAGCTCCCCATAAGAACCGTCAGCACCCAAGTCAAACCCCAAAATCCCCTCGTCCTCGGTCTTTTCAAGGAGAACTGCTCCTGCACCGTCTCCAAAGAGAATACAGGTAGTTCTGTCCTTCCAGTTAACGATTTTTGAAAACCTCTCGGCTCCCACGACAACGGCTTTCCCTACTCCCCCATTTCTCATTAGGGAGTCTGCTACGTAGAGGGCGTATATAAATCCTGAGCAGGCTGCAGATATGTCAAATGCAACCGCTCCCCTATTTCCTATTTTTGACTGAACCTTACAGGCCGTTGAGGGGAAAAAGGCATCGGGAGTTGCAGTCGCTACCACAATAAGCTCAAGTTCTTGAGGTTGACACCTGTTTTCCAGTGCCCTTAAAACGGCCTCGGTTGCCATGTCTGAGGTCGTTTCTCCTTCGCTTATTCTCCTCTCCTTAATCCCGGTTCTCGTCGTTATCCACTCGTCCGATGTTTCTACCATCCTCTCAAGGTCGGTGTTCTTCAAAACCCTATCTGGGACAAAGGAGCCTGTGGAGACTATGGACACTCCCATCTTCTATCCGTACCTCGCAATCTCTTCCTCAATGTGTCTGTTTAACTCGGACCTGACAAACTGCGTTGCCGTTTTGATTGCATTCTTTATGGCCTTTACGTTGGAGCTCCCGTGAGAAATTATAACAGGAGCCCTTACCCCTAAGAGGGGAGCTCCCCCCCACTCTGCATAGTCAATTCTCCTCTTAAATCCCTTTATGGCCGGTTTCAGCGTTACTGCTCCGATTTTTGAAATCCAGTGATTTTCAATTTCTTCCTTGAGTATTTTTGCCAAAATCTTTGAAAGGCTCTCGCTGAGCTTTAAAACGACGTTTCCCACAAAACCGTCGCAGACTATGACGTCAAACTTACCTGAAAAAATGTCCCTTCCTTCGGCGTTTCCCGCAAAGTTAAGTCCCTTCTTGGCCGCCTCTTTCAGGAGTTTGTAGGCCTCTTTGGTCAACTCGTTTCCCTTTCCCTCCTCCTCTCCTATGTTGAGGAGGCCGACTTTTGGGTTTTCATCCCCTAAGACGTACTTTGCATAGGCACTTCCCATTATTGAAAACTGCAGAAGGTGGTGAGGTTTACAGTCAACGTTTGCCCCTACGTCAAGCAAAAATGTGTGCCCTTTTAGGTTTGGGAGGATTGTCGTTATGGCAGGTCTTTCAACTCCCTTTATTCTTCCTACCGTAAAGAGGGAAATTGCCATTATTGCTCCGGTATTTCCGGCACTTACGAAGGCGTCGGCCTCTCCCCTCTTTACAATTTCAAGTCCCCTGTGGATTGAGGAGTCTTTCCGTTTTAGGGCTCTTGAAGGCTGTTCCTCCATGGGGATGGAGCTCTCGGCGTGAACTACCTCTATTTTTTCCTCTGGATAGGAAAATTTCCTTAATTCCCTTTTTATTTCCTCTTTATTGCCGACTAAGACAATGTTTATGTCACTCTCCTTTACGGCCTGAACGGCCCCTGCAATGGGAACCTGGGGGGCAAAGTCTCCCCCCATGGCATCAAGGACGACCCTCATCTACTCCTCAACCTCTACTACCGTCTCCCCCTTGTAGTATCCACAGTGTTTGCAGACCCTGTGGGGGAGTTTTGGCTGGAGGCAGTTGGGACATACGGATATGGCCGGGTTCTTGGCCTTCCAGTGGGTTCTCCTCTTGTCCCTTCTCGTTCTTGATACCTTTCTCTTTGGAACTGCCATCTCCTACTCCTTCTTCTTTAGTTTAGTTTTGAATTCCTTTAACTTTTCCCACCTCTTATCTATCTCTTTTTCCTCTTTTTCGCCCTCACCTTCCGAGTAGTTTATCTCCTTGCACTCATCGCTGCATATCGGCTTTACGGGGAGGTTTAAGAGAATCTGCTCCTCTGTTACCTCCGCAAGGTCAACGATGTTCTCGTCCGAGAATTTTACATCAAGCTCCTTTCCCTTTATCTCTCCTCCTCCAATTTCGGAGGTGGGCATGAGCTTGTAGTCAAAGTTGCTCTCAATTTTCTCTCTGAACTTTTTAAGGCACCTGCTGCAGGTGAGCTCAACCTCTCCCTTAATCTTTCCCTTGAACTGATAGCCAACGGCCTTCTTCGTTATCTCAACTTCCAACTCAAAGGGCGAAGAGTTGCTTACCTCCTCCTTTGGGAGGTTCATGACTGAAGGTTGAATTGTGGTCTTTACCTTCAGCGGTTCCTTTGACGTAATTTCGCTCAAGTTAACCTTTCTCTTCACGGCTTCACCTTTCAAAGGGTTAGGAAAATTTACGGCATAAAATTATGCTCAAAGCCCGCCTTTGCAATTTATGTTAAATTCTCCTAACTTTAGAGGAAACTTTTAATCGGAGGCCGACTTGAAAAGGTTAATTCTCTTAGTTCCGCTGAGTTTGGCAGTCTCTACGGGAGCTCTTGCTGCCGAGAAGATTCTCGCAAAGGTGAACGGTAAGGTGATAACCGAAAAGGACCTTGACCAAGCCATCAGCTCCCTTCCCCAAAACTACCGTTCCCTAAAGAAGAATCCCCAGTTCAGGAAACAGCTCTTAGAGAATTTGGTTAAGGAGGAGCTCCTCTATCAGGAGGCGCTAAAGGAGGGCGTTGATAAGGAGCCCGAAGTTAAGAGGGAGATTGAGCTGTTAAAGAGGAGGGTTATCGTTCAGGCCCTCATCAGGAAGCACTTAAAGTTAAAGCCTGTAAAGGTTTCGGATGAGGAGGCAAAGGCCTTTTACGAAAAGAACAAGTTGATGTTTAGGGATGCCAACGGCAAACAGGTTCCATTTAAAAGCGTTAAGCCCTTTATAGTTCAGACTCTTAAAAAGCAAAAGGAGAGGGAGGAATTTAACAGAGCTCTGAACAGTTACGTTTCCTCCGTTGAGAAGCACTCAAAGGTTGAAATTTTCGTTAAGTAGGAGGAAGAGATGAACTACCTCCTTTCCCTTTTGGTGTTTTTCCTCCTTTCCGTGAGTAATTCTTACGGGAAGGTCGTTGACTTCATAGCCGCCGTTGTAAACGGAAAACCTATTCTTTACAGTGAAATTGTTGACTACGCGAAAAAGAACCACATATCCGACCTGAGAGTGGCAAGGGATAAGGTCATTGAGAGGGAGATTCTCCTTACAAAGGCGGAGTCGGAGGGATTGAAGGTTTCAAAGGAGGAGCTCCAGAGAGCCCTAAAGGAGCTCATAAAGAGGAGCGGCTTTAAGAGTGAAAGTGAATTTGAGAAAGCTCTCAAAGAGGAAGGCTTAAGCCTTTCGGATGTAGAGGAAAACTTGAGAGAACAGCTTCTCATTGCAAAGCTCATTGCAAAGGATGTAAAGTCAAGGATAGAGGTCAGCGATTCAGAAGTTGAGGACATCTGCAGAAAGCAGGAGGGAAAGCCCGTTAGGGAGGTTTACTACATATACACTAAGAGTTCCGATAGGGCAGAAAGGGCTCTGGAGCTCCTAAAGAGCGGTGTTCCATTTGAGAAGGTTGCGAGGGAAATCTCTGAGGACTCTGCCACTGCAAAGAGGGGCGGATACTTGGGAAAAGTTTCTCCCGGAATGTTGATAAAACCTTTAGATAGAGCCGTTTGGAGCTTAAAGCCCGGTTCCTACGAGCTCGTCAGGACAGACAGCGGCTTTTACATCGTTTACGTAAAGTCTGAGGAGAGGGGACACTGCGACAGGGACAGGATAAGGCAGGAGCTCTACATGATGAAGTTCCAGAAAGCCCTCAAAAACTACCTTGACAGATTAAAGAGAGAGGCAAGCGTGAAGGTCTACATGTAGAGTTCGGAGGTTTGGCCTTGGTCACTGTAAAGCTGAAGCCCTTTTCGGAGATACTTTCCGAGCTTTCCGGCTTTAAGAGAGTTTTCATCTTCGGATGTCAAATCGGTTCTGCAAGGTGTAAAAACGGGGGACTGAGGGAGGCCTTTAGGCTTGCAGGCTTTTTGGAGGGGGAAGGATTTAAAGTTACCGGCGTTAAGAGTCCGGGAGGAACCTGCATACTTGAGAGGTTGACGGGGAGGGAGAGGAACCTTTTAAAGGAGGCCGAGGAGTCGGCAGACGTCATCGTTTCCTTGGCCTGCGGTGCGGGGACTCAACTCGTTGCAGAAAACGTTAAAATTCCCGTGAAGACTGGGGTGAATACCCTCTTCATAGGTGTTGAGAGGGAGGGAAGGTTCTTTGAGGAGTACTGTATAGCCTGCGGAGACTGCGTAATCTCTGAAACGGGTGGTATATGTCCCGTTGCCCGCTGTCCTAAGTCCCTCGTAAACGGTCCCTGTGGAGGGGCTATTGCCGGTAAGTGTGAGGTTGACCCCGACATTCCCTGCATCTGGTACGAGATAGCCGACAGGATGGAGCTCTTGGGAGAAGTTGATAGTTTGAGGAAAAACACTGAACCCAAGGACTTCTCAAGGTTTGTCTATCCGAGGAAGTTGGTTTTGGAGGAGTAGTTGACCTTTAGGGAGAAGGTCGGTAACGGAAAGTTTGTGATAACTGCCGAGGTGGCTCCCCCGAGGGGGACAGACTTTGGACCGGTGATTTCCGGAATAGAGCCCCTTAGGGGGAAGGTTGATGCCTTTAACGTTACCGACTGCCAGCGTTCAATGGTGAGAATGGGAGCTCTTCCGATGGCAAAGCTCCTTTTGGATGCGGGATTTGAGCCGATTTTACAGTTAACCTGCCGTGATAGGAACAGGATAGCCCTTCAGTCTGACCTCCTCGGGGCTTACTCCCTCGGAATCAGGAACCTCTGCTTGATGACCGGCGACTTTACTACACTCGGAGACCAACCCGATGCAAAGCCCGTTTTTGACCTTGATTCCGTCCACCTCATTGAGGTTGCAAACTCTCTCAATTCGGGGAAACTCTTAAACGGAAAGGAATTAATTGGGAAAACGGACTTTTTTATCGGGGCAGTTTTCAATCCCTTTGCAGGTCCAAAGTTCCTCCAGGAGTTAAAACTCAAGAAGAAGATAGATGCCGGAGCAAAGTTTATACAGACTCAACCGATTTACGATTCCGAATTGGCAAGAGAGGTTTCCGAATTGATTTACTCACTTGGGGCAGTTCCGATTATAGGAATTCTGCCCATAAAGAGTCTGAAAATGGCAAACTTCATGAAGAGGCTCAATCCGACTTCCGTTCCAAACTCACTCATTGAGGGACTTGAGAGGTCTGAGAATCCCGAGGACTACGGTTGGCGTTATGCAGTTGAGGTGGCAAAGTCGTGCCTTGAGTTTGCCGGCGGAATCCACTTTATGCTTGTCGGAAAGGTCCACGAGCTTGCCTCATTCATAGATAATCTGAAAAACGGACACAGCGAAAGGTTTGAGGGATGAAGGGAGAGATTCCTGTTCACGTCGGAATAATAATGGACGGAAACGGAAGGTGGGCAGTTAATAGGGGACTTCCGCGGATAGAGGGCCACAGGAAGGGAGCGGAAACCACGGAGAGGATAGTTATTGCGGCTAAGGATATGGGGATTAAGTATCTCTCCCTCTATGCGTTTTCCACGGAAAACTGGAGGAGACCCCAAGAGGAGGTGAACTTTCTCTTTACGCTTATGTACGAGTACGTTAGGAGTAAGTTGGACGTTTTCCTCGAAAATGACGTGAAATTCCGAGTAATAGGGAGGACTTGGGAGCTCCCCCCCTTCCTCAGGGAGGGTTTCAGTTGGATGGAGGAACAGACTTCCCACTGCTCCTCAATGACGGCCGTTTTTGCCGTTAACTATGGCGGCAGGCAGGAAATCGTTGATGCCGTTAATAAAATCCTCTCCTCAAGGGAAAGGGAAGTTAATTTAGAGGAATTTAAAAACTACCTTTACATGCCTGAGCTCCCAGACCTTGACCTTCTGATAAGGACGAGCGGGGAGCTCCGAATATCAAACTTTCTCCTCTGGCAGTCTGCCTATGCGGAGCTCTGGTTTACAGAGACACTCTGGCCGGACTTTACAGAGGAGGAATTTAAGAGGGCGATTGAGGACTTTAAAAAGAGGGAAAGGCGCTTTGGCGGTATAAAATGAGGGAGAGGATAGTCGGGGCTTTCATCGTTGTTCTCTACACCCTCTTAATGGTTCTCCTTCCAAAGGCCTTCTACATCTCCCTCGTTTACTTCTTAGGAGTCCTCATATTCCTTGAGGTTCTCTCCATCTCAAAGCTGGAGGGACTCTCAACCATAGCAGTTATTGTCTATTCACTGATTTTCCTCCTATCCGTTGACGTTCCAAAGTTCCTGACTGAGCACTTCCTTCTTTCGGGGAACTTCCTCTCCGCGGTCCTCATTTCATCCCCCGCCTTTCTCTTTCTTTCCCTCTTTACCTACTCCCTCCTCTTTGAGGAGGGTATTCCCAAAAACCTCCTTCCCTCCTTGGGATTTTTGGTTTATGTGACCTTTGGAATAGTATCCCTCGCACTCCTCTCAAAGCCCTATTTCATTCTCCTAATCTCAATTGTCTGGTCAACCGACACATTTGCATATCTCGTCGGGAGGTTTTTTGGGAGGAAAAAGCTGTTCCCAAGTGTCAGTCCCAAGAAAACCCTTGAGGGATTTATAGGGGGAGCTCTCTTTGGAACCGTGATTCCCTATCTCCTGTCCATTGAGTACTCCCTCTTTTCTCCCGGAATTTACACCCTTCTGCTTCTCTTTTTCCTTTCAATGGTTTCTCAGGTCGGTGACCTCTTTGAGAGCTCACTTAAGAGGTTCTTTAACGTAAAGGACTCGGGAAGGACAATTCCCGGCCACGGTGGAGTCCTTGATAGGTTAGACAGCACGCTGGCAATTGCTCCTTTTCTCTACATCGTTTCGTCTGGAGGTTAAATGGAGAGGATTGAAATCGGACACGGAAGCGGCGGAAAGCTCACGAGGGAGCTGATTGAGGGACTCTTCCTCAAGTACTTTAAATCTGAGGAGCTCCATTCACTCCGGGATGCCTCCTACCTTCCCGGTTTTCAGAAAATTGCAATGACGACAGACTCTTACGTTGTTCAACCCCTCTTCTTTCCCGGAGGAGACATTGGAAAGCTGTCGGTTTCTGGAACCGTTAACGACCTAACCGTTAGCGGAAGTTTGCCAAAGTTTGTCTCTGTCGGATTCATCATTGAGGAGGGCTTCCCTTTGGGGGATTTGGAGAGGATTGTCTCCTCAATTTCAAGGACTGCCGATGAGGCGGGGGTGAAGATTGTTACGGGTGATACGAAGGTTGTTGAGAGGGGAAAGTGTGACGGAATTTACATAAACACTACCGGAATAGGGGAGGTTAAGAGGGAGCTCTCCCCGAAATCTCTAAAGCCGGGTGATGTCGTCATAGTTACGGGCTTTGTCGGAGACCACGGAACTGCAATTTCACTCGCGAGGGAGGAGTTTGAGATAGAGGCAGACGTTGAGAGTGACTGCGCTCCCCTAAACTCCCTCCTCGTTCCCCTCTTTGACGTCCCCGGTTTGAGGTTTATGAGGGACCCGACGAGGGGTGGGGTTGCAACGGTTCTCGTAGAGCTCTCGGAGGCTTCAGGTCTTGGAGTGAGGATTTACGAGGAGAGGATTCCCGTCAGGGAGGAGGTCAGGTTTATCTGCGACATGCTGGGCTACGACCCCCTCTACCTTGCAAATGAGGGTAAGGCGATTGTTGTGGTTGGCAAAGAGGATGCAGAGAGAGTTTTGGAGCTCCTCAAGTCCCATCCCCTCGGAAAAAACTCAGAGATAATCGGAGAGGTTACTGAGGGGGGCGGAACCGTTCTCATAACGAAGGTAGGAGGGGAGAGGAGGTTGGAGCTCCTTGAGGAGGACCCTCTTCCGAGGATTTGTTGATGAAAAACCTCCTACCGGTAGTTTTTGCTTCGTATTCTCTGATTCTCATCGTTTCACTCATTGACAGGAAATTTGGAGTAAGGGCTTGGAGGGAGCTCCTCGTAACTTCAGTCCTCTCACTCCTTCAGCTCTTTCTCATAGCCCTCGTTATCCTCTACTTACTAAAGTTAGAGCTCCCAGCTGTAAACCTCCTCTTTGTCCTCTTTTTCTACTTTAACGCCTCCCTGATTTCCTACGGCCGTCTAAAGCCCTTTCCCTATCCCCTCTGGAAGGTATTTCCCGTCATATTTCTCTCAATTTCGCTCTCTTCCTCTTTCATCCTCCTCGTCTTCTACCTTATCGGCATTTTGAAATTAACGGCAAACTCCCTCTTACCCTTGTGCGGTATAGTAACTGCCGCCGGAATGAGAAGCCTTTCACTTGCCTTCAGGTACTTTAAAACCAAGCTGAGGGACTTGGAAGATGTCATACTCGGGATGTTTGCCTTAGGAGCTCCAGACGTAGAGGTCTTCAAGTTTATATACAGGGAGCTCATTGACGATATAACGGTTCCCGTTAGGGACATGTTCCGCTCTGCCGGAATCGTCCACATTCCGGGCGTTATGGTAGGCCTTCTGATATCGGGCGTCTATCCGCTAAAGGCTGCCGTTGTTCAATTTTCAATCCTCAGTGCAATGGTCTTTCAGTTCAGTATCGTTCCCACGTTGGCCCTCTTTTCGCTAATTTCCCTCTTTGGCCTAAAATTCCTTCCCAAGGAGTAAGTAATGAGAGAAAGGATAAAGGAGTTAGTCAGGGCTATAAGGGAGGTAGCCCCCAAGGACAGAAAAGTAAAGATTATGAACGTTTGCGGTTCCCACGAACACACGATAACCTACTACGGCCTCCGCTCCC
>CAZEDJ010000032.1:0-12811 GCA_964511045.1 uncultured bacterium
CTGGATGACCGTTTTCGGCTTTGTCGTCTTCTGCTTTACAGTTATCTTAAGAGAGGAGAAGAAGTTAAAGGCTTTAGAGGAAAAGTGCTTGGAATCTGATGAATTTGAGGAGATAACGTGATTAGACTGAGGAAACTGAGACTTGAAAATTTCCTCTCTCACAGGAAGACGGAGCTCTCTTTCAGTGACGAAGCATACGTAATACTCGGGGAAAATGCCTCTGGTAAAACCTCCATTTTGAGGGGCATATTCTTTGCCCTCTTCGGCGAAGACCTTAGGGGGGCAAAGAGGGAGAGCTTAATAAACAGGAGGGCAAACAGCGGGGAGGTTGAGCTTACCTTCCTCCACAGGGGAAGGGAATACACGATTCGGAGGGAGATTTCCGTAAGGAGAAACGGTGCTTACCTCTTTAAGGAAGGAAGCCTTGAGGCTTCTGGTGTTAAGCACGTAAAGGACTTTGTTAGGAATTCCCTCGGCCTCCTGCCAGAGATGTTTAAAAACACTGTCTTTGTTCCTCAGGGGGAGATTGTCAGCCTCTTGAGGGGAGCTCCCCTTGAAAGGCGTAAGGTCTTAAACAGGCTCCTCGGACTTGAGGAGTTTGAAAAGAAACACGAGGAGCTCAAGGCCGAGAGGAAGGAGCTTGAGAATTACAGGAAATACTTAGAGGGGCTGATAACCACCTCCTCACCAGAGGAGGAGAGGGAGAGGTTAGAGAAGAGGAGGAGGGAGCTTGAGGAGAGGATAAGGGAGCTCTCCGTTGAATTAGATAAAGAGGAAAAAAGGGTAGGGGAAGTCCGAAGGGAGCTTGAGAGACTTGAGGAGACGAGAAACGCCTTTACAAAGCTCTCGGCAGACCTTACAAACCTTGAAAGGAAACTGAAGGATGGAGAAGGGAGGTTAAGGGAGCTAAAGGAGAGCCTTGAGGAGATAGGGAGGAAAAAGGGGCTGATTGGGGAGCTCCGAAGGGAAATTTCTCCCCTAAAGGGAGCCGAGGAGCTCCGAAACATCCTCCTTGATGTAAGGCTCCTCAAAAGGGAGGTTGAGGAGTTAAAGAGGGCTAAGAAGGAGAAGGAGGAGCTCCTAAGGAAAAGGAGGGAGTTAGAGGAGAAGATACCTAAATTAGAAAGAGAGGTTGGAGTTCTCAGAGAGCTTGAGGTGAAACTTTCGGAGAAAAAGGAGAAACTGTTAGGTAAACTTGAGGAATTAAAGGATAAAAAGGTTAAGTTCTTAAAAGTTTCCTCAGAAGTTCACTCCCTCAGTGACCAAGTAAAAAAGCTGTCCTCTGAAATTCCGACTGTTGAGGAGGAAAGGGTTTTAAATTTGCAGAGTGAATTGGAGGAGAAGAGAAAGAGGCTTGAAAAGTTAAACGAGGAGCTCCTGAGTTTGAGGAAGGAAAGGGAGGAAATTGAGGAGAAGCTGAAGCTCCTCAGTATCAATTCCTCTCGCTGTCCCCTCTGCGGAGGGGATTTGACCGATGAAAAGAGGGAGTTCCTAATCAGGGAGGCCGACAAGAGGCTGTCCGAGATTTCCTCTGAAGTGGAGGATTTAAATAGGAAAATCTCCTTATTGAGGGAGGAGATACTCACCTTAGAGGGGAAGCTGAAGGAGAGTGAGGAGCTCTTGGCGAGGAAGAGGGCTTACGAGGAGAGGAGAGGGGAGCTCCTTAAAAGGTTGGATTCCCTAAAAAAGGAGTTCCCAGAATTTGATGAGGGGGAGCTCCGGAGGGCGGAGGAGGAGCTCTCAAACTTAGAGGGGGAAATCCTAAAGACCTCGCAGAGGAGGGTCAAGTTAGAGCAGGAATTAAGGAGTGCCCTTAAGGAGTTAGAGGAAAAGCCGAGGGGGGAGGATGTTGAGAAATTAGATAGGGAGATTGAGAAAAAGGAGAGGGAGCTTGACCTTTTAATGAAGAGGGCGAGGGAGCTAAAGGAGCTCCACGGAATTCCCGTCTCAAACGGTAAGGAGCTCTCTGAGTTTTTGGAAAAGCTCAGGGAAAGGGAGAGACTTTTAAAGAGGCTTGAAGGGGAGGTGAGCCTTGAGGGAAGGATAAGGGGGGAGATTGAGGAGTTGGAGAGGGAGCTCCGCGATTTAAAGGAGAAAAAGGAGAGGCTTAAGAGGGAAATTGAGGAGCTCTCCTTTGACGAGAAACTCTACAGGAGCTTTAAGGAGAGCTCCGAAGCCCTCTTTTCCCAGTTCCAAGAGAGAAAGGAAACTCTCAGCAGGCTCAAGGGGGAGCTCTCGGCAGTGGAAAACTCCCTGAAGGAGATAGAGAAAAGGGTGGCGGAGCTCAGAAAGCTGAGGAACAGCTACGTGAGGGTGAGGGATGCCGTTTTGCTTTTGAAAGAAGTTGAGAGGAGCATTCATCCTGGGGAGGGCTTTTTAAGGACGGTAAGGAACATGCTCCTTCCTCAGATAGCTCACTACTGTAAGGAGTTTTTCTCCGCCTTTGACTTTACATTCGGAGACCTGTTCATTGATGAAAACTTGACGGTTACCTTCGGCATTCCTGGTCAGGGAACGATGAGCCTTGACGACCTTTCGGGAGGTCAGCAGGTTGCCTTTGCCCTTGCCCTGAGGTTTGCAATGGCGAGGAACTTCTCTCAGAGGATGGAGCTCCTCGTCCTTGACGAGCCCACCGTCCACCTTGACTCTCAGAGGAGGGCGAGCTTAACGGAGCTCCTGACTCTCCTAAAAAGCAGGCTGCCTCAGATGTTTATCGTTACCCACGACCCCGAGCTTGAGGTTGTGGGGGATAAGGTCATCAGGGTAAGGAGCGACGGAGGAGTTTCCATTGTTGAAATTGGCGGTTAAGCTGACCGTTCCCCTCATCTACCTCGCTATCGTTCTCATTTCTCTTCTCCTTGAATTTTTAATCAAAAGATTGATAAGAAACAGGGTTGAGAGAACGGTTGCCGACGTAGTTCTCCTGACCTTTTTCTCCCTTTTCCTCTTTTCGTTAGGTTGGCGTTTGTCGGGCTTTATCCCCGAGTGGGATTACAGGGAGCTCTTCAGAAACAGCGTAATACTGATTTCGGCCGTTTACATTTTGAGGGCCATTCACGTAATCTCGGACAGGAAATTTCTAAAGTATCTCTCCTACTTCTGTTTTCTCCTGGCATATCTCCTTTCGGTGGTTTTTATCTTCTTCCCCAAGCTCAATGCATTCTACTTAACCGCAGTTTTAATCTTAAAGAAGGTCTTCATCTCTATCGGGGCACTGGCCGTATTTTGGGAGCTCTGCTCGGCCTTAAAGTCTGAGAGAACACAGAAGGCATTAAAGGCGGCAGGATTAATAACGCTGACCCTCATCTTTATTACTTGGATACTGGGGTACCTCAATTTTAACTTCAGGACGCTCTTTGGAGTGGCAATAGCTCTGATTATCACGGCCCTTCTCAGCGTTGCCTATTCAAGGCTTGTTCCCTACGTAAGGGACTTTTTTAGGGATAAGATTTCCGATAGGGACCTTGAGTCAATTGAGTTCAACATTAAAGTTCTCATCTTCCTGATTTACGCGGTCTTTATACTGAAGTTAATCTCCCAGTTCTCAAACTTGGGAATCTTCCTGAGGAAACTCTACGAGATTTACATCATTAATACGGACTTAGTTAAGATTTCAATCGGAAGCATAGTAAACGTTTCTGTTCTTGGGGTTTTCCTCTTTTCGGTCTTAAATCTAATAAAGAAGCTCGTAAAGTTGACCTTCCCGAAGGAGAGGAGGGAGGTTGAGGGAGGGTCAGCCGAGGCTCTCATTTTTAACTTGGGAGTTCTCTTTAACTCAATCGTTTTGCTCTCGGCCTTAGGAATCACTTGGAAAGTTCTCCTTCCGATAGCTGGAACCCTCGGAGTGGGCATCGGCTTTGGACTTCAAACTATAATGAACAACTACATAAGCGGTTTCATTCTCCTCTTTAGTAAAAAGTTAAAGGTCGGCGACATCATTGAGCTCTCGTCCCTGTCTGTATCGGCATTGGGTAAGGAGCTCCCGAGCGTATTCGGCAAAATTGAGAGCATAGGAATCCTCTCTACGATTGTGAGAACCAACGACGGAATAGAGATTTCAATTCCCAACTCCTCATTTATAAACTCTCCGATAGTCAACTTTTCGTACAAGGACCCTTACGTTAGGTTGAAGATACCTGTGGGCGTTTCCTACTCCTCAGACCCCAAAAAGGTCAGGGAAGTTCTCCTGTCTGTGGTTGATGAAATTCCCCACGCGGTTAAATTTCTGCCGAAGGACGTTAGATTTGAGGAGTTGGGAGACAGCTCAATAGTTTTTACTGTTATCTTCTGGATAAATGTGAGGAGGAACATGCTCGTAAAGAGGATAATCAGCGAGTTTTACTACAGGGCTTGGTATAGACTGAAGGAGAACGGAATAGAGATTCCCTTCCCTCAGATGGACGTTTGGTTTAGAACTCCCCTTGAGGTGAAATTAGATAATCAGAGAAAGGAGGAGAGTTGATAAAGGTTATTTTAGAACTTGAGCCTGAGGATTTTTACACGATAGTCGGTCATCACGAGGAGAACTTGAGGAAGCTTGCAGAGATTTTAAACGTTAAGCTCGGCTCCCGGGGAAATGAGATTATGATTAACGGGAGCTCCGAGGGCGAGGAAAAGGCAAAGAAGTTTCTCAAAGACTTGGAGGACCTGGTTAAGTCGGGGCACAAGCTCACAAAGGCAGACGTTGACATGTACCTCACTCAGCTTTCGGCGAGAAAGGAATCAAGCGTAAAAGAGTCTACCGGTGAGGTAATAGTTACCACATATAGGGGAAAGAAAATCACTGCAAAGACACCTACCCAGAGGAAGTACTGTGAGGCCATAAGGAAAAACGACATAGTCTTTGGGGTTGGTCCTGCTGGAACGGGAAAAACCTACCTCGCCGTTGCGATGGCCGTCTCTTACTTTAAGAGGGGACTCGTTAACAGGTTGATTCTCACGAGGCCGGCCGTAGAGGCCGGGGAGAAGTTGGGCTTCCTTCCCGGAACCCTTCAGGAAAAGATAGACCCCTACCTAAAGCCCCTCTACGATGCCCTGTTTGAGATGATAGAGCCCGAAAAGGTTAACTCCTACTTAGAGAGAAACATCTTTGAAATAGCTCCCCTTGCTTACATGAGGGGGAGAACCTTAAACGACGCCTTCATCATCTTAGACGAAGCACAAAATACGACGAGAGAGCAGATGAAGATGTTTTTAACGAGGTTGGGCTTCGGTTCAAAGGTGGTGATAACCGGCGACGTAACTCAGATTGACCTTCCGTCCAAAAAGACCTCGGGTTTGGTTGAGGCTACGAGGATTTTGAGGAACATAAAGGGGATTGAAATTATTGAGTTTTCAAGGGAAGATGTTGTAAGACACAGACTTGTTCAGGAAATCATAAAGGCCTATGAGGAATATGAGTCGGGAAAAGAGGAATAATCTCCTTTTATACCTATCGGTTATTCTGTTTGGGGTGCTTACAACGCTATTTCTGCTTCCATTTAACTTTACCAGAATTCCCGTTTTAAAGCCCGGTGAAGTCAGTCCCGTTGACGTTAGGTCTCCGGTCTCGGTAAGGGTTTTTGACGAAAGGAGGATGGAGGAGGAGAGGGAGAGGGTACGGAAGGAGGTTCTTCCCCTTTTTTCCTACAGAGAGGATGCCTACAAGAGGGCATTAGAGAGCTTAAACCGATTGGATTACCTTACAGAGAAACAGAAGGAGCTCATAAGGGCGCTTCTCAATTCCTACTATGAGAGGGGAATCGTCTCCTTCCGTCCTGAGGGTTTTGACAAGGTAGTTGTTCTTATTAAAGGGAAGAGGAAGAAGGAGCCCTTAAACAAATTCCTGACTTTAGAGGAAGTAAGGAGAAACTTTAAAGGCGACTTAGTAAAGCTTCTCCACGATAAAGAGCTTGCAGGGAAGGTCTTTAAAGACATTGACTTAGAGCCCAACTACGTCTACCTGAAAAAAGAGACTGAGGAGCTCAGGAAAGAGGCCGAGGAGAGGATAAAGCCGGTTTACCTCACTATAAACAAAGGCGAAATAATTGTCAGAAAGGGGGAGAGGGTCTCCCAGAGGGCTGCTGAAGAGTTAAAGTTAGTAAAAAGGGAGGTTTTAAAGAATAAAACTCTGAACAAGTACTTTTCCCTATTTCTACTATCCCTCGTTCTCTTCTACTCTGTATTGAGGTTGTACGAAATTTTGAGTCCGTCGGCCTATCAGCTCAAGAACCTGATATTTTCACTTTCGGTAATTACCCTGGACGTTTTTCTCATAAAGTCCTTTACGTTCCTCTCAAAGCTCGTCATTGAGTCACTCAACCTTCCGGTAAATGAGGGTATTATCTACGTTCCCGTTGTGACCTCGGTTGTTTTTGGCTCTATGTTTATAAACAAGAAGGTAGCGGTTATCCACTCTATCCCGGTCAGTGCCATTTCGGGATTTATCATCTCAAAACCTTCATTTCTGATAGTTCCTGTCGCCGTAGGTTCCATCTTCTCGGCCTTTGATTCAAGGAAGTTTAAGAGAAGGGAGGTTATATTCCGCTCAACATTAAGGGGAGCTTTTGTTACCGTTCTCCTTCAGGAGTTATTCTTTCTCTTCTACTTTGGGTTTACCTGGCGAAATGAAGTTTGGTTGGAGCCCCTCCTTACTCTTTTCGGAGCTCTAATCGGTGCAGTCATCGTTAACGGTCTGAGCCCCGTAATCATCAACATATTTAAGTTTACGACAGACTACGTTTACATGGAGCTCATAAACCTGAACCATCCCCTTTTGAGGAAGCTCGTTTTGAGAGCTCCCGGAACTTACAGCCACTCCGTTATGGTGGCCACGCTTTCCGAAGCAGCGGCCGAGGCCATCGGAGCTAACGCCCTTCTTGCCAAGGCGGGAGGTCTCTTTCACGACATAGGGAAGCTGAAAAACCCTCAGGCCTTTATAGAGAATCAGCTGAACGGCGTTAACATTCACGATAAGCTCTCTCCCGAAAAGAGCGCTGCTATATTGAGGTCCCACGTTGAGTACGGTGAGGAGTTGGGGAGAAAGTACAACCTTCCCGAGAGGGTAATTGACATAATAAAACAGCACCACGGAACGAAGTTGATGAAGTACTTTTACGAGAAGGCAAAGAGGTTATACGGTCCTGACAAGGTAAATGAAAAGGCCTTCAGGTACCCCGGTCCGAAGCCTCAGTTTAAGGAGTCGGGAATCGTGATGCTTGCCGATACCGTAGAGGCCGCAACGAGGTCTATGAAGGATAAGGGTGTGGATATAGATTCAGTTATTCATAAATTGATAATGGAGACTATTGAGGACGGACAGTTGAACCAGAGCGGCCTTACGCTCAACGAAATAGGCATCATTGAAAAGGTTTTTAAGAAGGTTCTCTCCGGGATTTACCACAACAGAATTGAGTATCCCGAAGAGGAAAAGGGGGAGTAGCTGTGCTGGAAGAGGCCGGAAAGTTGCTCATTCTCTTCGGTTTAATTCTCGTTTTTGTTGGAGTTATCCTCATTCTCATTCCTAAAATCGGTGCTTCAATACCGATTGGAAGGCTTCCCGGCGATATCTACATAAAGAGGGATAACTTCGTCTTTTACTTTCCCCTGGGGACGAGCATCTTAATAAGTCTCCTGCTCACGCTCCTTTCATACGTAATCTTCTTTATCATGAGAAAGCAATGAGAACACTTCTGTTATTTCTCCTTCTCTTTCTGATTCCCCTTACATCACTTGCCGCCACAGTTGAGAGGATAGAGATAGAGGGGCTCAAGTGGACAAAGAGGGAGTTTGTTGAGAGGGAGCTCCTCTTAAAACCCGGAGACCAATTTTCCGAGGAAAAGTTAAGGGAGTCTGTGAGGAATCTGCTCAATACTCACCTCTTTTATAGGGTTGAGCCAGAGGTCATTAAGACCAAAAAGGGAGTCATCGTAAAGCTACGCCTCAAGGAGAGGTTTCCCATAGTTCCCCTTCCCAAGTTACGGGTAAAGTCCTCGGGGGCTTACAGGGCCGGACTGGAGTTGAGGGACTACAACCTACTCGGAATGGGACATAAGCTCTACGTAGGTTATGTTAAGTGGTTTAATTCTGGATTTGAGAGTTACAGTGCATACTCCTACTTGAACCTCTACAGGGTGATAAGGGAGAGGGGAAACGTTTACGGAGGAGTTTACTACTTTAAGGATGAGGGTGAAACCGACGGAAAGACTTACAGCTTCAAATTTTTAGAGTTTCCCGTCGGAGTTCATTTCTTTTTGGACGAGAGGAAGGTCAATCAGGTTTCACTCGGACTAACTCCTTCCTTTCTTAGGTATTCAAATCTCCTCAGCGATAAAAATATTTACTACTTAGATTTTTCATACGTCAGAGACCTTTCAACCGACATGGTCTACTTTGTAAAGGGTGGCGTTTTCTCATTGAAACTTAGAACCTCCCTTCCTCAACTTTCAGACCTTTCAACGGGGAGCCTTGAGCTCGGCTATAAGAACTCTGTTCCGATTGCTGGGACTGAAACGAAGAACTACCGGCTCGGAATGGGAACAAAGTTGGGTTATTCGGGAGAGGGGTACCGTTTGGGAGCTCCCGTCCCGGGATATACGGGCGAAAAGCTTGAAACGAAAAGGTACATTTACGGGAGCTACGGTTACAGAATTCCCGTCATTGATAGGAGCGTCTATTTCTCTCCGGAGCTCTACGCCGGAAACCTGTTTAGGGGAAGAAAGGGGCTTCTCCTCTCCGGCGGTTTTGAGTTAACGGCATTCTGGGCTAAGTTGGTTGATGGTATCATAAGGTTTAAACTTTTTAGGGGTCTTGGAAGGGGAAGCGACACTCAGACTTCCCTGAGACTAACCTTCAGGTGGTAGAAATGAAAGTCGCCCTTGCTCAAGTTTCTTCAAAGCTCGGGGAGTTTGACGAGAACCTAAAGAAGGCCGTAAGGTTCGTTGAGGAGGCCAAGAGGGAGGGAGCTCTCCTCTGCGTCTTTCCGGAGCTCTCTCTGACGGGCTACAACCTCTGGGACCTAACGTTTGAGGTAGCCGTAAGAATTGACTCCCCGAAGTTTTCTCCCCTCATTGAGCTCAGCAGGGAGATAGACATAGTTGTCGGTTTCGTTGAGGAGAGTTCTGAATACGTCTACTACAACAGTGCAGCGTACATCTCCGGAGGTAGGATTAAGCACGTTCACAGGAAGGTTTACCTTCCCACCTACGGGATGTTTGACGAGGGGAGGTTTTTCGGTAGGGGAGACAGGGTTGAAGTTTTTGAATCGGTTTTGGGAAGGAGCTCCATTCTCATATGTGAGGACCTCTGGCACATGTCAACGGTTTACCTCTCATTTATCGGCGGGGCAAAGTTTATCATTGCCCTATCCTCAAGCCCCGGAAGGGGTTATAAGGAGATGGGAAAGTTTGAGAATGCCGAAATCTGGGAAAACATGGGAGAGTTCTACTCACGAATGACCGGGAGCTACTTCATTTACGTCAACAGAGTAGGTACTGAGGACGGTTTTGTCTTCTCTGGAAAGTCATTTGTGGCCAATCCTTTTGGTGAAATTGTGGCTCAGGCTTCTTCACTTAATGAGGAGTTGCTCTTTGTTGATTTAAAGGAGGAGCTTATAAGGGCGGCAAGGGTAGGACTGCCCCTTTTGAGGGATGAGAGGTTGGAAGTCGTCCTTGATTCCCTGAGGAGACTGAGGGATGATTAAAAAACTTGAGGAGAGCCTTTCTATAAGGGACAGGGAGTTTATTGCCGATGTCCTTTCGGCATTTATAAGGGAAGAGGTTGAAAAGGCCGGATTTAAAAAGGTGGTGGTAGGACTGTCTGGAGGAGTTGATTCCTCACTTTCGGCGTTTTTGGCCGTCAGAGCTCTCGGAAGCGAAAACGTAATAGGTATCTCCATGCCCTACAAAACTTCCTCTAAGAGTTCCTTAGAGGACGCGAGGTTGGTTGCCCAAATCCTAAAGATAGAGTTTCACGAGATAGACATAACCCCCCAGATAGATGACTACTATAAGAGGTTTCCGGATGCCGACAGGATTAGGATGGGAAATAAGATGGCCAGGGAGAGGATGAGTATCCTCTACGACTTTGCCCACTGGAGGGGAGCTCTCGTTCTCGGGACGAGCAACAAGAGTGAGATTATGATAGGCTACTCAACGAGGTGGGGTGACAGCGCCCACGACATAAATCCCTTGGGGGACTTGTATAAGACACAGGTGTGGGAAATGGCCGAATTTTTAGGAGTTCCCGAGAGGATAGTGAGGAAAAAACCGAGTGCAGACCTTTGGCCCGGTCAGACCGATGAGGGAGAGATAGGCATCACTTACAGGGAGCTTGACCTGATTCTAATCGGCTACGTTGACCTGAGGCTGAGAAAGGAAGACCTCATCTCTGCAGGACTTGACGGGAGGAAGGTTGAGAGAGTTCTCAGTATGGTCAAGAGGACTCAGTATAAGAGAAAACTTCCGATAATCTGTAAGATTGCCCAGAGAACTGCAGACAAAGACTTTCTCTACTTACGGGATTGGGGGCTTTGATGGTTGTGGACTTTAAGGAATTGGGAGTTTGGGGAGCTCTGGAGCTCAAAAAGAGGGGAGCCGACTACGGAGACCTCTTCTTTGAGAGGCGCTTTACGTTCAGCGGAAAGTGTGAGGACAACAGAATAGAGAACATATCAAGCGGCTTAGAAATAGGTGTAGGCGTAAGGTTTGTAAAAAACTACAAGACCTATTACGGGTTTACAAATGACGTTTCAAAGACCTCAATCCTTAACCTTATAGAGAACCTCGCCTCGGCTTCAAGGGAGGAGAAAGAGGTTGTCATTGACTTCACCAGAGGGGATTTGAGGTATGAGGGAATTGTAGAGGGAACGGACTTGGACGTTCCCACGGACAAAAAGGTGGACTTCCTGAAGGAGGCCAACGAGAGTGCCAGGAGCTTTGGAGACAGGATAAAGCAGGTTACGGTCGTTCTCAGGGACCAACTTCAGGAGGTCTGCATCGTTAATACTGAAGGGAAAATCGTTGAGGACTTGAGGCCGAGGGTCGTCTTTTACGTTTTGGTTGTTGCCTCCGACGGCGTGGAGCTCCAGACGGGCTACGAGCCCGTAGGCCACTTGGGGGATTACTCCCTCTTTGAGAGGATATCTCCCGAGGAGGTTGCCCGCAGGGCTTCTGAGAGAGCTCTCAAGATGTTGAAGGCAAAGCCCGCTCCTTCCGGTAGCTTTACGGTCGTTATTTCATCCTCGGCCGGCGGAACCATGATTCACGAGGCCGTTGGACATGGGCTTGAGGCCGACCTTGCAAATCAAGGACTTTCGGTATATTCGGGAAAAGTGGGCGAAAAGGTGGCCTCCGAGCTCATTACTGTTGTTGATAACGGGTACATGAAGGGGAAGTACGGGAGCTCCGGCTACGACGACGAGGGTGTCCCGACGGGAAAGAACGTTCTGATAGAGAACGGCATACTGAAGGGTTACATGTACGACCTCCTTGAGGCGATGAAGGCGGGAGAGGAGCCGACCGGAAACGGCAGGAGGCAGTCCTACAAACACGTTCCGATTCCGAGGATGACGAATACTTACATAGCTCCGGGAGAGACGAGTCCCGAGGAGATAATTTCCGACACGAAAGAGGGGATACTCGTTGTTAAGATGGGAGGAGGTCAGGTTAACACCGTTAACGGCGACTTTATCTTTGAGGTTTCCGAAGGCTACCTGATAGAGAACGGTGAAGTAACGGAGCCGATTAAGGGAGTTTCCCTCATAGGTAACGGTCCAAAGGTCCTTGAGGAGATAGATGCCGTAGGCAGTGACATGGGCTTTTCAATCGGAACCTGTGGAAAGGACGGTCAGGGCGTTCCCGTTTCGGACGGGATGCCGACGATTAGAATACCTAAGATAACAGTTGGAGGGACGGGGTGAAGCTCGTTGCTTTAAAAAACGTTGACGTTGAAGGTTTGGGAACTTTCAGGGAGACTTTTGAGAGGAGGGGAGTTAATGTTGAGGAGCTCCCGGCCTACGAGGGAGTTTTCCCTAAATTGGACGATTTTGACATTCTCGTTCTCTTGGGCGGTCCCATGGGGGTCTATGATGAGGATGACTATCCCTTTTTGAAGGACGAGAAGGAGCTCCTCCGTAAGGCTCTTGCGGAGGGCAAGAAGGTTCTCGGAGTTTGTCTCGGATGCCAACTCCTCTCGGAGGTCTTGGGGGGAAAGGTTTACAGGGGAGAGTGGGGAAAGGAGATAGGCTGGAGGCCGATATATCCCCAGGACCACCTTGAGTTAATTTACAGGGATGAGATAACGGTATTCCATTGGCACGGTGATACCTTTGATATTCCGGACGGTTGCATTAGACTCGCCTCATCTCAAATGTACAAAAATCAGGCCTTTAGGTTTGGAAATAGGGCCGTTGGTCTCCAGTTTCACCTTGAGGTAACGCCGGAGGATATTGAAAAGTGGATTTCTGTTTACGGAGAGGAGGTGAAGGAAGAGGGGATAGAGGCGGAGGAGCTCCTTCCCGACGAATCCCTTTGGAAGAGGCTGAAGATTTACTGCGATGTCTTTACCGAGTACTTTCTGCGCCTTTGATTTGAACCTTGACATCATAATAAATTCTAATAAGATAATGAAGCTGAAAATTTGAAGAGAGGTCGGTTATGGTAAAGAGGGCTGTTTTGGCTTTGTTACTTACCACTTTAATTGTTTCCTGCGGTAAGGAGGAAAAGGCAGAGCCCATAAAAGTTAAGACCGTTTCCAACGTTAAAACACAAAAAGTTAAGGTTTTGGGCATTAATGAGGAAGTCTCCTTTTCGGGATACGTTATTCCAAAGAGAGA
>CAZEDJ010000033.1:0-12158 GCA_964511045.1 uncultured bacterium
ACAATCCTTGTAAATTACAAGCGGAGGCTCAACGACCAATCCCTTTCCTCCTCCCTTTATCCCCTCCAATAGAAAGAGGTTTGCCTCCCTCCCGAAACAGGGATAGAGGAATCTCAACCTCTTGGGCTCTAATTTCTTCTCCCTCATTAGGTAAACTGCATCCGTAAACCTGTGAACCGGCAGGAGGATGTAAAACCTTCCCCTGTTTTTAAGGAGGTAGCTTGCGGCCTTTACAAAGTCCTCAAGTTTTCCCTCTATCTCCTGCCTTGCAAGAGCTCTCAAATCCCCTTTAGAAACAGAACCCCTCCCGACCTCTATAAAGGGGGGATTCGTTACTACAACGTCAAAGGACTGAGGTTTAAACTTCTCCTTAACGTCCTTCACGTTGAGCCGAAAGACAGAAAACCTATCCTCAACTGCATTTATCTCCGCATTCTTTTTTGCCAGCTCAACGTTTTCCGGCGCAACGTCAATGCCCACAGCCGAGAGCTCCCCGTACTTTAGGAGAAGGAGTATAGGGATAACTCCGCACCCGGTTCCCAAGTCTATTAACCTCTCCCTCCCCTTAACCCTCACAAAGTCGGCGAGTAAAAAGGTATCGGTTCCAAACCTAAAGCCCTCTTTGTGTTGATAGAACCTACACTTTTCATTCAAAAACGTAGATAAGTCCCAGTTAGTTCCCCCCACAGAGTTGCCTCTTTACGGAAATGAGGTACCTCTTAACTTCCTCCATCCACCTGAGGAAATCGTTTGTATCGTCAAAGTAGTAGTTGGCAACGTCACCTACGACGTGCTCAAACTGAGCAGGATTGCTCTTTAAAAACTCGTCAACCTCAGAGAGTATCCTCTCGGCAGTTTCACACTCCCTGACCTCTTCCCTCACTATGTCCCAGTCGGACTTTCCCTCCTCAACTCCGTAGGAAAAGGCCGCCAAGAGTGAGTAGAGGAAGGGATACCTTTCCTCAAAGAGCTTCTCCTTCTCGTAGTCCACGCCACCCTCCAAACTACGTCGGATATGCAGTCAAAACAATAAAACCAAACCTTTTGTCTTTTTTCAAGACTATCCGGGCATCCTTGCAAACCCTTTCAATGTAGTAATTTTTCCCCCTCACTACCTTTATCCCTATCGGTCTGTCTCCGCGGTAAATGAGAACGAGCTTGTCGGGAGCTCCCCCTTCCGAGAGCCACCTCTTAATCTTCTCTCCGTTTTCCGAGATGGCCTTCCTTACAACCATCTCGGCCGTCTCAAGGTCGTAGAAGGAGCTTGCACTCCTTAACCTCGGCTCCTCCTTTAACCTCTCAACGAGCCACTTGTAGCTCTTTCCCACGTGTTTCCTTATCGTGTGACCTCCGAACTTCTCATAAAATGTGAGCCCCCTGTAGTTGAGCTCCCTTAAAACCTCGCTCTTAACCCCGTGTTCACTCCTTTGAAAACAACCGGTCAAGAGGGACGGAATTAGAAAGAGGGAAAGGACAAGCAGAATTGACACAAACTTCCTCATCTCTCCTCCGTTGAATTTGCTCTGTTAAAACCTACTTTAACTTCTGTAACTTCATAGGGAGGAAAAATGGCAAAGTTTATAGATAGGGCTAAAATATTTGTCCAAGGAGGCCAAGGAGGCAACGGTTGTGTTGCCTTTAGGAGGGAAAAGTTCGTTCCGAAGGGGGGACCGTCGGGAGGAAGCGGAGGAAAGGGAGGAGACGTCGTTTTAGTTGCGGACAGGAACGTCCATACACTCCTTGACTTTAAGTATAAGAGACACTACCGGGCAGAGAGGGGAAGACACGGGGAGGGGAACAAGAGGAGCGGAAGGAGCGGAAAGGACTTAATCGTAAAGGTTCCCGTTGGAACGGTCGTTAAGGACGCAGAAACGGGAGAGGTGATTGGTGACCTAACGGAACACGGGCAGAGGTTGATGGTTGCAAGGGGCGGAAGGGGAGGAAGGGGAAATGCCGAGTTTGCAACGCCAACGAGGAGAGCTCCCGACTTTGCAGAACCGGGAGAGCCGGGAGAGGAGAGGTGGATAGAGCTTGAGCTTAAACTCCTTGCAGACGTCGGTCTCGTCGGTTTTCCCAATGCCGGAAAGTCCACATTCCTCTCAAGGATTTCGGCTGCAAAGCCCGAGATTGCAGACTACCCCTTCACAACCCTGAGGCCGATTCTCGGAGTTACGAAGGTAGGGGACCACTCATTCGTGGTTGCCGACATTCCGGGGCTGATTGAGGGAGCCCACAGCGGAAAGGGATTGGGACACGAATTCTTAAGACACATTGAGAGAACAAAGCTCCTCCTTCACCTCATAGACCTAACAGACCAGACGAGGACTCCTCAGGAAGCCTTTGAGGCAATAAACAGGGAGTTGGAGCTCTACTCGCCGGAGCTCTCAAAAAAGCCCCAAATCGTCGTCGGGACGAAAATAGACGCCCTTACCGACCGCTCAGTTCTGAGTGAGCTAAAAAATTACTTTGAAGAGAAGGGCTATCCCTTCTTTGCCGTCTCTGCGGTAACGGGAGAGGGAATGGATGAACTGATGAAATTCGTCTCTCAGAAGCTCAGGGAGATTGAAAATGCTAACGAGAGTAAAGAGAATAGTCGTTAAAGTAGGCTCACAGCTGCTGTCCGGAGAGGAAGGCCTTAATCGGGAGTTTATCTCAGACATCGCCTCACAGATAGCCTCTTTAAAGGAGGAGGGGAGGGAGGTAATACTGGTCAGTTCCGGTGCAGTCCTTGCAGGGATAAAGGCCTTAGGGCTAAACAGAAAACCCTTCTCCCTCTCAGAAAAACAGGCCCTCTCGGCAGTAGGCCAGCCCTACCTAATGGCCGAGTACAGGAGTGCCTTTAAGAGACACGGTTTGGAGGTTGCCCAAGTCCTCCTGACGGCCGAGGACCTCAGGTCAAAGGAGAGGTTTTTAAATGCAAAAAACACATTTGAAGCCCTTTTAAAGTTAGGAGTCGTCCCAATAGTAAACGAAAACGACACGGTCTCAACCGAGGAGATACAGATTGGAGACAATGACAACCTCTCAGCCCACGTTTCGGTTGTTGTCGGAGCGGAGCTCCTGATAATCCTCACAACTGCAAACGGAATATACGACAAGGACCCCTTAAAACACCCCGACGCAAAGCCCATTCCAGTCGTTGAGGATGAGGAGGAGCTGTTTAAGTCCTGCGACTTCTCCTGCAAAACCTCATTTGGAACGGGGGGAATGGGAACAAAGGTTGAGGCGGCAATGAAGGCGGCAAGGAAGGGAATTCCCGTCATCGTTGCCGGAGGAAGGGAGAGAAACGTCCTCGTCAGAATAGCTCAAGGAGAGAGAGTAGGAACACTCTTTATGCCAAAAAGAGTCCTAAAGGCAAAGGGATACAGAATCTTATATCTCATGGAACCACGGGGGAAAGTCTTTATAGACAGGGGAGCAGAGGAGGCAGTAGTTAAGCTCGGGAAGAGCTTACTCTCAAAGGGAGTAAAGAGGTTAGAAGGGGAATTTAAAAAGGGGGACGCCGTTGAGGTTTACTCTGAGGAAGGAACGCTCATAGGAAAGGGGATAGTAAGGTGCGGCAGTGCTGAATTGGACAGGAGTAAAATTTGCATTCACCGAGATGACTTCGTCCTACTCAAGGAGGTAAGGTGAAAACATCAGAGCTCCTTACAGATAGAGCCGAAAAGAGTTCTTCCGAAACTTTGAGAAACTATTGAGAGCTCCCAAAAATGATATGCAAGAGGTTCCTGAGAAAGGACTCCTTTATCTCCTATTTGGCCTTTTCCCTGTGTGACCTCTTTGAGTCTGACTACATGTTCTACGCGGCATCAATTGCCTACTACACCCTCATGTCAATCATACCCCTCTTCATATTCCTCTTCTTTTTAGGAATGGAAATCTTCCACGTTAACTTTCAGGACTTCATCCCAAAGGAGCTCATTAACTCACCCCTAAAGCCCATAATCCGCCAACTTAACGAGGTGATAAACAACTCCGGGATAATAAGCGGAACTGCAGCCCTCGTAATGCTTTGGTTCTCAAGGGGAATCTTCCTCTCAATAGAGAGGTCTTTCTGTGAAATCCTAAAAGTTGAAAACCCGTCCGGATTCATATACAGACACATCGTTATAATTCTCGTGATATTTCTACTGTGGGCCTTAATGTTTGTATTTTACGTGGCCCACTACCTCCTTGCCTACCTCCTTCCTCAATTTCCGGAGCTCTCATTCCTCTCATCGCTGATAGCTCCCCTACTGCTTCTCACAATACTCTTTTCCGTCTACTACTTTTTACTGCCGGTAAACATTTCCGCATCGGTCGTCCTCAGGATATCAGTAGTAGTCTTTATCCTCTTAACCCTTTTTGAGAGGTTCTTCATCTGGTTCATCTTCAACGTCTCAAAGGTCAGCATCCTTTACAGTTCATTTGCGGCAGTGATAATCTTCCTTATATGGATTTACTACTCTGCAACGGTCATACTGTTTGGAGCCGGGGTCGTGAAGGGAATCCTACTGACAAAGGGAGAAGACGGTGAGAATAGTTAGAAAGACTTCCGAAATGCAGTCAATAGGGCTAAACCTCTTAAAGACGGGAAAGGAGGTGGGATTCGTTCCCACAATGGGATACCTCCACGAGGGGCACCTGAGCCTCATAAGGAGAGCAAGGAGTGAAAACGACGTCGTCGTTGTAAGCATATTCGTCAATCCCACACAGTTCGGACCGAACGAGGACTTTGATAGGTATCCGAGGGACCTGAGGAGGGACGAGGAGCTCTGTAAGAGGGAGGGAGTTGACTTCATCTTCTACCCGTCCGTTGAGGAGATGTACCCGGAAGGCTTCTCAACATTTGTTGAGGTTGAAAAACTCACAGAAAACCTGTGTGGAAAGAGCAGACCCGGCCACTTTAGGGGCGTAGCAACAGTAGTGACCAAACTGCTAAACATCGTCCACCCCACGCGGGCATACTTCGGGGAGAAGGACTTTCAGCAGCTTCAAGTAATAAAGAGGCTCGTCAGGGACTTAAACATTCCCGTTGAAATAGTCGGATGTCCCATCGTAAGGGAGGAAGACGGCCTTGCAATGAGCTCAAGGAACGTCTATTTAAATAAAGAGGAGAGAAAATCGGCCCTCTCACTCTATCAAGGACTGAGGTTGGCAAAGGAGCTCTTTGAAAGGGGAGAGAGGAATCCATCGGTAATAAGGAAAAAAGTTAAGGAGTTCATACTCTCCCACCCGAAAACCAAAATAGACTACGTTGAGATAGTTTCACCGGAAGACCTGAAACCCGTCAAGGAGGTAAAGGAGGGAGACGTAATAGCCTTGGCAGTCTTTGTAGGTAAAACGAGACTCATTGATAACTACGTATTTGGAAGGGAAAAACTTTGATAGAATCCCTACAAAAAGGAGAGAAACATGGTCTATGAGATAACCTTAAAAACTACGGGAAGGAACCAGTTCATCGACATCACGAGGCAGGTTGAGTCAATAGTTCTTCAATCCGGTATTAAGAGGGGAATATGTGTCATATACGCCCCTCACACAACGGCAGGAATCACGATTAACGAGAACGCAGATCCAACCGTTAGAAAGGACATAATAAAGACCCTTGACAGGCTAATACCGTGGAGAGACCCTTCCTACGAACACGCAGAGGGGAATTCCGCTGCCCACATAAAATCGTCACTCGTAGGATGTAACCAAACGGTAATTGTCCAGGAAGGGAAACTCCTCTTGGGAACCTGGCAGGGAATCTACTTCTGTGAGTTTGACGGACCGAGAACGAGGAGAGTTTTCGTAAAAGTAATAGGTGAGTAATCGGGAGCAGGCCGTAAGCCGGGTTCTGTTTTTAAGGGAGTCATTTATCTGTGCGGCTTACCCACCGGCATCGGGCGGGCCACCCTCAAACGCCGGTCTATTCAGCCTTGCTCCGGGAGGGGGTTGCCTTGCCTCCCCTCCTTGCGGAGGAGAGCGGTGGTCTCTTACACCACCCTTTCACCCTTACCACCTTTTAGGTGGCGGTCTCCTCTCTGTGGCCCTTCCGCAGGGTCGCCCCTGCCCGGCTCAACGCCGGCTCCCTGCCCTGTGGAGCCCGGACTTTCCTCTCAAAGGGTAGAACCCTTTGAGCGACTCCCCGTCCTGCTCCCAATATAAATATAGGAAATTACTACTTTTTGACCTCCTTCCCTATCTTCTCCTCAACAGACTTTATCTTCTGAACGAGCCTGTTTGACCTTCCCTTTCTGATATCAAACTTTACGACAGAGTAAACCCTATTGCAGTCGGGTTCAAGGAGCTCATAAGCCCTCTTTATAACAGAGAGGGCTTCATCCATCGTCTCGGTCTCAAAAACAGTTCCCATAGGAGTCAACCTGTAAGGAATACCGCTCTCGTCAACCATTTTGATTATCCGCGAAACGTACTGGCTAACGCTCTCCCCCTTATCGGTTGGAAACATTGCAAACTCCACCAGAACGGACATCCCAAGCCTCCCTTCTCAACTTTCTCTTATAATTTAACCTCTATCAGTACGGAGGTCAGTATGGAAAAGAGAGCTCTCGGCGTCTGCGTGGGAGAAATAACGACATCAGAGGCAGAGTTTATAAGCGGAAGGAGAATCGCCTTAGGAGATTACGTTGAGCTCAGTTACGACGGCCACAACGTCTTAGGATTTGTAAAGGAGGTAAAGAGGTTAAACAGGTCCCTTACGGCCGAACTTGACCCCGAGGACGTTGAAAAGGTGAGAAAGTTCTCAAAGGGAAACTCCTTCTTCTACGGTAAAATCTCAATCCTCGGTGACCCGGACAGAAAGATGTTCGTACCGAGAGTCCCCCCGGAGCCCGGAACAATCCTCTATGAGGCAAGCCCCGAAACCTTGAAAAAGGTCTTCGGGGAGAAGGGAGAAACAAAAATTCACGTGGGAAATCTACTGACAAGACCGGACATTCCCGTATTCATAGATGCAAACAGCATAGTAACCAGACACTTGGCCATTTTGGCAATAACGGGGGGAGGAAAGTCAAATACAGTCTCTGTCATACTTGAAGGTCTCCTTGAAAAGAGGGGGACTGTTCTCGTCTTTGATATGCACGGTGAGTATGTAAACTTTGGAATGGAGAGAAACGGTGAACCCTTGGTAAAGAGAATTGACCTCGTTCTGAATCCCGTAAGATTGAGTTATCAGGAATTCAGGCTCTTTGCAAACGTTGACGACAGTGCCTACATCCAGGACAGGTACTTAAGGAGGGCATTCAGGGAAACAATTGAGGCCATATCGGACGGAACAATTCAGTCCGAGGAGTTTTGGGGATTCCTCGAGGGAAAGCTCACAGAGTGGGCTACGGACGACACCTACAAGGACGACAGGAAATCAATAACCGGCGTCCTCAATAAAGTTGAGGATATGAGGGAAGCCTACGGAGAGCTCTTTGCCCTCAACCAGTCCCCAATAGTCGAGCAGATAGAATTTGGGAAGCTGAACGTTATTGACCTCTCCCACGTTGACGAGAAGATTGCAGACATCGTCGTGAGTCACGTTTTGAGGAACGTCCTTGACGGCAGGAAGAGATTCATAAGGGGAGAGGGAAGAGGACTGGAGTTTCCCCTCTTTATGGTTCTGGAGGAGGCCCACATACTGGCCTCCTCCTCAATAAACACCCGCTCAAGGTACTGGATATCCCGGATTGCCCGAGAGGGGAGGAAGTTCGGCCTTGGGATGTGCCTTGTAACCCAAAGGCCCAAAGCCCTTGACTCAAACGCCCTATCCCAGGCAAACAACATGATAATTCTCAAATTGGTTGAACCGGGAGACCAGAGACACGTCCAGCAGGCATCAGAATCGCTCAGCGGGGATTTGGTGAACCAACTTCCCTCCCTAAACGTCGGAGAAGCCCTCCTCATGGGACAGATGGTATCGGTTCCGGCCCTTGTAAAGATAAAGTTGGCAAAGTCTAAGAGGGGAGGAAACGACATAAATCCCATTGAGGAGTGGAAAAATTACGAGAAGAAGATGGAATCAATAGAGTCAGAGCTTAACGACATCTTAGACCCGGAGTTTTAGATGAACGTTTCCGGTGAAAAGAGAAAGGTAGCCCTCTACTCGGTCTTAATAAACCTGTTTCTCTCTATCCTGAAATTAACTGCAGGTTATCTATCGGGCTCTCGCTCACTGATTGCAGACGGAATACACTCACTCGCAGACCTCGCAGCCGCCGTATCGGTGTATGCGGGAATCGTTATTGCCAACATGAAAGTTAGGGGATTTCCCTACGGCCTCTATAAGGTGGAAAACTTCATATCCCTGATTAGCGCTCTGGCAATCTTCTTTGCCGGTTACGAGATTGCCAGGGAGACGTTTTTTGAGGAGAAAAACTACCGAATAGAGAATATAGGAATAGCAGTAGGAGCCGTTGTACTAACGATAATTATCACCTTCCTCTTCTCAAGGTTTGAGAGGAAAAAGGGAGAGGAGCTCCACTCACCGAGCCTCATAGCAGACTCAGAACACATAAAGACGGACATGTTCTCGGCCATCGTCGTTTTGGTGGGAATCATCGGGAACTACTTGGGCTACCCGGTCGTTGAAAAGATTGCCGTTCTCATAATAGTCCTCTTTATCTTTCATGCAGGATACGAGATTCTCGTTGAATCGCTCAAGGTTCTCCTTGATGCTTCAATAGACTCCGAAACCCTTGACAGAATAAGGGAGCTCCTCCTCAGCCACCCTTTAGTCAGGAAAGTAAAGAGCATAACGGGAAGGAGCTCCGGCAGCTACAAGTTCATAGAGGCAGAAGTAATCGTCGGAACGAACGACCTTGAAAAAGCCCACAGAGTCATCCACGAGGTTGAAGCTGCAGTAAAGAGGGAAGTTCCGTTCATAGAGAAGATAATAATCCACTTTGAGCCAGAAGAGGAAGAAATCAATACATACGCCGTTCCCGTTTCGGGGAACACCGTATGCGGAAAGTTTGCAGAGTGTCCGGAAATCCTAATCTTAAAGAGAGAAGGAGGAGACCTAAAGGAAGTAGAGCGATTGGAGAATCCGGCAAGGAAGCTAAAGTTTGGAAAGTGCATAGAGTTGGTTGAATTCCTCGCAAAGAAGGGCATAGACTGCATAGCCGTTAACAACCTTCCCCTCGGAAAGGGGGTCATATACGCCCTCTCATCCTACGGAATAGGTATGAAGTTAATTCCCGAGGAAGACCTCAAAGCCTTTATAAGTGAGCTCCAGAAAAACCCTTACTGTGAACCGCCCCTTGCAGTCTGGAACGCACACACCTGCGACATAGGAGGTAATCTTGAAAATTCAGGACTTGATGGAAAGGGACAGAAGGAGTAGGAACCTCTCGGTAGCCGTCTTAGTTGACATGCAGAACATCTACTACGGAGCAAAGAACACCCTCAAGAGGAAAGTTGACTTTCACAACCTCTTACAGATTGCCGTAAGGGGAAGAACCCTATACAGGGCAATAGCCTACCTCGTTAACCTCGATAGGGTAAATCAGGACGGATTTATCCACGTGTTAAGGAGCCTCGGTTACGAGGTAAAGCTGAAGGAACCGAAGAAGTTTTACAACTGGGACAAGGTTGAATACAAGGCCGACTGGGACATGGGAATAGCAATTGATGCAATTGCTATGGCGGAAAACGGTAAAATTGACGTCGTTGTTCTAATGAGCGGAGATGGAGACTTTGTAGATTTAATAAATTTCTTAAAGGCAAAAGGAATAAAGGTGGAAGTCATCTCTTTTAAGTCCATAACGGCAAAGGAAATTATTTCTGCAGCAAACGAATACTTTGACCTTGAGGAATTTTCAGACTTTATCGTTTTAGAGGAAGAGTGATGAAACTGAGAATCCTCCCAAACGGTCCATTTATCGTTAACACGCTCCTTCTGTGGGACGAAGAGGCAAAGGAGGGAGCAATAGTTGACCCGGGCAGTAAAGAAGTTCTTGAGAAAATAGAAGACCTCGTTGACAGGTACGATTTAAAAATAAAGTACATAATAAACACTCACGAACACCCTGACCATACTGCCGCAAACTCTTGGGCTAAGTTGAAGTTTCCCGGTGCAAGTTTAGTAATGCACCCGAAGGCGGCCGAAAACCTCAACTTTTGGATTGAGAGCGAAATCGGAGAGCTGGCCGGAGCAGAGTATTCACCTCCTCCGGACACGACAGTGGATGAGGGGGATTCAATAAGAATCGGTAGACTGGATTTTAAAGTCCTACACACACCCGGCCATTCCCCCGGAAGCATAACCCTCTATTCCCCAAAGGAAAGTATTGCAATAGTAGGCGACCTCATATTCAAGGACAGCATAGGAAGGTACGATTTGCCGATGAGCGACTTCTCACAGTTAAAATCATCAATATTTAAGGTTTTAAGGGAGCTCCCCCCAAAAACAGAGCTAATACCGGGACACGGGGAAACGACAACGATAGAGAGGGAGCTCCGCCAAAATCCCTTCATAAGGGAACTGATAGTATGACATTCGGCAGCCACGTCCTTGCCGGAATAGTCCTTGCTTCCTTCCTAAAACTCCCCATCCTTCCGTCGGTTTTCGGAGCCCTCTTGCCGGACGTTGACCTTAAAAACGGCCTCCCCTTTCCCTCAAAGAGAACCCTCTTAAACTCCCACAGGGGAATTACCCACCATCCATTAATTCCCCTTGTCCTATTCTTCCTCTCCTTAGGTGTAAAAGACTTTCTAAACAAGAATTTGGGCATCAACCTCCTCTCATTTACCGTCGGTTACTCCTCCCACCTCCTCTTAGACCTCCTCACGCCCCTCGGAATTCCCTACAAGACCAAGTACTACCCCAGGTTATCACTAAAGCTCTTCAAAACCGGAAAATTGGGAGAGCTCTTTGTTATACTTATACTCGTAGGTTTACTGATTTACCAAATAAAAAACGGTTATCTCGACTACAACTCATTTAAATTACCTGGAATAGGGAGGTAAAAATGAAGTTTTTCATCGATACTGCCGACATAAACGAGATTAAGTCTGCAATGGAAATGGGGCTTATAGACGGTGTTACGACAAACCCTACACTCATATCAAAAACCGGAAGGCCCTTTTTAGAGGTTGCAAAGGAAATTGTTAAACTCGTTCCCGGTCCCGTCAGCCTTGAGGTTGTCAGCCTTGATACTCAAGGCATGGTTGACGAGGCAAGGCAACTTGCAAAGTTCGGTGACAATGTAGTTATTAAAATCCCGATGACTACCGAAGGACTAAGGGCAGTCAAAATACTGTCTGCCGAAGGGATAAAAACAAACGTAACTCTGGTCTTCTCTCCACTCCAAGCACTCCTCGCCGCAAAGGCAGGTGCGACCTTTGTATCACCGTTCGTTGGAAGACTTGACGACATCGGCCACGACGGAATGGAGCTCATTTCCCAGATAGTCCAAATTTACGAAAACTACGGTTTCGAAACGGAAATTATTGTGGCAAGCATCAGACATCCCCAACACGTCCTCCAGGCCGCCCTCATCGGAGCAGACATTGCAACAATTCCGTTTAAAGTGATTAAACAACTCTCAAAGCACCCATTAACAGACATCGGAATAGAGAGGTTCTTGGAGGATTGGGCAAAAGTTCCAGATAAGGACTCAATTTTCAAATAATTTCAGGGGGGAGTGTGGAAAAGGAAGGAAGAATAGAAAGTTTAAGGAAAGCCAAAGACTTACTGAGAAGGACTGCCGAAGAGCTTGAAAGGGCAGAATACTATATAAGGCTAATGGAAAAGGAGATTGAAGAGTACAGAGCTCTTTTAGACAAGGAGACGTTACTTCCGAAAATTAAGCTCGTGAAGAACAAAGTAGAAAGGCTCATAGAGAGGTTAAAGTTCGGAAGTACCGATGTCCTCCTGTGTGTCGGCATAAATCTAAAAATTAAAGGAGAAATTCCAGAGTCAGATAGGTTTTCTCTTCTAAAGTACTTCAGTACTTATTTAGATGGCCGAATAAGGCCCACAGATATTTTGTTTATGGTAAACGAAAATACCTTAGGAATTATTTTTATCCTAAAGGACAGAAACGACGTTGGACCGGTAATTAATCGCCTCAACCAAATGCTTTTACACCTTAAAGCAAAGACCTACAGTGACAGAAGCATTTTAGTTAACTTTTTCCTCAAACACTTTGAAGTTACGAGGGGAAACTCTGCCGAGGAGGTAA
>CAZEDJ010000034.1:0-12143 GCA_964511045.1 uncultured bacterium
GAGAATAGGTTTTTAGTGAAGAGCTTTTTGCCAATGGAGGTGCAGGCTTTACTGAGGGATAAGGAGTTTTATATTGAAGCTGACTGGCAGAGGACTAAACATAAGAAACTGAAGAGGGCAAGAATAGAAAGGAATTCGGAGAATGAGGATTGGATTTTAATCCTTGACGATGAAACGTTTGAAGATAGGAGGTTGTTTGAGAGGATTCCCCTCTGCGAAAATTTAGAGGTGAATGTATTAGAACTCAATATGCATGCTACTGTTTTAGACATTAGTTTGAACGGTATTAAACTGTTTTTTAAGGGTTTTGACGTTGATAAGAAAGTGAAAATTGAACAGACTCTTACTTTACAGCAGGATAGTAAAATCCTTACGGTGAAAGTTGTTAGAGTAGAAAAGAAAAAGGAAGGCCTTTTAGCCGGATGTAAGATAGAAAGGGCCAACTTCAATTTAATGAAGTTCATAATGAATAGTTACGTTTCCTTAATTAAGTCTCTATTGAGCCCCCGAATGTCCTGATTTTGTTGTAGAGCGTATCCCTCTGAACCGGTGTGTAGCCGGCATCCTTTATGAGCCTCAAAATTTCCGAAAGGGGCATTCTGAACTTGACTCCGGCTGCGGCAACAACGTTTTCCTCTATCATAAGGGAGCCGAAGTCGTTTGCTCCAAACTTTAGTGCAACTTGAGCCATCTTTCCCCCCTGAGTTACCCAGGAGGCTTGGAGGTTGGGAACGTTGTCAAGGTAAATCCTTGAAACGGCCAAAACTCTCAGGTATCTCTCCCCGCTGGCCTTTTCCTTAACCTCTCTTCCGAGTTCTGTGTTGTCCGGCTGGTAACTCCAGGGTATGAAAGCCGTGAAACCTTTTGTTTCGTCCTGGAGCTCCCTAATTACTTTAAGGTGTTCAACAATGTCCTCGTCCGTGTCAACGCTTCCGAACATCATTGTTGCGGTCGTTTTCAGCCCCAATTTGTGTGCCGTTCTGTGGACCCTCAACCACTCCTCGGTTTTGGCCTTGTTGGGGGCTATTCTATTTCTGACCCTGTCAACGAGGATTTCCGCTCCCCCTCCGGGAATTGAGCCGAGGCCTGCTCTCTTTAACCTCTCTATCGTTTCTTCAACTGAGATTCCAGAGATTCTTGATATGTGGAGAATTTCCGGAGCGGAGAATCCGTGGACGTGTATCTGGGGAAATTCACTCTTTATAAAGGAGAGGAGCTCCTCGTAGTACTCTATCCCCAAGTCGGGGTGGAGCCCTCCCTGGAGCAAAATTGCCGTTCCTCCCAAGTTAACTGTCTCCTCTATTTTCCTCCTCAGTGTGTTCTCATCAATTAGGTAGGCGTCGGGAGCTCCCTTTTCCCTGTAAAATGCACAGAACCTGCACTTACAGACGCAGACGTTTGTGTAGTTTATGTTTCGGTCTATGACAAACGTAACTTCCTTTTCCGGATGGATTCTGTTTCTGACAAAGTTTGCAAGCTCTCCCAACTCTAAGAGGCTAAACTCTCTTAAAAGCTGAAGAGCTTCGCTTTCGTTAATTCTCCTGCCACTGACTATTTTCTCCTTTAGGTCCATTTCCTTTCTCCGGGACTATAATTAAGCGTGATAGTGAAAATCTACGGGGTATGTCTTGGAGTGTCAAATCTGCAACGGAACCGGATGGGTTATTGAGGAGAGGGAGGGAAGGCAGTTTGCGAGGAGGTGTCGCTGCCAATTTACAACCTTGAGTAAGAAGTTCCTCTCCTCCTCCGGAATACCTAAGAGGTACAGAAGGTGTAAGTTTAACAACTATGAGCCCAAGAACCCCTACCAGCTGAGAGCTCTCAAAAAGTGTAAGGAGTTCTTTTACTCCTTTCCCTTTGTAAAGAGGGGAATTCTGCTTTACGGTCCTCCGGGAACGGGAAAGACCCATCTGGCCACTGCACTTCTCAGGAACGTTATTGAGTTTAAAGGACTCAGGGGGATTTTCTGCGACTTCAGGGGGCTTTTGATGGATTTGAGGAGCTCCTATGAGAACAGGGGACCTTCCTCTGAAATCCTTGATGTTGTTAGAAAAGCTCCTCTCTTAGTCCTTGACGACGTTGGGGCAGAGAGAAACACCGAATGGGCGAGGGAGATTTTTGCCGAAATAGTAAACTACAGGTACACTCAGAGCTTACCTACCGTAATCACAACGAACCTCAGATTTGACGTCTATTCTTCGGACTCCTTTGTTGAAAAGTTTGACGAGAGGACCGAGTCGAGGCTGTACGACATGTGTGAAATCCTTAGGGTAGAGGGAGATGACAGGAGAAAGGCGGTTGGCTTTTAAGAGAATCGGGATTGTTGCAAATCCCACAAAGCCAAAGAGCGGAGAAGGCTTTAAGAGAGTAACTCAAAAGTTAACCGAAATGGGAGTTAAGGTTTTTACCGATGAGGAGACTTGCAGGCTCGTAGGCAGTGAGTGGTGTCTTCAGTTTGAGGAGGTAAAGGTAGTTGACAGGCTTCTCCTTCCCGATAAGGTTGACCTAATTATCGTTTTGGGAGGGGATGGGACGTTTCTAACCGTTGCAAAGCTGGTGGATAAGAGGCCCGTTCCCCTTCTCGGCATCAATTTCGGGACTTTGGGCTTCTTGGCAGAGATAAGTATAGATGAGATTGACGACTGTTTAGAGAGGCTCTTGAGGGGAGAGTTCGTTGTTGAGAACAGGCCCGTTTTGAGGGTAAAGGTTTTGAGGAGGAACGGCCACGTCTCCATATACAGGTGCGTAAACGAGGTGGCAATAAAGAGGGATACACTTGCGAGGATAATTGAGGTTGAAGTTGAAGCCGACGGAAACTATGTAACGACCTTCAGGGGAGACGGGGTTATCGTTGCAACGCCTACGGGTTCAACGGCCTATTCCCTTTCGGCCGGAGGACCTATTATCTACCCGACGCTTAACGCAATGCTCCTAACGCCGGTGTGTCCCCATACCCTTACGCTCAGGCCGTTGATTTTGAGTGGTAATACCTGTCTAAAGGTCAGTTTAAAGACCGAAAGTGAAAACGTTATGGTTATCTTTGATGGTCAGGAGGGGATAGAGCTCCGCATCGGCGACGCAATAGAGATAACCCGCTCTCCCTACGACCTATTGGTGATGAGAGACCCTAAAAAACCGTACTATCAAATTCTCAGGGAGAAACTGAAATGGGGATAGTTGCAGGTATTTCGGCAACTTTAGTTTTCTTTACCGTTCTCTTTAACTTGAGTCAGGGGTTAAAGACGCCGGAAAGTGCTCAGTTTTACAGGGGACACCTCTACGTTTCCAACATAGGGAACCTTCCCCCGGATAAAAAGGACGGGGACGGTTACATAAGTCTTGCCGACCTCAACGGCAAGGTTGAGAAGGTGAAGTTCATAAAGGGGCTCAATGCTCCTAAGGGCATTACCTTTTATAACGGAAAGCTCTTTGTTGCAGACATTGACAGGGTAGTTGTGGCCGATGCCGAAACCGGTAAAGTCCTAAAAGTCATAGAAATTCCCGGAGCAAAGTTCCTCAACGATACCTGTTCCTTTAGGGGAAAAGTTTACGTTTCAGATACTCAAACAAACGTTATCTACGTTATAGACGGAGATACCTATAGGGTGGGAAAGTTCCTGCAGAGTCGGGAGCTCCAGGGACCTAATGGAATAGCCTTTACTCCGGACGGAAAAATGGTCGTTGTGAGTTGGGGTGGAGGAAAGGTTTTAGAAGTAGGTAAAAACGGAGAGATTAAGACCCTTGCTTCTGGATTTGAAAACCTTGATGGCGTGGTCGTTACGGAAAACGGAGATATTATTTTCTCAGACTTTTCCGCGGGAAAAGTTTACTCCCTAAAGAACGGAAAGGTTAAGACTTTGATTTCAAACCTCATTTCGCCGGCAGACATCGGATACTATAAAGGAAAGCTCTTCATTCCTGAGTTTATGATGAACCGGGTTAAAGTTGTGGAGCTTAGGAAATGAAGAAGTTGATTCTCCTAACGGGGGAGGCCGGGGCCGGAAAGTCAAGTGCAGTTAAACACCTTGAGGACTTAGGCTTTTACTGTATAGACAACGTCCCCCCGACAATTGTCCCAACCCTTTTGGATTTGATAGAGCAGAATCCCGAGATTGAAAAGGCCGCTTTGGTAATGGATGTAAGGAGTCCTGAATTTAAAAAGGGGGCCGAAGAGTTCTTTAAGAGCCTAAAAAAGAGGTTCCCTCACATTGAAGTTTGGTACTTTACTGCAAGCAGAGAGACGCTCTTAAAGAGATTTAAGGAGACCAGAAGACCCCACCCCTTTGAAAGGTACTACTGCGGTGAGAGTCTTGAAGCTCTTATAGAGAGGGAAAAGGAGTTCTACGGCAGGCTTGAGGAGTACTTTGATAGGAGGATAGACACCTCAAACTTGAGTTACCACGACCTCAAGAGGCTCATAAAGGAGCTCCTTCAAACCGGAAAGCCTCAGCTAAAGGTTAACTTCCTCTCCTTCGGTTTTAAGTACGGAATTCCCCCCTCTGCAGATAACGTCTTTGATGTTAGGTTCCTTCCGAATCCCCACTTTGTTCCGGAGTTAAAGGAAAAGACCGGTATGGATAGGGAGGTTGAGGAGTTTGTGATGGGTTATGAGGAGTCGAGGAAGACGTTTGAGATGATTTTGGAATTTGTTAGAAATACAATTCCCCTCTATGAGAGAGAAGGGAAGGCTTACATAACCTATGCCGTAGGTTGTACCGGAGGACAGCACAGGTCTGTTGTTTTCGCAGAGGCCCTTGCGGAGAGGATTTCAAAGGAGTTTCCCCAGTTTGAGGTTTATGTGGAACACAGGGAGCAGAACGTCAGAAGGAGAATTCCCTCAGAACGGTTAAGTGGTCGGCCGAAGGGATGACAGTCATTCTCGCCCTCTTTAATTCTTTAAACAGGGAGTAAGCCCCCTCAATTCCCGTTACGGAGTCCCTCTCTCCGACAAAAATCTCAACCGGAACGGAAATTTCTCCTGCAACCTCTGTTAAGTCTAAGTTGCAGAAGCTCTCAAGCAGTTCTGTTGACTTTTGGACTTCAAGTTTAGGAATGGAATAACTTGAGGAAGAGCAGAGCTCCCTAAATTCACAAACGGTTTTCTCAAAGTTTCTCCTTAGTTTCTTCAGGAACCTCTTAACAACTGTTCCATTTTGCGAAATTCCGGAAAACTTTGCAGTAGGCGAAAAGAGGTAGAGCTCCTTAACCTTCTCCGGGTAGAGAAGGGCAATCAGTAGGAAAACTGAAGCTCCCAGCGACCACCCTATCAGGGATGAGCTTTCGGGAAGAAGTCCTGCGATTTCGTGGGCAAGCGAGAGGATATCTGAAGATTGAAATTTGGAGCTCCCGTGGCCGGGGAGCTCCAAGTGGATTCCTTTCTCAAAGGGAGTTCCACTCCATACTCCCTTATCAAAGCTCCATCCGTGAAGTGTAAAGAGCCTCAAGAGGCCTTCTTCTCCATCAATTCAAAGATGTGAAACTCCTTTATGACCTCAATTGCCCTTTTAAGCTGGTTGTCTATCCTATTCTCCTGCTTCTTCCTTATCTCCTCGGTCCTCTCCGGGTGTTCCTCCATCTCCTTAAACTCTTTCTTTAGTGTCTCTATGTCCTTCTGTGAGAGCTTCACCTCAATGTCCGGTTCAATTCCCTTCCCGTCTATGCACTTGTGGTTGGGCATGTAGTACTTTGCGGTGGTAATCTTTACGGCGTAACCCATATCAAGGGGATAGAGGGTTTGGACTGAGCCTTTTCCGAATGTCTTCTCTCCAACGACGATGGCCCTGTCGTTATACCTCAGAGCTCCCGTGAGAATCTCCGCAGCACTTGCAGTTCCCCTGTTCACCAACATAACCACCGGAATGTCGGTCGGTATTATCGGGTCGTGGAGGGAGTAGTACTTTTTGATGCTTTCAGGAATTCTTCCCTTTGTGTAAACGATGAGTTTGCCCTTTGGAAGGAAGTAGTCACTTATTGCAACGGCGGAATCAAGGAGTCCGCCGGGGTTGTTTCTGACGTCAACGATAATTCCCTGGAGCTCCCTGTCCTTTTTAAGGGCTTCAAGGGCTTTCTTAAACTCGTCAACAGAGGTCCTCTGGAACATCGTAAACCTTATGTACCCGATGTTTCCGGGAAGGAGTCTGTACTTTACGCTCTTTATCTTTATTATGGCCCTCGTAATGGTAAAGGGCTTTGGTTCAGACCATCCCTTTCTCCAAATCCAAATAGTTATCTTTGTTCCCGGCTTTCCCCTCATCAACTTAACGGCTTCAGAGAGGGTCATGTTGGGCGTAACCTCTTTTCCGTCTATTTTTACTATGATGTCCCCGGGCTTTATTCCGGCCCTGTAAGCCGGAGTGTCCTCTATCGGAGCAATGATGAGTAGCTTTCCGTCCTTCGTCTTTGTGATTTGAATTCCCAGTCCCCCAAACTCTCCGCTCGTCTCAATCTGAAACTCCTTCAGCTGGTCCGGAGTAAAGAGTGTGCAGTGGGGGTCAAGTGAACTCAACATTCCCCTTATTGCTCCTTCAAAGAGCTCCTTAGGTTTTTTCTCCTCAACGTACCTTTCCTTGATTAGCTGGTAGGTCTCCATAAAGAGCCTTATGTACTTTAGCTCCTCTCCGGATGAACTGACTGCCGATGAAACTGTTGCCTTTCCGATTAAGAACAGAAAGAGAAAGATGAACCCGAGGAACAGAGCCTTTAGGTGAGTTTTCCTCATCTTTTCCTCTCAAGAACCTTTTTAACCTTTTTCTCAATGCCCTTTTCATCAAGTCCAAAGTAGTGGAGGAGCTCCCATCCCTTTCCCGACCTTCCAAAGACGTCGGGAGTCCCCAATCTCTCCATAGGAACCGGGTAGTTTTCCACCAAAACCTCGGCCACTGCAGAACCCAATCCCCCGATTATTGAGTGCTCCTCGGCAGTCACCACCGCTCCCGTTTTTTGGGCTGATTTTACAATAATTTCCCTGTCTATGGGTTTTACCGTAGGCATGTGTATTACTTCAACGGAAATGCCTTCCCTCTCTAAGTTTTCCGCTGCAAGTAGGGCAAAGGAAGTCATTACTCCGTTTGAAATTACCGTGACGTCTTCACCTTCAACCAGTACGTGTCCCTTTCCGATTTCAAACCTGTAACTCTCGTCAAAGATTCTCGGAAACTTCTCCCTTGAGAGCCTGACGTAGAATGGACCCTCCGTGTATGCGATTTTCCTTATTACCTGTCTCGTTTCAATGTCATCGGCCGGAACGATGACCCTCATGTTTGGAATGTTCCTCATGTTTGCAACGTCTTCAAGAGCTTGGTGGCTTGCTCCATCCTCGCCTACGGTTACTCCCCCGTGGGTGCAGACTATCTTAACGTTTAGGTTCGGATAGCATATCGTTTGCCTTACGGCTTCCCATGCCCTTCCGGTTCCAAATATTGCAAATGTGCTTACGAAGGGAATCTTTCCCGTCGTTGAGATTCCGGCTGCTGCGTTCATCATGTCAATTTCGGCAATTCCCATGTTGAAGAACCTTTCCGGAAATGCCTTTGCAAACTTGGCGGTTTTAGTTGAGCCTGAAAGGTCTGCATCAAAGACCACTATTCTCTCGTCCTCTTTCCCAAGCTCAACCAAGACATCCCCATAGGTATCCCTTAGACTGACCTTTTCCATAACACCTCCTAAACTATCTCTCCCAACTCTTTTAGGGCTTCCTTTAGGAGCTCCGGCGGAAGCGCCTTTCCGTGCCATTCAGCCCTGTTTTCCATGAAGGAGACGCCCTTTCCCTTTACCGTTTTTGCAACAATCATTGTCGGTTTGAACCTGACGGATTCGGCCTCGTCAAGAGCTCTCTTTATTTCACTGAAGTCGTGTCCGTTTATCTCTATTACGTGCCAACCGAAAGCCTTCCACTTTTCAAGTGCTGGATATATGGACATGACTTCGTCAACCGGGCCGTCAATCTGAAGGTTGTTGTTGTCAAGGATAACTGTGAGGTTGTCTAAATTGTAGTGTGATGCGGCCATCGTGGCTTCCCAGACGCTTCCCTCCTGGGCTTCGCCGTCTCCAATCATGCAGTAGACCCTGCTGTCGCTTCCGTCCAACTTTAATCCGAGGGCCATGCCTAAAGCTGCTCCGATTCCGTGTCCCAGTGAGCCTGTGCTTATCTCAATTCCCGGAGTCTTTTTCATGTCTGGGTGTCCCTGAAGGTCCCCGTTTAACTTTCTGAATTCGTGGAGCTTTTCAAGGGGAAAGTAGCCCGTCCTCGCAAGGACTGAGTAGAGGGCCGGGCAGACGTGTCCCTTTGAAAGGACGAATCTGTCCCTCTTTTCCCACTTGGGATTTGAGGGGTCGTGGCGCATTTTGTAGTAGTAGAGGGTTACGATTATGTCGGTTGCCGACATCGCTCCGCCCGGGTGTCCCGACTGGGCCTCTGAGGTCATTTTCAGTATGTCTTTCCTGACTTCCCTTGCCAGAGCTCTCAGCGTGGCCTCGTCAACCTCCCTGTTTCTCTCCTTGAAAAAGTCCGGTTCAAACCTAATCATACTTACCTCCGGTTAAAAGCCCTCTTCTTCCTTAATTTTCTCAATTTCACTCTCCACCTGTTTCCTTGCCGTTCCCCCTGTTACGTTCCGGCTGTTTATTGAGCCCTCAACGCTCATCAGTGATAGAACGTCTTCGTCAAAACTTTCAGAAAACTGTTTGAACTCCTCTAAGGTCAGGTCTTCTAAGTCCTTTTTCCTATCTAAACAGTAAGAGACGATTTCTCCGACAATTCTGTGAGCTTCCCTAAAGGGAACGCCCTTCTTTGCGAGGTAGTCTGCAATGTCGGTTGCGAGGGAAAATCCCTTCTTTGCCTGTTCCCTCATTCTCTCCCTTTTGGGCTTCATTCCCTCAACTATGAGGGAGTTGACCTTTAGCGAGATTTTTACCGTATCTATGGCATCAAACAGGGGTTCCTTGTCCTCCTGGAGGTCTCTGTTGTAGGTAAGGGGGAGTCCCTTTAAAATGGTGAGAATTGCCACCAAGTCTCCGTATACCCTTCCGGTCTTTCCCCTCGTTAGTTCAGAGACGTCGGGGTTTTTCTTTTGGGGCATTATGGAGCTCCCGGTACAGAAGGCATCGGGGAGCTCTATAAAACCAAACTCTTCAGTTGACCACAGGACGAGCTCTTCCGAGAGCCTTGAGAGGTGCATCATTACCATTGCACAGTTAAAGATGGTCTCTGCAACAAAGTCCCTGTCACTTACGGCGTCCATACTGTTTCTCGTTACTCCCTCAAATCCCAACAGCCTTGCCGTAAATTCCCTATCTAAGGGATAGCTTGTTCCCGCAAGAGCGGCAGAGCCTAAGGGAGAAACGTTTACCCTCTTTAGAGTATCCCTAAATCTCTCCTCATCCCTCTTAAACATCCAGTAGTAGGCGAGCATGTGGTGAGAGTAGAGAACGGGCTGTGCTATCTGAAGGTGAGTATATCCGGGCATTACGACGTCTAAGTTTTCCTCGGCCTGCTTTACAAATGCCCTTCTTAGTTTTTTTAGGAGCTCTAAAATCTCCTCTATCTCCCTTCTGACGTAAAGCCTAACGTCCGTTGCAACTTGGTCGTTCCTTGACCTTCCAGTATGGAGCTTTCCCCCTACTGCTCCTATCCTCTCCGTCAGTCTCTTTTCTATGTTCATGTGGACGTCTTCTAACTCTCTCCTCCACTCAAACTTTCCTTCCTCAATCTCTTTGAGAATCTCGTTTAATCCCTCTATTATTTTTTCGGCCTCTTCCTTAGAAAGGATTCCCTGCTTTTCAAGCATTTTTACGTGGGCTACGCTTCCGGCGATGTCAAACGGAGCGAGGCGTTTATCGTATGAAACCGATTCTGTAAACTCCTCGACGAGCTCGTTTGTGCTTTCCTTAAATCTCCCGCCCCAGAGTTTGTCCCTTGACAAGTTTCACCTCCACTTGCTCTATTCTACCAGCAAAACTATAATTCCCTAAAGTTTTCAAGGAGGAAAATATGCTTGGTAAGGAGGTAAAGGAAGCCCTTACTTTTGACGACGTTCTCCTCGTTCCCAACTACTCGGAGGTCCTTCCCAGTCAGGTTGACGTTAGAACGAGGCTCACAAAGAGGATAACCCTCAACATTCCCATAATGAGTGCCGCAATGGATACTGTTACGGAGTCGGAACTTGCGATTGCAATTGCGAGGGAGGGTGGAATCGGAATTATCCATAAAAACATGACCATTGAGGAGCAGGCCGAGGAGGTTGACAGGGTAAAGAGGTCTGAAAGCGGAATGATAGTGAAGCCCGTTACTGTAAGTCCGGAGCAGACCATTGCCGAGGCCGAGAAGTTGATGAGGAAGTACAAAATTTCTGGTCTTCCGGTCGTTGATGAGGAGGGGAAGCTCCTCGGAATAATAACTAACAGGGACATCAGGTTCGTCAAGGACTTTTCAAAGAAAATCAGGGAAGTAATGACAAAGGAGAACCTCATAACTGTTCCTGTTGGAACGACTCTTGAGGAAGCGAAGGAAATTCTCCACAGATATAAGATTGAAAAGCTTCCCGTTGTTGACAAAAACGGTTACTTGAAGGGGTTAATTACGATAAAGGATATAGAAAAGAGGGAAAAGTACCCCAATGCCTGTAAGGACGAGCTTGGAAGGTTGAGGGTCGGTGCTGCGGTTGGAGTTGGTCCCGAGGCCGTGAGGAGGGCTGAGGCTCTGATAGATGCCGGAGTTGACGTTATAGTTATTGATACGGCTCACGGGCACTCAAAGGGCGTCCTTGAAACTGTTGAAAAGTTAAAGGGACTGTTTCCCGAAGTTGACATTATTGCCGGAAATGTGGCAACGCCCGAAGCTACTGAGGCCTTGATAAAGGCAGGTGCGGATGCCGTTAAAGTAGGTATAGGTCCCGGTTCTATATGCACTACGAGAATAGTTGCCGGAGTAGGAGTCCCTCAGCTTACTGCTGTTGCCGAGTGTTCAGAAGTTGGTGATAAGTACGACGTTTCAATAATAGCCGACGGGGGAATAAAGTTTTCGGGGGATATAGCTAAGGCAATCGGTGCCGGAGCGAGGGTTGTAATGATTGGTAGCCTCTTTGCCGGCACTAAAGAAGCCCCGGGAGAGGTTATTCTGTATCAAGGAAGGAGTTATAAAGTTTACAGGGGAATGGGCTCCCTCGGTGCTATGAAGAGGGGAAGTAAGGACAGGTACTTCCAGTCCGAAGTTGAGGAGAAGAAGTTGGTTCCCGAGGGAATAGAGGGAATGGTTCCATATAGAGGACCTTTGGCCGATACAATTCACCAGCTCGTTGGAGGTTTAAGGGCTGGAATGGGATACTGTGGAGCTGCAAACATTGAGGAGATGAGGAAGAAGGCCCGCTTTGTTAGGATAACCTCTGCAGGTCTAAAGGAGTCTCACGTTCACGATGTAATAATAACGAAGGAAGCCCCGAATTACTGGATTGAGAGGTAAGCCCTCGGGGCTTACCCTACTATGTTTTTGTTCTCTTTTACTCCATAAAAGGAAAGTGCCCTTAAAAACTCACCGTTAAACTTTGACTTCCATCTATTTAGGGCTATCTGCATGTTTGATGGCCTTTTGGGTTTAAAGAGGAGCTCCATTCCGGCTTCCTGCGGGGTCTTGTTCCCCTTTTTCTGGTTGCACTGGGAGCAGCATGTAACCAAGTTTTCCCACTCCCACTTTCCTCCCCTGCTCTTCGGAATTAGGTGGTCAACGGTTGCCTCACTGTCCTTCACAGTTTTGCCGCAGTAAGCACAGGTGAAGTTGTCCCTGATAAATACCGCTCTCCTTGTTGGGGACGACTGCCAGTGTCTCATCAGAACGGGAATTTTTATCACCAAAGGCGAGGGGAAGTCCCTCATCGGGGAGCGGAGTTTAACCGATTCGTAGTACTCAAGGACTTCACACTTGTTGAGGAGCTCCAGCAAAAAGGCCTTTTTGTGTGGAAAAATTGTAACGGGCATGTAGGTTTTGTCTAAGACCAACGTCGGGTAGAGAACCATGGAAATCTCCAAAGTCGGTTAGGTGTGATTATATGTCTTGTTATTCTCCCTGTCATTTACTAAATTCTATCTAAAACAAAAAGCCCGGGTGGCGGAATTGGCAGACGCGCAGGACTCAGGATCCTGTGGGGGCAACC
>CAZEDJ010000035.1:0-11955 GCA_964511045.1 uncultured bacterium
CTGCGAGGGTGGAGGATTTCTCAACAAGAAAAGAGGTAAAAATTAGCGATGTAGAGGAGATAGTTGCCGAGATATCCTCGGGAATCTGAGTTTGAGGCGCGGATTGGGGAGGTGCGATGCGCTCTCTTTTTGCATTGTTTTTACTTTGTATTGCAATCTCCACTGCAAGGTCAACTACCCTTAAGGATGTTATTGTTGATATTAATACTAAAAACTTAGAAGACCTTAAAAGGGAAATTAATGCCCTTCCCTATAGTGAAAAGTGTAAAATTGAAGTACTGTATTTGTTACAGAAGGGAAAGGAAGAAGAGGCCAAACGGATTTTAAGTGAACTTAGAGAAAATAAAAAAGTGCTATCAAATATAATTCTTCTCCCTTCAAACATCTACTCTATAGTTGTCGATAAGGCCAACGAGAGATTGTTTTTGGTTAGGCTGGAAGGGGGTATTCCCAAAGTAGTTCTTTCTTTTCCTTGTATTACTGGTAAAAGGCCGGGGGATAAGTTAAAGGAAGGAGACCAGCGGACACCGGAAGGTATTTATTTCCCCATGTATTGGAAGGCAAATTTGCCTAAAGTTTACGGGATAGGTGCCTTTCCTTTGGATTATCCCAACTTACTGGATAGGGAAATTTTAAAAAGGGATGGATACGGTATTTGGATTCACGGAACGGATAACCCCAACCGTCCTCCTTACAGCTCTAACGGTTGCATAGTTTTAAGAAATAGTGACTTAGGCATTTTAAGGAAGTATATTTCGCTCAAAAGGACTCCTGTTGTAATTGTTTCCAAATTAAGTTATTCAACCGAAGGAGAATTACTTTCCGAAAGGGAATCCCTGTTAAACTTCATAATGACCTGGAAAAGGGCATGGGAAAATACACCCAAAGATATTGATGGTTATTTGAGCCTTTACGATAAAGACTTTGTCTGGAATAAAGGCAACTTAGGTGATTGGGTGAGGTATAAAAAGGGAATAACAAAGTATAAAAAGTGGATTAAGATTAAAATATCAGACCTTACCATCGCTAAGGATGGCCGGTTACTTAAATTTGGAAACATATACGTTGCGAGGATGGTTTTAAACTATAAGTCTAACAATTATAAATCTGTTTCGAACAAGGTGTTATACATAATTAAGAGGGATGGGAAATGGAAAATTTTGGGAGAAGAGAATTTATAAAGTCCATTCTCTGGAGTTTCCCCATTTCTGTGGGACTTGCCCCCGAAGCACTTGCATCTAAGGGTAGAGTTTTCATTGAACTACCCCCTTTTCCGATTCAGAACTTCTACCTAAAGGGAGAGAGAAAGGGGGGGAGAATTTTAATAGTTGGTGGTATTCACGGTAACGAACCGGGAGGTTATAAGGCTGCGGACATATTGAGAAGTGTAAAAGTTAGGAAAGGGGAGCTCTTTATAGTTCCGAGAATAAACTTTGTCTCAATTCTTGCAGATAAAAGGGGATACAATGGTGATATGAATAGAAAGTTTCAGAAAATATCCAAGAGTGATCCCGATTACAGCAGAGTGGAGTGGCTTAGGGAATTTATAAGGGAGGTTAACCCCGACCTTCTTCTTACTCTACATGACGGATTTGGCTTTCACGTACTCAATCCCAGATTCTGGGGACAGTGTATAGTTATTGACGATGAGGTTTTCAAAGGAATTGAGTTGGGTAAACCTGCGAGAATAGTTTCAAGAGCTGTTAACAGGAAAATAAAGAATAAAAAGTGGAAAATTCCAGTTTTTAATACTAAAACTTTTGACAGAGATACAAAACATCCAGAGCAGAGAAAATCTCTAACATATTTCTGCTTGAAAAATTGCCGAGTCCCTGCCATCTGCTTAGAAACTTCAAAACAGATGCCCAATTTACAAGTGAAGGTGAAGTTTCATCTCCTCATGATGAAGGAGTTCTTTAAACTTTATAACGTGGAGATAGAGCCTGATTTTGATTATCTATTGTCACATTTAGACGAAATTCTTGACCAAAGGGCTTCATATTCTGTTTCACTTCTGATAAATAACAGGAGAGTTGAATTTTCATCCTCTAAAGAGATTAAGCTTCCGCCCGGAAGTTCCGTTAAGTTTCTATCATTTCATGGAACGGAAGGAACAAACGGAGTTTTTAACGGAGTTAATAAGAACCTCAGAAGTTATTCCGTAAGGAAGCGTTTGAGTGTTGATATAAAGGATGACTTTGAAACGAAGTTTTCCCTAAGGTTCATCGTTGGTTGAAACTGGTCTGAATTGGTGATAAATTTCCCCTGCACTTTTACGAGGAGGTAGAAAATGGCAAGGTGTTCTATATGTGGAAAGACCAGCATTTTCGTTAATCAGGTTAGCCACTCCCACAGGGTTACGAGTAAGAAGCAGAGGGCAAATCTTCAGAGGGTTAAGGCCATCGTTAACGGCGAAAAGAAAAGAATTTGGGTTTGTACAAAGTGCCTCAAGGCCGGTAAGGTTCAGAAGGCCATTTAACGGCGGCTTTTGCCGCTATCCCTTATCTATCTCCTTTAGGAGCTCCCTCAACTGAGAAACCAAAACTTCCGACTTATTTCCCTTTATGTTTGTCGAAATAAATCTGATAAATCCATACTTATCAATTACAACTATGGACGGAACTGAAAGTTTGGGTAATTTTGACTTAAACTGCTGAAAAAGGTAACTGTCTGCAGTTACTATTGTCCTCTTTACGTTGAGGAGTTTCCTAAAGGTGTTTATAAAAGCAAAGTCTGAATCACTAATGCTTACGACAACAAATTGATTTCTCTTGCTGTTGAGATTCTCTATTGCCTTTGTTAGACCTTCTGTGAAGGGCGAAAAGAGGGAATTTACGAAAATTATCGTTATGTTTTTCCCGTAAAGTTTGTCCTTTGAAATCTTCCCATTTGTTTGTGGAATGGAGAAATCGGGTGCAAGTAGCCTGTTCAGTTCAACCGTGTAGGGCTTGGGCTTAACCTTCTTCTGTTTTAGTTTCGGAATGGGAACATTTTTTGGAATCGGTCTCCTCTCGGGTCTCTTTTTCGGAAGGAGAATGTACCAGTCTGCACTAGCACTTGAGGTTAAAAGAAAAAAGAGAATTAATATTCTAAAGAAACCCACTCTCTCAAGACCTCCTCGGGATTTTTGCTCCTCATCAGTGTTTCTCCTATTAAAAAGGCATCAACGCCGCTCCTTTTGAGCTTAATGATGTCTTCCCTTCCCTTAATTCCGCTTTCAGATACTGCAACCTTCCCCTCTTCCTTTATGAGGGGAAGGAGCTTTAAAGTGGTTGATAGTGAAACCTCAAATGTCTTTAGGTTCCTGTTGTTAACTCCAACTATCTCTGCTCCTGCCTTTAGAGCTCTCTCCACTTCCTCCTCATTATGGGTCTCAACGAGGGGCTCCATTCCGAGCTCCCTGCCCAAATCTATAAAGTCCTTCAGCTGGGAATCTGAAAGGATTGAGACGATGAGGAGGTAGGACGATGCCTTTAATGCCTTTGCCCCGTAAATTTGAAACTCGTCTATGATAAAGTCCTTCCTGAGGACGGGGAGGTTAACGTTTTCTGCCACCTCAACTAAGTACTTCGGTGAGCCTTTGAAAAACTCCTTGTCTGTTAGAACCGAAATTGCCGCCGCTCCTCCCCTCTCGTAGGCTTTTGCTATCTCAACCGGGTCAAAGTCCTCCCTTATTGTTCCCCTTGAGGGGGAAGCCCTCTTAACTTCTGCAATTATGTTAATCCCTTCCTTTTTTAGAGCCGATTTAAAGTCAAAGGGAACTTTTCTCCTCTCGGCCTCCTCAATGAGAACCGGTACGTTAAACCTCTTCTTAACCTCCTCTATTTCTCTCTTTTTGTGCTCAACTATCCTCTCTAAGATGTTCATCTTCAGCCCTCTTCTTTAACTTCCTTCTTATCTCCTCTGCCTTTCCGGGGTAATTTACCTGCTTTGCCCTTGCAACTGCCAACGTGTTTTCCGGAACGTCTCTGTTTATGACGGAACCGGCCGCTGTTATAGAGTTGTCCCCGACTTTGACCGGGGCTATGAAGATTGTGTTACTTCCAACGAACACGTTCTTTCCGATGTCGGTGAACCACTTTTTAAATCCGTCGTAGTTACAGGTAATTACTCCAGCCCCGACGTTCGTATTTTCTCCGACTCTACAGTCGCCCAAGTAGGTTAGGTGATTTGCCTTTGCTCCCCTCTCCAATAGGGCTTTTTTCGTCTCAACAAACGTTCCCACTCTCGCTCCTTCCTCAAGGACTGTTCCCGGTCTGAGCTTTGCGAAGGGACCTACGGAGGAGTTTTCCTTGAGGAGAGCTCCCCTTATCCAGCAGTGGCTCTCAACGATAACAGAGTTTCCTATTTCTGAATCGGAGATGTCCGAAAATGGTCCTATGTAGCACTTTTTCCCTATTTTTGTCCTTCCCCTTATGTAGACCGGAGAAAAAATCTCCGTGTCCTCTCCTATTTCAACTTCGGGTTCAATGAAGGCCGAATCGGGATTGTGAACAGTTACTCCCGATAGCTGGAGCTCCTTCACAATCCTCCTCTGAATCTCCCTTTCTGCAATTGAGAGCTCATGCCTGTTGTTTACCCCCATTACAGACGAAAAGTCGTCTGTTGAGACCTCAACGACCCTGTATCCCCTTTTTCTAAATACCTGAAGGACGTCCGTTAGGTAGTATTCCCCTTGGGCGTTTTCATTTCCGATTTCAGAAAGGGCCTCTAAGAGCTTTTGAGAATCAAAGGAGTATATGCCCGTATTTACCTTTTCTATTCTCTTTTCCTCCTCGGTGGCGTCCTTCTCCTCAACGATTTTCACAACCTCTCCGTTTTCCTCAACGATTCTGCCGTATCCGGTCGGGTCGGGAGCTCTCGCCGTTAAAACCACCATGTCCCCTTCAGTTTCTGCCACTCTCCTTATGTCCTCGCTCCTTACAAGGGGCATGTCTCCGTTTAGGACAACGATTTTACCGTTATAGTTTCTCAAGGACTCCTCGGCCGATAGGACGGCGTGTCCCGTTCCAAGCTGCTCTTTCTGAACGGCAACCTTAACTTCCGGGAACTCCTCCTTCAGAAACTCCTCAACCATCTCTCTCCTGTGGCCTACTACGACAACTACCTCAGAAGCTCCGGACTCCTTTGCAGACTTTAGGACATACCAGAGCATTGGCTTTCCAAGGATTTTGTGGAGGACTTTTGGGAGCTCCGACTTAAACCTCGTTCCCTTACCGGCTGCAAGAACCAAAACTTTAAACTCCATTTACCTCCTCCTGAAAACTGCATCACTGTCGGAAAGGTAGTCCCTTAGGATTTTCCCGTGGTCAAAGGCAAGTTTTTCAAGGGGGATTTCGTCGTAGCCGTAAATCTTTGCAACCTTTGCGTCGTCCTTCCCGACGGGAGCTCCCCTTGCCACACACTCAAATACTACAGAAACGACGTGAAATCGAGGATCCCTGTCGGGGTCTGAATAAACGCCGAACTGTCTCAAGATAATGACATCCAGCCCCGTCTCCTCTTCCATCTCCCTGATAAGAGCTCTCTCAACGCTCTCTCCTACCTCAACAAATCCTCCGGGCAGGGCCAAACCTTTTGGGGGATACTTTCTCTCTATTAGAACTATTCCCTCAAATTTTCCGCTCTTTCCCTGTACGTTTATTATTCCGTCAACGGCTAAAAAGGGAGTCTGCGGTTTAAAGGACATCAGTCACCTCCGAACTCTCCCTTCATTATTCTCTCAAAGAGGTTCTCCTCTTTTTTCTTCTCGTATTCCTTTTTAAGGTCAAAGTCCTTTCCCTTTGCCTTTACGAGAACGGCCCTGACGCTTCCGATTGCAACTTCGGCAACTACCTTCAGTGGAATGTGCCTTTTGTCTGCAGAGAACCAGAAAACGACCTTTCCCTTCCTCCTGAATGCCCCCTCGGGAGAGAGGTTGTTTGAGGGGATGACCTCGTAGGCTTCAATTTTTCCAAAGAGAGTGTCTATTTTCCTCTTTGCAACGACTTTGAAACTGACGTTTTGGAACCTCCCTCCGGCAAAGAGGGGAAATACCGTTGTCTTTCCCACCTCAAATATTCCATACTTTCTGAAAAAGTAAGTTGCCGTTACTATGTCTTCAAAGGGGATAAAGGGAATTTTTATGAACTTTATCTGAACTTTCCTCTTTTTGGGATTTATCTTTTCGTATTTAACAATTCTTTTCTTTAGGTCGTAGGTATAAACCCTATTTCTTTCGTAGTCTCCTTCCTTCTGGAAGATGTAAGTCTTTTCGGGACACAGCGTCTTTTCGTTCCAGATGGAGTATCCCTCGTCGGAAATTTTCTGAAACCAGGAGGCAATTCCGGCTGTTGAGGCCTTTCCCCATATCTTCAACCTGTCCTTGTCTATCCTGAATACCTTGGCCTCGGAGTCTGCAACGTGGAATATCGTCCAGTAGAGCTTGTACTTTAAAACTTCCCCGTCAAAGTCGTAGTCTGAGGGCTTCTTTGATATGAGGAGCTCCGGCCTGTAGTCTGAGCCGAAAACGTTAGATGATAAGCATAGCGTCGCCGTAACTGTAAAAGCGATAGCCCATCTTAACAGCTTCCCTGTAAGCATTTAAGACCCTCTCTTTTCCGGCAAATGCACTTACCAACATTAAAAGTGTTGATTTTGGTAGGTGAAAGTTCGTTATAAGCGCATCTATGACCTTAAATCTGTATCCCGGATATATGAAGAGGTTCGTTGTTCCCTCTCCCGGTTTAACGTTTCCCTTTTCGTCCGAAGCACTTTCAAGCGTTCTCACAACGGTCGTTCCGACTGCAACTACCCTCCTTCCCCTCTCCTTTACCTTCCTTATGGCCTCTGCGGTTTCCTCGGGAATAAAGAAAGTTTCGTAGTCCATCCTGTGCTCTTCCACATTTTCAACCTTAACCGGTTTAAAGGTTCCGGGTCCTACGTGTAGGGTAACGGGCTTAATTATAATTCCCTTTTCCTTCAATTTCTTGATAAGTTCCTCCGTAAAGTGCAATCCTGCAGTTGGAGCTGCGACGGCTCCCTCCCTTCTTGCAAAGACCGTTTGGTACTTTTCCCTGTCCTCCTCCCTCTCCTCCCTCTCTATGTAGGGCGGAAGGGGAACGTGGCCGATTTCCTCGAGCTTTTCCATAAACGATTTATCCCCCAAGAGCTGAAACTCAACGATTCTCTTTCCCTCGCCGGCGTAGTCAATCACCTTTGCAGAGAGCTCCCCGTCAAAAACAATTCTCTTTCCCTTCTTCAGTTTCCTCGCCGGTCTTGCCATCACTTCCCAGAGGTTGGGCTCTATCTGTCTCGTTAGAAGGAGCTCCACCTTTGCGCCTGTCTCAAGATTGCCGAAGAGCCTTGCCGGAATTACCTTCGTGTCGTTTATTACTAAGAGGTCTCCTTCTTCAAGGTAGTTGACAATCTCCCTGAAAATCCTGTGTTCCAACTTTCCGGTTTTCCTGTCTAAAACTAGGAGCCTTGATGAGTCCCTCGGTTCTGCGGGAAACTTTGCTATAAGCTCCTTCGGAAGCTCATAGTCAAACTCACTTACCTTCACGGCCTCTCCGAGATAGTGTTCATTGGGAATATAGGACTAGATGGGAGATTAAATGGTATAAGTTTCACTATTAAATCGGGAGTGAGGAGTTGAATGGTCGGAATTGATAAGGTTAAGGAGCTTTCGGAGAAGGGGTTCAACCTTTTTCCACTCTCAAGGAGTTTCCTTGCGGATTTGGAGACTCCACTTTCGGCCTTTTTGAAGCTCAAGAGTTTGGGAGCCTTTATGCTCTTTGAGAGTGTGGAGGGGGGAGAAAAGTGGGGACGCTTTTCCATTATAGGTCTCGGAAGGCTCATAACTGTAAAGTCAAAGGAGGAGTTTGGAGAGGTTAACAGGTTAGGCAGGATAGAGGTTGTCAGGCACAAAGACCCCTTGGAGCTCCTCAGGAAAGTATTTAAGTCGGTCAGGCCGTTTAAGTTGGGGGAGCTCCCTAAACTCTGGGGCGGTTTCTTCGGCTACTTGGCATACGATTCGGTTAAGTTCTTTGAACCGCGGGTTAACGTTAATCCGAAGAAGGAGGATTCCTTTCTCTACGACATGGTCTTTACCCTCCCGGAAGCTCTCCTCATATTTGACAACGTTAACCACCTGATTACTGCCGTCTCCTTTGTCTTTACCGAAAAGGGGGATGTTGAGAACGAGTACGGCAGAGCTCTTTCAAAACTTGAGGAGATTGAGTCCCGTTTGAGGGGAAGTCTGAGTTTTCCCGATGTGAAGAGTTTTAAGAGCTCTAAGGACTGGAGAGTAAACGTTTCCGACGAAAAATTCATGGAGATGGTTGAGAGGGCAAAGGAGTACATAAGGGAGGGGGACATCATTCAGGTTGTCCTCTCAAGGCGTTTTGAGAAGTCGTTTTATGCCGACCCCTTAACCCTATACAGGGCTATCCGCCACATCAATCCGTCTCCCTACATGTACTACCTTGACTATGAGGACTTTCAGATTGTCGGGGCTTCCCCGGAGGTTCTCGTAAGGGTTGAGGACGGTGTCATTGAGACGAGGCCGATTGCCGGAACGAGGAGGAGGGGAAGGAGCGAGGAGGAGGACAGGGAGCTTGAGAGGGAGCTCCTTTCGGACGAAAAGGAGAGGGCCGAACACATAATGCTCGTTGACCTTGCAAGGAACGATGTAGGTAGGGTTGCACAGGTCGGAAGCGTTAAAGTTACAGATTTAATGGTAATAGAGAGGTATTCACACGTCATGCACATAGTTTCAAACGTTGTAGGAAGGCTGAGGAAAGACAGGGACGCCTTTGACGTCCTGAAGGCCTGCTTTCCTGCCGGGACGGTTTCCGGAGCTCCTAAGGTAAGGGCCATGGAAATCATAGACGAGATGGAGCCCTCGGAGAGGGGAGTCTATGCCGGAGCCGTAGGTTATTTCTCATTTGACGGAAACATGGATACCGCCATTGCAATAAGGACGGCCGTCGTTCGGAGGAACAAGGTCTATGTTCAGGCAGGGGCCGGAATAGTTGCAGACTCCGTTCCGGAGCTTGAGGCAAAGGAGACGGTTAACAAGGCAAAGGCACTCTTTAAGGCCGTTGAAATGGCAGAGGGAGGACTCAGGTGAGTAAGCTCTTTGACCTTGAGGCCGAGTATTCTGTTTTGGGAACGATGATAGTCCAGCCCTCCTTTTCATTTAGGGGGGTGGAGCTCCTGTCTCCCGACGACTTTTTCAAGGAGGAGCACAGGAACCTCTTTCGCTTTATAAGGGACCTAATAGCAGAAGGATATACCGAGTCTCAGCTAAACGAAATCTCCTTTAAGGATGAGCTTGAAAAGAGGGGGCTGATTGAGAAGGTGGGCGGTGAAAACTACCTCCTCCTCCTCATAGAGTATGCCCTTGAGAGTTACGAAAAGTTTGAGTCTGCCTGTAAGATAGTTAAGGACAAGTCTTTACTGAGGAAGATAGTCAGAATAGGGAGGAGGATAAACGAGCTCGTTGACGAAACTCCCGACCCCGACTTTCTCATAGAGGTCCTTGAGAAGGAGGTCTTTTCCCTCTCTGAGGACAGGATAACAAACTCCCTCGTCCACATAGGGGAGGTTATTCCCGACATAGTCGCCCAGATTGAGGAGCTTGCAAGCCGAAGGGAGATGGTAACGGGGCTCCCGACCGGATTTTTTGAGCTTGACAGGATGACCTCCGGCCTTCAGCCTTCCGACCTGATAATACTCGCCGCCCGTCCCTCAATGGGTAAAACGGCCTTTGCGCTTTCAATTGCCTACAACGTGGCCGTGAGGGAAGGAAGGACGGTTGCCTTCTTCTCCCTTGAGATGACGAAGGAGCAGTTGATAACGAGGTTGATTGCTCAGGATGCGAAGATTCCCCTCCACAAGATAAGGAGCGGCTTCCTAAAGCCTCAGGAGGTTGACAGTCTCTTAAAGTCTGCCGACAGGATATCCCAAGCTCCCCTTTACATTGACGACACACCCGGAATTTCAATCCTTGAGATGAGGGCAAAAGCGAGGAGGCTGCTGACGGAGAGGGGACTGGACTTGATAGTCGTTGACTACCTGCAACTTATGAGGGGAATAAAGAGGACCGAGAGCCGTCAGCAGGAGGTTTCAGAGATATCCCGCTCCCTAAAGGGGCTTGCAAAGGAGCTCAACGTTCCCGTAATAGCACTCTCTCAGCTTTCCCGTCAGGTTGAACACAGGGCCGATAAGAGGCCTCAGCTTTCAGACCTTAGGGAGAGCGGTAGCTTGGAGCAGGATGCCGACATAGTCCTCTTTATCCACAGACCGGAGTTTTACAAGAAGAACCCCGAACCTGAAGAGGAGGGAGTTGCAGAGATAATAATCGCAAAGCAGAGAAACGGCCCTACCGGAACGGTGAAGCTCGCCTTTATAAAGGACTTGACGAGGTTTGAGAACAGGGAACCCGGCTTGGTGAAGACGGAGACAGTTCCTCAGGAAACGGGGGAGGCGATTTCCCAGATTGAGGAAGATTCCATCTTGGAGACGGATGAGTTTTCCTTTGACGACAGTGACGACCTGTTTGAGTTTTAAGTAGGGGGAGCTCCCCTAAAAGAGGAGCTGAAATTCTGTAACAAACAGGTTATTGTTGACTTCCTCTCCGTGCCTCTCGTTTGCCCAAGTGTAGGAGGACCTTACTGCGGCCTGCCAGCCGTTGATAAGGTAGTAAAACCCGAGGGTGGTGTAGTCAACATCGTAACTGTCATCCCTGTCGTCGTTTGGGTCTACGTATGAGTACCTTCCTACTAAGTGGAGCTCCGGAAGCATCGGCGTTTCCCAGTCCAACTGAATGTAGTAGCCCTTTGCATTCCCAAGGGAAATCTCGTTTCCGCTCTTATCTTTTGCATCGGAAGGATTGTCGTGGAGGTAACCGGCTTCCAAGGAGAGGTTGTAGGGCTTTATCTTGAGTCCCGTTTCAACGTCAATGAGGTGTCTTTTGAGTGAAGCAACTTTGTAGAGCTTCTTGTAGCCCTTGCTCTCTGAGTCTGTTCCGAAAGTCCCTCCGATTCTGAACCTCCAGGAAAACTCCTCGTTGTTTACGGGGGTTGTGTCGAGGGCTAACGTGTAGAGATATTTCTTGTCACTGTTGTATATCTTATCCTTGTTGGTCCAGCCCTCTCCGTTGAATATTCCGGCCGTCAGTTTTGTTTTTTCAAAGGGGAGTTTGTAGGTCATTGAAATTCCTACGTCCCTCCAAACAGGTGCTATCTCATTCACTGCTACAGGCCTCTCGGGAAGGGAGAGTTTTGTTCCGCTCTTAAGGTAGGACATGGAGACTGGAACCTTAAACTGGCCGGCCTTTACCGAAATGGGAATTTGGGAAGATGCATACTTTACGTATGCGTCCCAGAGCTCCACCTTACTTCCGCGGTCTGCCCTGATTTGAATTCCGTAGGAAATCCCGTCTGAGAGCTCTCCCTTGATGTGGAGCCTTGCCTTTCTGACCGTAAATCCGTTTCCTGGGTCTCCAAATATCGTCTTTTCTCCCTCTCTGAGGTCTTCAGACTGTGAAAACCTGAGTAAGACCCTTCCTCCTATCTTTAGCTTCTTCGTTTCTTTTCTTAAAGGCTTAACGGAGTACCTCCCCTTTAACAGCTTCCTCAATTCCCTGTTTTCCCTTTCAAGTTCCTGGACTCTCTTTTCAAGGTTTTCCAATTTTTGGAGAATTTCCTCTTGAGAGAGGGGAGCTCCGAAGGAGGACACAGTTTGGATAAGGACAAACAGCGTGGTTATGGAGAGGACCTTTCTCATCTCTTCCTCCTCGTGGCATTGTGTGAAACTATTATAGGATTGTTTAGAGCAATTTTGAAAATCGGAAACGCCGATGTTAGGGGAACTTGACACGGGAGCTCCTAACGACTATATTTCCATCTCGTCAATTGGGCGGATAGCTCAGCTGGGAGAGCGCCAGCCTTACAAGCTGGAGGTCACAGG
>CAZEDJ010000036.1:0-11916 GCA_964511045.1 uncultured bacterium
ACCATCTACTCCTCCAAAATACTATTAACAGTCAGAAATTTAGAAGAATAAGAGGAAAACTTCAAACTCCAAAATTGCCCATTGAACCAGTGCAAAAACTTGACAGGATATAGAGGCAAAGCTATATTTTCCATTACCGATTTGCGGGAGTGGCGGAATCGGCAGACGCGCCGTCTTGAGGGGGCGGTGCCCTTACGGGCGTGCGGGTTCAAATCCCGCCTCCCGCACCACTAATCCTCAATTCCCTTAACAAGTTGCTTTAATTTTTCGGCCTGTTCCTTAGTTCCAATAATTATCAGGGAATCCCCTTCAAGAACCATCGTAGTTGAGGTCGGGTTCAGAATAAATGAGCCGTCCTCCCTCCTGATTCCTATGACTATGACGCCCGTCTTTTTCGGTATGTCAAGGTCCTTTAGGAGCTTTCCGTGGAAGGGAGAACCCTTAGGGACTCTAATCTCCTCAAGCCTTAAGTCCACCTCACCGTGGTGAGTGACTATATCAAGGAAACTCACAACACTCGGCCTAATTGCAACGGAAGCCATCCTCAGTCCACCTATGACGTTCGGAAGAATCACCTCCGTTGCTCCAGCCCTTTTCAGTTTTAAAACGTTCTCCTCCCTGTTTGCCCTCGTAACGATTCTTATGCGTGGATTTAAGTTTTTTGCAGACAGGGTTATAAAGAGGTTATCGGCATCGTCGGCCGTTGCAACTATCATGTTTGAGGCCGACTTGACCCCGGCCTTTATCAGTACCTCGTCCTGAGTTGCATCCCCGTGGATGTAGATGAGGTTGGGGTAGTGTTCCCTCACCTCCTCAATTTTTGCCTCGTCCTTTTCGATGACGACAAAGGGAATTTTCTCCTTCCAGAGCTCCTTTATCGCGGCCTGCCCAGTTCTACCCAGTCCGCAGACAATCGTGTGTCCCTTTAGCTTTGAAACCATCTTCTCCATCCTCTTAACTGTAAAGAATTTCTGCAGCTCTCCCTCAAAAATCATAGAGGCAATCGTTGAAGCCCCGTAGGCAAAGACACCGAGGGCAACGACGATGATGAGCATCGTAAAGATTTTCCCGACCTGTGAAAGGGGGTGGACCTCCCCGTAGCCGACCGTTGAGATTGTGATTATCACGTGCCATAAACTGTCAAGCCAAGACCACCCTTCAATGAGCTTTATTCCGACGGTTGATAGGAATACAAAGCCAATTAAGATGAGTGAAATTGTGATGAACTTTCCGATTGGGTCCTTAGTGCTGAAGTTAATTCTTTTGTGGTGTATCATTACTTAAATCTTCATAGCTTAAAGTTCTATAGATATTTTAGCTTAAAGAAGAGGGAAGGTTGAAGTTTAAGTTCTTTTTTGTGGGAAAGATTCCCAGTAAGGCCAACTACAAGAAGATATCCCACCGAAGAATAAACGGAGAGATGAAACCCTTCATAATGAATAACCCCGCAGTTTTAAAAGCTCAAAGGGAAGCCCTGTGGCAACTTCACATTCAGAAGCTCTCCTACGGCCTCTCAAACTTTCCGATTGAGAACCCCGTTAAAATCTCCCTGACCTTTTACCTCTCCGGAAGGGTAAAACAGAGAGACATAGACAACGCAGAGAAGTTCGTCGGCGACATACTTGAGAAGGGGGGAATCTTAAAGAGGGATTCCCTCATATACAAGAAGGAGTCCGTTGAGAAGAGAATAGGAGTTAAGGGATTTGATGAGGTTATATACATTGAAATTGAGGAGCTCGGAGAGGAAGAACGGTTTGACCATGAAAAGGGGAAACCTAAATTTCCGAAGGAGTTTTACGAATTCCTGAAAAAAATCAAATTGGAGCTCCCCGATGAAGGTTGAGATAGAGGTTAAGGTTCCCCTTGAATCCGACCTTGAGACAGAAGTTAGAAGGCTCGGGATTGAGGAATTTGAAATAGTAAGGAAGTCTTTAGATGCAAGGAAGAAGCCCGTCTTCGTCTACAAAATCGTTGCAGACTTGAGCGAAGATAAGGCTAAGGAGCTCATTGAGAGGGGAGTTGCAAGGGAGTTTAAGCCGGTTGAGGAAGTTGAGATTCACAAGATTCCAAAGAGGAAAAAGGTTCTCGTTGTTGGAGCCGGCCCGGCAGGTCTCTTTTCTGCCTTTGTCCTGTCAAGGGCGGGCTTTGAAGTTACACTCATAGAGAGGGGCAAACCGGTAGAGGAGAGGGTGAAGGATGTTTCCACCTTTTGGAAGTTCCGCAGACTTAACGAGAACTCAAACGTCCAGTTCGGGGAAGGCGGTGCCGGGACTTTCTCCGACGGCAAGCTAACGACGAGATTGAAGGATAAAAAGAAGTACTTTGTTTATAAGGTACTCGTTGAATGCGGAGCTCCAGAGGAAATCCTCTATCAGAGCAAACCCCACATCGGCTCAGACAGGCTGAGAGAAGTAATTCCCAACTTTCGGGAAAGGTTAAAGAAATTAGGGGTTAACTTCAGGTTCTCAAGCGTTCTCAGGAAACTTCACAGGGAAGGAAACAGAATTGTTTCGGTAGAGATAGAGGACTTAAATGGGGGAACGAAAACTGCTGAGGAGTTTGACTTTATCTTCCTTGCCTTAGGAAACAGCGCAAGGGATACCTTTGAGGAGCTGAAAAGAACCGGCATAGAGGTCGTTGCAAAGCCCTTTGCAGTCGGCCTCAGGGTAATCCACAGGCAGAGGACTATAAATAGAATTCAGTACGGAAGGAGGTGGTTTAAACACCCGAAGCTCCCCCCGGCAGAGTATTCATTCACCTACAAGGGTAAGAATAGGAACGTTTATACCTTCTGCATGTGTCCCGGCGGTTATGTTATATGCGCCTCCTCGGAAAAACACACCGTTGTCTGCAACGGAATGAGCAACTACGCGAGGGACAGCGGATATGCCAACAGTGCCGTCGTCGTTCAGCTCTTTCCGGAGGACTTTGAAAACGACCCCTTTAAGGCAATAGAGTTTCAGAGGAACCTTGAGAGGGCGGCCTTCGTTATGGGAGGGAGCTCCTATGCAATGCCGGCCCAGAGGGTTTGGGACTTCATTCACGGTCAGAGCTCCCCTGAGCTCATAGAGGGAGGTTACATCCCGGAGATAAAGAGTGCCCGACTTGACAGGCTCCTCCCAAGGGAAATTTCGGAGCCCATAAAGGAGGCTTTTCTCCACTGGTTTGAGAGAGTTTCCTTTTTCGTTCCAAAGAATGCAACCTTAGTGGGCGTTGAAACGAGAACCTCCTCTCCGATTAGAATCGTCAGAAGCGAAAACTTTACGTCAGTGTCGGCCGAAAACCTCTACCCGATAGGAGAGGGAGCCGGTTATGCCGGCGGAATAACGAGCTCTGCTGTGGACGGGATAAACGGAGCTCTGGCCCTAATTGAGAGGTTTACTCCCTGAGGAGCGGTTCAGTCCGCTTTATGGAGGAGTAGAGGGAGGAGAGAATAAAGAGGAGCGCCAGGGAGCTTATTAGAACTTCCGGAAGGGGTCTAAAGAGCTCAACGAGCATCATAATTCCTAAAGCCCCTATTCCCCAGTGTGCCCCGTGTTCAAGGTAGGGGAGTTGGCTCAACTTCCCCGATTCAACAAAGTAAAGGGTGAGTGAGCGGAGAATGAAGGCACCGACCGAAAGACCCAAGGTTATTATTACTAAGTTTTGGCTTATTGCAAACGCTCCAATTGTTCCGTCGAGGGAGCAGGAGGCGTCGAGGAGCTCCAAGTAGATAAAAGCTCCCAATCCCGCATCCAAACTTCCCTTTTTTTCCTTAAAGTAGTCAATGGCTCCCTTGATGAAGTGAACCAGCTCAAACAGGAGGACTCCCAAAATCATCGAGAGGATTATTCCGGCATCCTTCTTAAAGAGCCCCACGAAAAACACGACCGAGAGCCCCGTCAGGAGCTTTATCTCTCCGAGTCTTGCAATTTTTGAGGCCCTTTCCTCTAAAAACCCTATCCAGTGTAGAGTCTTTTCCGAATCAAAGAGCCAGTTCAGGAAGACCATCATAAGGAATGAACCGCCGAAGGATAGGATGAGGGGCTCGGATGACTCAAGGTAGCGGGCGTAGAGTTCGGGCTCCTTTAGGGCAATTTCAACAACCTTTAAGGCAGAAAGTCCCGAGACGAGGGAGACGATGATGACTGGAAAGAGAAACCTCATTCCAAAGACGGCAACCACCATTCCCCAAGTGAGAAACCTCTTCCTCCAGACCTTTGAAAGGCCCGAGAGGATGAGTGCATTCATCACGGCGTTATCAAAGGAGAGCGAAATCTCAAGGAGGGAGAGAACCGTTCCCTCAAAGACTCCCCTGATACCCATGTAGAGAAACTCAAGGAGCCAACTTATGAGGAAAACAACCGAAAACTCCAAAAGCAACTTTCTCAACTAACTCTCCAGAAGGGAGAAGAGTTTTTCAACTATTTCCCTCGGGGGAATTTTAAAACACTCCATCTCACTGCACCCTCTCCTTCCGTGGAGGGAACAGGGAGAACAGGGAAGGTTAAGCGTAATTGGAACTCCTTCGTCTTTAAGGGGAGCAAAGCCAAAGGCCGGGTGAGTAGGACCAAAGATGGAAACCACGGGAACCCTTACAGCCCTTGCCATGTGAACGACGGCCGAATCATTTGATATAACTCCCCTCGTTAGGGATATCAGTGCTATGCTCTCCCTGATTGACAGCTTCCCGCAGAAGTTGAGAGCTCCCTTCCTCTCAAGCTCAACCCCGAGCTCTTCCTCTCCCTTTCCGCCGACGACTACTGGCTGAAACCCCTTTTCTCTTAGTAGTTTAACAACCTCTTTAAACCTATCTAAGGGATACCTCTTTGCCTCCCACCTGGCACCCGGGGAAACGGCAATGCTGTTTGGGGGAACAGAGGAAGAAAGTCTTTCCCTCAGCCCTGAATCGGGATAGAGGAGAGGTCTCAAGTTACTAACTTCTATTCCTGCCTTTTCAAGGGCTTTTCCGTAGAGCTCTGGGACATAGAGCCACTTAGCCTTAAGTGGCTTAAAAACCACCATGAGGCGCCTGAGGAGCGATTTCTTTTCGTAAACGTAGGTTTTAAACGGAAGGAACCTCCTCAAAATCTTTGTCCTCAGGACGTCGTGGAGGTCAAAGGCCAAGTCGTAATTCCTGAGGGTCCTTGAAAACTCCCTAATTTGAGAAAAGGAGCGGAGCTCCCTCCTGTCAACCTCAATAACCCTGTCAACAAATGGCTGTCCCCTTAAAACCTCTCCGAAGGGCTTAAACGTTAGAAAGTCAACGGAATAACCCCTTTCTTTTAAGGGCGGGAGGACGGATGTTGAAAGGATAACGTCCCCCAGAGAGGAGAGCCTTATTACCAAAACCTTCATTCATCTATCGGCTCAAACTTGTCCTTTGATGCACCGCACACGGGACAGACCCACTCATCGGGCAGGGCCTCAAAGGGCGTTCCGGGCGGTATGTTGTTGTCGGGGTCTCCCTCGTCAACGCTGTATATGTATCCGCAGACGGTGCACCTCCAGAGCTTGTGTCTGAGTTCCATCTCTCCTCCTGAGATTAAAATTAAGTTAAGTATAAATTTTGGAGGGAGAGATGGAAAGGAAAACCCTGAAGATGCCGAGGACAATAGTCCTAAAACCTCAAGCTCCCATTAGGAGGTACGACGTCTTTGCCGAGTACAACAGGATAAAGGCGGAAAGGGAGTTTGGATTTCCGGAGGATGAGGCAAAGGCCTACGGGCTTGCGGTTGCTAAGGTAGTTGCGGCGAGAAAGTTCTTTGGACACAGAACTAAGTACAGGGGAGCTACCCGCGCCTACCTTGAGGGAAAGACTACCGAGAAGTGGTGGAGGAAGTTGGCAACCCCGGAGGAGTTTGACGAGAAAATCATCAGGAGGATGGGAGAGGAGTTTTACAGAAAGGTATTTAGACCCACTCTTGAGAAACTTTACAGTGAAGGAAAGGACTACATGGAGATAAGGGACTCTGTAAGGGAAGAGTGGAACAAGCTACTGGAGGGCTGACGTGTCTTCGGTTATAGGTTACGTTGAAATTGAGCTCTCAATTCCCTACGCTCACTCACTAAAGGAGAAGAGGGGAGTGGTTAAGAGAATCGTTGAGAGAGTAAAGGGGAAATTTAACGTTTCGGTCAGCGAAATCGGGGAGCAGGACAAGTGGCAGAGGAGCGTCATTGCAGTTGTAACCGTTGGAACGAGTAAGAGGGTAGTTGATGCCACACTTGAAAAGGTTGTTGAGTTTGTTGAGGAGCTCTACCCGGGCCTTTTAACGGGATACTCAAAAGAGTTTCTCTAAATCCCAAAGACCTCAAGGAGCAACCACTCAACAACGGACTGAGGTTTGCCGTGGAACTTTAAAAAGTACCTTGCCCTGTTTATGGCCTCTCCCCACTTGGGATTTCCGGACTTTTCAAAGATGAGAACCTCAAGGGCATCTAAAAAGATTAGGGCTTCTTCCCTTGAGAGTTTTGAAAACTTTTCGCAAAAGGGGAGAATGAGGCCAATTCTCCTTGGACTTTTTACGAGGGACGAAAACTCCTCAAGGAGCTCCACAACTGGCGACTCCAAAATCCTTAAGGCCAATCCGATGCTTCCCCTTGAAATCCTCAAGACTTTCTCGTTCGGCCTTACACCCCTCTTTTCAAGGAGGTAGAGGAGGGAGCTCTCGGGCAGGGGACCGAATCTAAAGACCCTGCACCTTGACCTTATCGTAGGTATGACCGAGTTCTCGTTCTTGGCTATCAGCGTGAGGAAGGCGTAGCTCGGAGGTTCCTCAAGGGTTTTGAGGAGGGCATTTGCCGCCTCCCCCCTCATATCGTCGGCACTATCAATTATAACGGCCTTCCTCTCTCCCTCTCCCGGCTTCATTGAGAGCCACTCCGAAAACTCCCTTACCTCCCTTATTGAAGGAGGCGAATCAACGCCGTAGACCCTAACGTTGAGCCTGCTCTTGGTCAGGTAGGTTAGGAGCTCCTCTGCAACCGTCCTCTTTCCCACCCCTTCGGGGCCTACAAAGAGGGAGCTCTGAGGAAACCTGTCAATTTCGGCAAGTCTCCTCATTAAGCTCAGCTGTTTTGAGTGGCCGACTATGTTGCTAAAGAGCATTTAACCTCTCTAAGACAACCTTTAGAACGCTTTTAAAAATCTCTCCAATCTCCTTCGTTCCGTCAAGGACAACCACCCTTTGAGGCTCTTTTTCGGCAATTTTAAGAAAACCCTCCCTAACCCTCTCGTGGAAAGAGAGTTCCTCAGACTCCATTCTATCAAGCTCCTTCCTTGAAAGCCTACTGAAGGCCACTTCAACGGGAAGGTCTATCAAAAACGTAACGTCGGGCTTTAGTCCCCTCGTTGCTTCAAGGTTCATCCTCTCAATCAAATCCAGCGGAAGTCCCCTCCCGTAACCCTGATAGGCAACCGTTGAGTCGGTAAATCTGTCGCAGACGACTACTGCCCCCTCTTTGAGGGAGGGGAGGATTAGGTTTTCAACGTGAAAAGACCTCGCTGCTTCGTAGAGGGAGAGCTCTGCAAATGGAGGAAATCCCTCCTCCCACTTTTTCAGAATTATCCTCCTTATCTCCTCGGCCGCAGGAGTTCCTCCCGGCTCCCTCGTGAGGAGAACGGTAAATCCCCTATCTATCAGCTCCTCGTAGAGGAGCTTTGCCTGTGTGCTCTTTCCGCAGCCTTCAATTCCCTCAAAAGTAATAAACATCTAATCCCCCAGAAGCTGAGACCTTGTGAGTCTGCTCTTTCTCCTCTCCTTCTTCTTAAAGAAGAGGCTCAAAATCCTTGAGGACTCTTTAACAGCAAAGGAGCCCAAGAGAGAGGTTAAGAGGACGTAGATGGCCGAGAGCGAAATGAGGGGCTTGCTCGTTGCGGCCACCAATATTGAAAACTCTCCCCTCGGAAGGAGCATCAGTCCGGCTGAAATTCCCCTCTTTAGGGAAAGGCCGTAGAGCCTTGCCGAAACCACTCCTGTGAAAATCTTTGTCAGTGACGTAAAGGTGAGGAGAACCAAAAGGGGAGGAATAAGGGAAGCGCTCAGTTTTGAAAAGTCTATTGAGAGGCCGAAGGAGAGGAAGAAGAGAGCTCCAAAGACGTCCCTAAACGGAACGACTACCGTCTCAATCCTTTCCTTGTAGGAACTCTCGCCGAGCAGTGTTCCCGCAACAAAGGCCCCTATTGCTTCCGAAAGGCCAAAGCCGAGTGAGACCTCAACGAAGGAAAAGAGGAGAGCTCCGACGAGGAGAACGAGAAACTCCTTTGCTCCCCCCGAGTAGTCAATTGAAAGGTCAACAATCCTCCTCAAAACCTTTATGAGTGCAAAGGATATGAGGATAAAGAGGGCAATTCTAAAAACCACCTTCAGAATATCAACGGGCTCAAGGCTTCCCGACGAAAAGTTTGAAATAACGGCAAGCAGCGTCGCAGCCACGAGGTCTTCAAAGACCAAAATTGAGAGGACGGGCTCAACCTCGGGATTTGCAAGTTTCTTAAGGTCTATGAGGAGCTTTGAAACGATGGCCGAGGAGCTCGGATAGGTAATTGTGGCAATTAAAAAGGAGGTGAGATTGTCAAAACCCAAGAGCTTCCCGATAAAAAAGGCGGGGACAAAGTTCAGGAGGAAATCAACCGTGCCGACCGAAAAGATGTTCTTAAAGTTTTTCTCCAACTCTGCAAGTGAAAACTCAAGGCCTATGAAAAAGAGGAGAAAGACGACGCCCAAGAATTCAAATATGTGAACTTCCTTAGCGTGGACAAAGAGCGAAGTCAGTATGCCCGAAACGATGTAAACGGGAATGACGGGAAACCTCAACCTCTGCGAAACGAGGTAGGAGACGAGGAGAACAAAGAGAAAGAGGGAAAATGTAAGGGTAAACTTCTCCATCTATTCCTTTCCCTCTACCAAGCGGGCAAACTTCTTAACGTTTTCAATGTTTCCGACAACCACCAAGACATCTCCGGGCTCTATCTTAAAGAGGGGTGAGGGAGAAACTATGACGTTCTCGTCCCTTATTATTGCCACAACGATGACACCGTAGTTTTTCCTTATGTCAAGTTCCTTAATCGTCCTGTTTGAAAGGGGTGAGTTCTGCGGAACCTTTATCCACTCAAAGGCAAGGTGCTTCATCAAAAAGCCAATCTTTTCCTCGTCCGATGTCGGCTGGAACAGAGCTCCGACGAGTATCGTTCCGAGTGCCCTTGCCTCCTCGTCGGTAAGCTCAATTACCGCCGTCGGCTCCTCGTTGTCGTCCTCAAAGTAGTAAATCTCCCTCTTTCCCGAGTAGTGAATTATTACGACGATAGTGTCTCCGTTGGCGGTTCTTATGGAGTATTTCTTTCCAACTCCCGGGAGCTCCCCTTCCTTTACAAACATTTAACCCTCCTTCAGCTCATCAAGGGGAATTTCAACCTTGAAGACTCCCCTGAGGTCGCCGGGCTTATAGTTGAGAGCCCTGTCCTCGGGGTACCTTTCCCTCAGAATTCTCAAAACTTCGGGATTCATCCGTTTCGGGTCGCCGTGGCAGTTCAAACAGAAGGGAGCAACCCTTATGGGCTTGTAGTAGAGGACATACCTCTTTCCGTTTCTCTCAACAACTTTAATGTAGTAGGGAGGAAGTTTCCCCTCCTTCAGCTTTCTCTTGAAGTACTCTATAACGGCAAGGTCCGTTTTGTCCGGTCTGTTTTCAGGATTTCTGAACCTGTCCGAAACCCTCTTTACCCTTACGACGACCAACTCCCTGTTTACCTTTTGAGTGAGCTCCTCCGCTTTTTGAGAGCAAAATGAGATGGCCTTTGGGAAACCTCCCTCCTTAAGGGCCATTCCCAAGTTTTTCTTCAGCTCCCCCATCAGGGTTGAGACGGCCCTATTTCCGATTTCAACGGCTTTTTCCCTCTCCTCTTTCGTCAGGGAATTTGTCGTAGCACACCCGAAGGAGAGGAGGAGAATCAAGGGAATGAGCTTCCTCATCCTACACCTCCCTTGAGATTGTAAGGGTTCCGCATCCGCCCAAGGGGTCTCTCCTGAACCTGTTGCTTAAGGTTACCCTTACTCCCATCTCCCTCAAAAAGAGGAAAGCCCTTTCATACTCCTCGTCGCTCAGAGGTTCAAGTCCTACCCCTTCAATGGGGTTGTACGCCATGAGCATAACGGGCATTCTGTGTTCCTTGGCAATTCTCCCGAGCTCCCTTAAGTCCTCCTCTGAGTCATTTAAACCCTTTATGAGGAGGTAGCCTAACTGAAACTTCTTCCTCCTTGAGGATGAAACTCCTTTGCGGTACTCCTCAAGAACGGCGAGAATTTCACCGAGGTCCTCGGATAGACCGAAAATCTCCCTCCTCTTTTCAGGAAAAACGGAGTGAACCGAAATTGTCAAACCGTCGTGGGGAGCTCTTATCAACTTCTCAAATCCCGAAATGGGATACCCGGTAGTGCTTACCGTAACTTTAAGCCCCTCTCTCTTAAAGAGCTCCACAGCCTTAACAACCTCGTCGGCATTTAGCGAGGGCTCACCTATTCCGGCAATTGCAACTCCCCTTATTGGGAGTTTCTCCCTTAGAATTTCGTACTGCAAAAATATCTCCTCTGCCGTCAGGCTCCTCTTTAACCCCCTCTTTCCCGAAGCACAGAAGAGGCACTTTACGGGACACCCGACCTGAGAGGAGACGCAGAGCCTCTCCCCCTTGTAAAAAACGGACTCTATCCTGTATCCGTCCTCGGTCTCAAAAATAAAGAGCCTGTTTAGGGGACTTTTAAGCTCCTTAACTACTCTCATCGCCGATAACTCCCGCCTTCGTAAAGCACTTAAACCTGTCATCCTCCTTCTTCCTCAAAAGGTCAATGTACTCGTTCCACTGCTCCTCTGTAACAAAGGCCCTAATCGGGTAGTTAACCCTTCCCTTCTCCTCAACCTCTAAGGTCACGGTTTCAAGTGGAACGTTCACGTCAACAACCCTACCCTTTAAACCGTCGGGAGTCTCTACTTCACTACCTACTTCGGGAAGGAAGTTCCTTATGTAGTAGTTCGCCTCCTCATACTTTAGGCAGCACATGAGTCTTCCGCAGGTTCCCGAGAGCTTTGAGGGGTTCGGGGGAAGCCCCTGTAACTTGGCAAGGTTTAAGGATATTGACTGAAAGCAGTCAAGGAAGTCCTTACAGCAGCAAACCCTACCGCACATTCCGATTCCGCCAACCATCTTAACTTCATCGCGGACGCCGATTTGGCGGAGCTCTATCCTCGTCTTAAAGTGAGATGCCAGGTCCCTGACGAGCTGTCTGAAGTCAACCCTGTGCTGTGCCGTAAAGTAAAAGACAATTCTCTCCCTGTTTAAAGTTGTATAGGCCTTTACCAGCTTCATATCAAGGCCGTGTCTCTTCACCTTTTCCTTGCAGACCCTTAGGGCTTCCTCCGAAAAGAGGAGGTTGTCCAAAAATTTGTTTTTGTCCTCGTCAGTAGGGAGGCGGAGGAACGAGTAGAGCTCTCCCTCATTAAGACCAAATTTTGACAGGGAATTTTCATCTACCTCATAACTCTTTAAAACCTTAACTAACTCCTCTCCCCTATCGGTTTTAACTACAACCTCCTCTCCGTAGTTAAACCTCTCGTCAGACCTCGCAAGTCCCGTCTTTTCGGTGTCGGGATACTTAAACTTTAAAACGACCATACCACTCTCCGAAATGGAAGGTTGACACAGAATATAATGACCCTTATATTTCTTTTCCACAGGCCGAGGTAGCTCAGTTGGTAGAGCAGAGGACTGAAAATCCTCGTGTCGGCGGTTCGATTCCGCCCCTCGGCACCATTTTATTTTTTCCCGCCAAAAATCAAAAAAAAGCCCGGGTGGCGGAATTGGCAGACGCACGGGACTTAAAATCCCGGGGCCGTAAGGCCGTGCGGGTTCGATTCCCGCCCCGGGCACCACGAACTTTGCAATAG
>CAZEDJ010000037.1:0-11656 GCA_964511045.1 uncultured bacterium
CCGGGTTCGGTTCCTCCCCATTTCTCAAATTCACTTGACCGGAGCTCCTCAACCCTCTTTCCCAATCCTATTAGTTGTGCCATTTTTCCTGCAGATGAGGGCATGTATGGGTAGACGAAGGCCGTTATGAACCTCAAGGCCTCAACCATGTTGTAGAGAACCCTGTCAAGTTCCTCTTTCCCCTCCTTTTTGAGCTGCCACGGAGCTCTCCTGTCTATGTAATAGTTAACAAAGCCCACAAACTTCCAGATTTCGTCTAAAGCTCTTGAGAGCTCCGATTTTGGAATCAGCTCCTTTAGTTTCTCAAGGGTTGAGAGAGCTCTACTTTTCAGCTCAACGTCCAAATCCGTTTCCTCGCCCTTTGGTTCGGGAACCACACCGTTTCTGTACTTTTTCATCATTGAGAGTGTCCTGTTAAAGAGGTTCCCCAAATCGTTTGCAAGCTCGCCGTTTATCCTGTTTACCAGTTTTTCGTACGAAAAGTCTCCGTCAAGCCCGAATGAGACCTCCCTAAAGAGGAAATACCTTACTTGGTCAACGCCGAACTTATCAACTAACTCAAAGGGGTCAATGACGTTGCCCTTTGACTTACTCATCTTTTCGCCTTCAACCGTCCACCAACCGTGGGCAAATACCCTCTTTGGAAGGGGAAGGCCGGCAGACATCAGGAATGCAGGCCAGTAAACGGCGTGGAATCTGAGGATGTCCTTGCCGACGAGGTGTAGGTCTGCAGGCCAGTACCTGTTGAACCTCTCCTCGTCCTCCGGGTATCCTACTGCGGAGAGGTAGTTGGTCAGGGCATCAAACCACACGTATATAACGTGCTTTTCGTTTATGGGAACGGGAATTCCCCAGGAAAAGCTCGTCCTCGATATCGATAGGTCCTTCAAACCCTGCTTAACGAAGTTAATGACCTCGTTCCTCCTAAATTCGGGGGCAATGAATTCGGGATTTTTCTCGTAGAGCTCCAAGAGCTTATCCTGATACTTGCTGAGCCTAAAGAAGTAACTTTCCTCCCTTACCCTTACAACTTCCCTCTTACACGAGGGACAGAGCTTCCCTTCAATTAAGTCCTTTTCTGTGTAGTAGGTCTCACAGGGAATGCAGTACCATCCCTCGTACTCCCCGAGGTAGATGTCCCCTTTTCTGTAACACTCCATAAAGATGTGCTGGACTGCCTTTATGTGGTACGGGTCCGTCGTTCTTATGAAGTGGTCGTAGGAGATGTTGAGTTTCTTCCAGAGCTCCTTAAAAACTGGAACGAGGGAGTCAACAAACTCCTTGGGGGACATGCCCCTCTTTTCTGCCGCCTGCTGTATTTTCTGGCCGTGTTCGTCCGTCCCCGTTAGGAAGAAAACGTCCCTTCCCAAGAATCTGTTGAACCTTGCTACGATGTCCGCAGCCGTTGTTGTGTAGGCGTGTCCCAAGTGGGGTTTATCGTTAACGTAGTATATAGGCGTTGTTACGTAGAACTTTTCCAAGGCATCCTCCTTAAACGGGAAGGTTGAACTCCCTCAGGACTTCGTTTAGGGAAGTCTTTTTGTCCGTTGATTCCTTCCTCTTTCCTATTATGAGGGCACAGGGAATGTGATACTCACCTGCTGGAAACTTCTTAACCCTCGTTCCGGGAATTACTACGCTCCTTGCCGGAATCCTTCCCCTATACTCAATCGGTTCATCTCCGGTAACGTCTATTATCTTTGTTGAGGCCGTTATTACAACTCCTGCACCTAAAACGGCCTCCTCCTCAATGATTGCTCCCTCCACTATTATGCACCTTGAACCTATAAAGCAGTTGTCCTCTATTATTACCGGAGTGGCGTTTGGCGGTTCAAGGACTCCGCCTATCCCGACTCCTCCCGAAAGGTGAACGTTTTTTCCTATCTGAGCACACGAGCCCACAGTTGCCCACGTGTCAACCATCGTTCCAGAGCCAACATAAGCTCCTATGTTGACGTAGGATGGCATGAGAATTGCCCCGGGCTCTATGTATGAGCCGTAGCGGGCAGTTGCCGGTGGAACGACCCTCACTCCTAACTTCTCCCAACCCTTCTTCAGGGGAATTTTGTCGTAGTACTCAAAGGGGCCGACCTCCATAACCTCCATCTTTGAGATGGGGAAGAAGAGGAGAATCGCCTTTTTTACCCACTCGTTGACCTTCCAGTTTCCAACTCCCAACCTCTCTGCAACCCTGAGCTTTCCCTTATCAATCAAGTCAACAGTTTCCCTAACCGCGTCCTGGTACTTTTTATCCTTAAGGAGCTCCCTATTTTCCCAAGCCTCTTCAATGAGGTTTTTTAGTTCCTCCATTTTGACCTCCGAAAAGTTTGTGGTGCTTGAATTATAGCTCAAAGAAGGCATACACGGGGGCGTGGTCTGAGGGAAGGAGGTTTCCCCTCCTCTTTCTCGCTTCGTAGTCTATGTTGCAATCTATACACCTTTCCAATAGGGGCCTTGTTGCAAATATGTAGTCTATTCTGAGTCCCCTGTTTCTGCTGAAGGCTCCCGTTTCTATGTCAAACCAGGTAAACATTCTCTCATCTGGGTGCTTCTCCCTAAAGAGGTCGTAAAGGCCGAAGGAGATGAGCTCCTCAAGGGCTTCCCTTTCGTCGTCCATAAAGCCGGGTCTCTCCTTCCAAATTAGGGGGTCGTAAACGTCAATTTCCTCTCTGGCGACGTTAAAGTCTCCCAAGACTATTAGGGGTTCGTCCGGAGAAAACATCTCCTCAAGTAAGACCTTGAGCTTTGTTAGGAAATAGATTTTGTAGGCGTGCCTCTCCGTTCCCTTTCTGTCTCCCCTCGGAACGTAAACGTTTACAACGGAGAGATTTTCAAACTCTGTTATGACTATTCTCTTTTCGTCCTCCTCTCCGTCCGGCCATCCCTTTATGGCTTTTTTCAATTTCAGTTTGAAGCAGTTTGAGACGCCGTTGTAGGCCTTTTGAGAGTGGACTACGCACCTGTATTTGAGTTTCTCAAATGATGAGAAGGGGTAGAGCTCCTCCTCTACCTTTACCTCCTGCATTCCCAATACGTCGGTCTCTGTCCTCTTTAGCCAATCCAAAACGAGGGGAAGCCTCACCCTTATTGAGTTGACGTTCCAGGTGGCAACTCTCATTCCGAGTCCTTAAGGTTGTTTGCGAGGAGAACTCCAGCAGATTCAATCTCTGTTGCTATTTTGTCAAGTTTTTTGTTGAAGATGTTGTACATGACAATTGCCGGGATGGCTACAACGAGCCCCATAATTGTTGTTAAGAGGGCTTCAGCAATTCCGGCCGAGAGCTCCTGAGGATTCCCTATTCCGCTTCCTCCCGTTAGAGCTCCAAATATCTTAACCATTCCGAGAACCGTTCCGAGGAGTCCCAAGAGGGGAGAGACTGCCGCAGTTGTTGCAAGGAGGGTCATTCCCCTCTCAAGCTCAGAAAAGTGCCTCCTTGCACTTACCTCAAATGCGTGGAGGAAGTTTTCCCTGTTCTGCTTTCCCATGTTTTTAATGGCATCAAAGACTACGGCCGATAGGAAACTCTTTCTCCTCTTACACAGCTCAACGGCATCGCCTATGTTTCCCCTCCCCAGAAACTCCACAAAGAGCCTCAAGTCCTCTTTCGGAATCAGCTTTTTTATTCTCAGAACGTAGAGCTTTTCGAGAATAACGGCGAGGGAGAGTACTGAGAGGAGAAATATTCCGTATCCGGCAATTCCCGACTTGTTTAGGAGCTCTAATCCCCCCATTCTACCCTCACGTCCTCAGGGAGTTTTCTCGCAAATATCAGGTATGCAGTGTGGGCCGGCATTCTGTCCTCCGGCCTCAGCCTCTCCGGAACCGTCTTATACTTCCTCAACAGGATTTCGCAGACTTCTACGTCCATGAAGGGGAGCTCTTTCAGTTTTTTCAGCGTCTCTATTACCTGATTGACCGTTGGAACGAGGATTCCGATAAAGTGCCCCGTTTTGAGAGCTCTGTAGGCTTTGTCTAAGTAGAGCCAAGGTTCCCTTACGTCCAAAAAGAGGGCATCTGCGGACTCAACTTCGTCAAACCCTTCTGAAATGTCCCTGTGTTTAACTTCAACCCTTTCCTCAAGACCCAACTTTCTCAAGTTTGACAGGGCGTTCTTTATGAACTCCTCCCTCCTCTCATAGCTTATGACCCTTCCCTCCTTCCCTACGGCTTGGGCAAATACGGCCGTTAGAGCTCCGCTTCCTATACCGCTCTCAACTACGGTGTCTCCCGGCTTAACGTTGAGCCTTAGGAGTATAAAGGCGGAGTCCTTAGGATAGACTATCTGGGTTAACCTGTTTAACTTGTGCATTATGAATTCATAGAGTGTTACGGGAAGGAGGATAAAAGTAAATCCTTTGTGTGTTTTAACTTTTGAGCCGTAAGGTTTTCCTATGAGGCTTGAGAGCTCAATCTCTCCCTTCTCGGTGCTGAACTTCCCCCTTGTAAGTGAAAGGTTTAAGAAGTACTTCTTACTCTTTTCGGGGTCAAACAGGATTACTACATCGTCTTCTCTAACCCTTTCCATCCCTTTCCTTTTCGTTTATCTTGACTATAATGATTGGGCGTCCTTTAATTAAGGTATTGTGTCTTATTCTGTTTAGTTCCTTCAGTAAATTTGGGCTTACTCCAAATTTTCTGGCAACCGATATGAGGGTCTCCCTTCTCTTTGGAACGTAGATGAAGACCCTTTTTGACTTTGCGTACTTTAATACGTAGGTGTTCCCTACGGCCCTTGACGGAAGGTATATGTAGTATCCCCTCGGAACGATTCCCCTTTTAAACTCCCTGTTGAACCTCCTCACTACGGAGTAGGGAGCTCTGAGGGCTCTCGCTATCCTCCTCAGCGTCGTCCTGCTGCTCACCTTTATCGTAAGGAGTTTCTCGCTTGTAGGCTTTTCCAGTATGGAGCTCCCCTTTGCAAGGGAAAGGACGGCGTAGAACTTTGGAACGTAGTTAAGGGTTTCGTTGGGGAGCTTCGTTAAATCCCAAAACTGGGCTTCTCCGAGCCTCTTTAACCTGTTTAAAATCGTTCCCGGTCCGGCATTGTAGGCTGCTATTGCAAGGTCCCACCTGTGGAAGTATGAGTGGAGCTCCTTCAAGTACTTTGCAGCCGCCTCTGTTGACTTTATCGGATTGAACCTCTCGTCTATCAACCAGTTAACCTTTAGTCCCAACCTCCTTGCAGTTGACGGCATGAGTTGCCAGAGCCCTGCCGCTCCAGCCCTTGAGACGGCAGAGGGGTCTCCCTTACTCTCAACAATTGCAAGGAGTGCAAGGTCTTCAGGGATTCCGTATCTTCTGAAAATTTCTTTAACCTTTGGGTAGAAAATCCTGAATGACTCTAACTGAGCCAGTAACTTTGCCCTGTTTAGGCCGCTTCTGTAGTAAGAGAGCCAGAATTGAAAGGCCGGCTGGTCCCAGGGAATGTCTAAGAGTGAGTTACACTCACCCTTTCCCAAGGAGCACTCTACGAGGGCTGCAGCTTCCGAGTGGACCGATGCCTCAAAGTCCTGAGATAGGGAAGGAAGGGGAAGGAGGAGAAGGAGAAGAGGGAGAAAGAGGAGGAGTTTATGCATTATTCATAACCTCTTCCGGCATGTCAAAGTTTGAGTAAACTTCCTGAACGTCGTCAAGGTCTTCAAGGGTTTCAAGTAACTTCAATACCTTTAAGGCAGTTTCCCCTTCAACCCTTGTCGTTGTGTTTGGTATGAGGTCTAACTTTGCTTCCTCTATCTCAATTCCGCTTGAGATAATTCCCTCCTTTACCGATTCTAAATCGGAGGGGTTTGTATAGACGATAAACTTGTTGTCCTCCCTAACGACGTCCTCGGCTCCAGCCTCAATTGCCGCCATCATGACGGTATCCTCGTCGTAGTTTTCCGCAGGGATAGAGATTACTCCCTTTCTCTCAAACATCCAGGAGACGCATCCCGACGTTCCGAGGTTTCCGCCGTGCTTTGAGAATGCGTGTCTCACCTCGGCGGCTGTCCTGTTTCTGTTGTCCGTTAAGCACTTAACGATAATTGCAACTCCTCCGGGACCGTATCCCTCGTAAGTTACCTCCTCGTAGGATTCCCCGGCAATCTCTCCCGTTCCCCTCTTTATTGCCCTCTCTATGTTTTCCTTTGGCATGTTAAACTTTCTGGCCTTTTCAATTGCCGCCCTGAGCCGTGGGTTTTTCTCAGGGTCTCCGCCCCCTTCCCTTGCCGCTACCGTTATTTCCCTTGCGAGCTTTGTGAATATCTTTCCCCTCTTTGCGTCCTGAGCTGCCTTTTTATGGCGAATATTTGCCCACTTTGAATGTCCGGCCATCCTCTACCTCCAAGTTGGTTGTTAGAGAATATAACCTTTGGCATTTACGGTTCAATTCCGGTAAACACGAGCTTTGAGTGTTTTACCCCCTTCAGTGAGGTTATTTTATCCGATAGCTCCTTTATCTCCCTCACCTTTCCCTTTACAGCTATAACCTCTAAACAGTGGTGGTGGTCTATGTGTATGTGCATCGTTGATATGATGTTTTCAAGGTAACCGTGCTCAATTTCCGTTAGTCTATCAACCAAGTCCTTTTGGTGATGGTCGTAAACGACTGTAATCGTTCCGAAGGCAAAGCTGTCGGGCTTTAAGTCCTTTTCTATGAGTGCAGACCTTATAAAGTCCCTTATCGCCTCGGAGCGGCTTGAGTATCCCTTTTCCTCTAAAAACTTGTCAAACTTTTCAAGGAGCTTTTCGTCAAGAGAAATCGTTAATCTAACTACTCTCCCCATTTCTTAAACCTCTTAAAGGGCCTTATTCTCCAATCAACTCCCAACTCCCTTGCTAACTTCTCAAACTCCTCTCTCTTAAATCCCGGGTAGTCAACGGCGGTTATGGTGACTTTAAAGCCCCTTTCCTTGGCATCTTTTATGAACTTCATCAGGGAGTTCCAGCTCTTTTCTCCAAATTTTGGCCTCACAACTTCAAGGTACTCCTTAGGACTTGAGGCGTTTACGCTTATGCTGAAGGAGTCAACCAGACCCTTCAGCTCGTCAAGGAGCCCTTCGTTTCCCGTTATCAGGTAGGCCAAACCGCACGTATCTACCCTTATGGGAGTTTCCTTAGAGAACTTTTTTATCCACTCCGAGATTTTCTTCAGAGCTCCAAACCTCTCAAAGGGCTCACCGTATCCGCAGAAGACGATTTCCTTAAAGACTTTGGGGTTCTTTATCCTGTACATGTACTCTTCGGGGATGGGTTCCCTCTTTAGGTGTAGGTTATATCCCAAAATGAAGTCCTCAGTTCCCCTGAAGCAGAACTTACAGGAGCAGGGACACCGTGAGGTAAGGTTTATGTAGAGCCTTTCTCCCACGGGATAGACGAGTCTCTCCTTTTCCTCCTCCTGAGTTAAGGGAATGCCGAACAACCTCTTGGCGTTTAGTGTTGTTATTCTGTCAACGTCGGAAAACGAAAGTCCCAACTCCTTCGCTATTGTCATGGCCGTGTAGGCCACATAGGTCGGCTTGTTCCTCCTTCCCCTTACGGGCTGGGGGGATAGGTAGGGAGAGTCTGTTTCTACGAGGAGCCTTGATGAGGGAACGTACTTTAGAGTTTCTCGGAGCTCCCTGTTCTTGGGGTAAGTTACGGGGCCGGCGTAGGAGATGAAGAGACCGGCGTCAAGGGCTGCCCTGAGGAGCTCCAACTCTCCGCTGAAGCAGTGGATTACTCCCCTTACTCCGTCAAAGTGGCTCCTTATGAATTGGGCCATCTCCCTTGCTGCACTTCTCGTGTGTATGATAACCGGGAGGTTTAACCTCCTCGCTGCCTCAATCTGCATCTCAAATATTTCATACTGCTTTTCCTTCGGTGAGAGGTTCCTGTAAAAGTCCAGTCCCATTTCACCGAGGGCTACGACCTTTGGGCTTTTTGCCAGTTCAACTATCCTGTCGTAGTCCCTTTCTGAGTAGTTTTTTGCCTCGTGAGGGTGGATTCCTACCGAAGCAAAGATGTTCTTTCCCGAACTTGCCACTTCTATTGCCCTTTTACTGTCCTCAAGGTCGCAGCCGACGGTTACAACTGCGTCTAACTTCTCCTCACACTCCTTTATTACCTCTTCCCTGTCCGGGTCAAACTGTGGAAAGTGAATGTGGGCGTGGGTGTCTATCACTACCTTCTCCTCCTGAGGATTGAGTCAATTCCTAAGGAACGGAGCTCCCTCTTAACCTTTATTGCTTCCTTCTTTGTCTCAAAGTATCCGACAATTACCTTTACGTACCTCTTTCCGTAAACCGTCTTTGCGTCAAATCCCTTTTCCTTGAGTCTGTTAACCAGCTTAAATGCGTTTTCCTTGTTTCTAAAGACCCCCAACTGTAAGTAGTACTTACCCTCAGTTTTCGGTTTAACTTCTTCCTTCTTTTGAACTGTTTGTTGAACCGGTTGTTGTGTTTTCTCATTTTTCTCTAAGGGTTTAGTTTCCTCCTTTACGACACTTTTCTCCTCCGTTTTCTCTTGTGTAGGAGCCGTAGCGTTTGTGGCATTGTTTTCCTTAGAAGCAGTCTCGTTTGCCTCGGCGGTTTCCTCTGTCGGGACTTGATTTTCTCCTTTAGGAGAAACTTCTGTATTGTTTTCCTGAGGAATCTCGCTTTTAACAGTTTCCTCTACGGGTTCCGGACGGGAAACGGGCGTTATTCTGGCCAGGGTTTTGACTATCTGCTTTTTCTCCATCTCACAAATCTTCTTCTCCTCCTCTATTCCGGCCCCCTTACCGATGTAGTACCCGACGCCGTAGGCAAAGCCGAAAAGGGCGGCAGAAACGACGATAAAGGCTATTTGAAGTCTCCTATTCCCCTCCATCACATCCTCCTCGGAGCATTTATGTTAAGGATACCAAGTCCCAAGTTGATGACTCTCCTCACTCCCTCAATGAGGTACAGTCGCGCCTCTGTTAATTCCCTATCCTCCTCGTTTATTACCCTGTGCTTGTTGTAGAACCTGTGGAGTGCTGAGGCCAACTCAATCAAGTAGTAGGGAATTCTGTGGGGTTCCCTCTTGAGTGCCGACTGCTTCAGTTCATCCCTAAAACCGTAGGATTTGAGAATCAGCTCCCTCTCCTCCTCTGAGTTTAAGAGGTTAAGGTTATCTTTCCTGGGGGAAAAGCCCCTCTCCCTCGCCTTGTCTATGACACTGCAGAGCCTTGCGTGGGCGTACTGGACGTAGTAAACGGGATTTTCACTTTTTTCCGAAAGGGCAAGGTCTATATCAAAGTCAAGGGGAGTGTCGTGGCGCTTGAGGAGAAAGAAGAACCTCACTGCGTCAACGCCTACCTCGTCCATCAGCCACTTTAGAGGGATAAAGTTTCCCTTCCTCTTGGACATTTTTATCTCTTCACCCTTGCTAAAGAGCTTGACCAACTGAATGAGTATTACCTCAAGCCAGTCGGGCTCCTTTCCGAGGGCTGCAATTGCAGCTTTAACCCTCTTTATGTAGCCGTGGTGGTCGGCCCCCCAGATGTCAATTCCCCTGTCGTATCCCCTTTCAATCTTATTAAAGTGGTAGGCTATGTCTGAAGCAAAGTAGGTGTATTCACCGTTTGAACGCCTTACGACCCTGTCCTTATCGTCTCCAAAGAGAGTGGTTTTGAGCCACAGAGCTCCCTCCTTTTCATAGATGTATCCCCTCTCCCTTAGGATGTTTAAAACCCTTTCAACCTCTCCCCTTTCGTAGAGCTCCCTCTCACTAAACCAGCTGTCAAACTCGACCCGGAGCTCCTTTAGGTCCTCCTGAATCCACTTTAACATCTCCTCCTTTCCAAATTCCGAGGCGATTCTGACCGCCTCCTCTTGGGGAAGTTCGAGGATGTCCGGTTTAAGTTTCATTAACTTCTCAGCAATTTCCCTTATGTAGTTTCTTCCCCAGATGGAAATCTCCCCTGAGTAGGCGTCCTCGGGGAGCTCCACTTTCTCTCCCATTATTTCCTTTATCTTTAGATAGATAGAGAGCCCGAGGAGTCTTATCTGCCTGCCGGCGTCGTTTATGTAAAACTCCCTCTCCGGGCGGTAGCCCGTAATCTTCATTATCCTGTATAGAACGTCTCCGACAACGGCTCCCCTTCCGTGTCCTACGTGGAGGGGACCGGTTGGGTTTGCAGAGACGTACTCTAAGAGGACTCTTTCGCCCTTTCCAACGTCCGATGTGTAAAACTCCTTTTCTACAACTGCTTCAAGGAGCTCCTCGTAGACCTTTTGAGAGAGGCGGAAATTTATAAACCCGCCGCCTGCAACCTCAACAGACTCAAAGTCTCCGCTCTTTATTAAAACCCTCTTTATCTCCTCGGCTATGCTCCTCGGAGACTGCTTCAGGACTTTTGCGAGGAGAAAGGCAACGTTTGTTGATAGGTCCCCAAACTCCTTCCTTTTGGGTTTCTCAAACGTAGCCCTGTCTAAGATATCTAAAACGTCGTCACCGTAAATTGTCGTAACGGCCTCTGCAACCCTTTCCCTTATGAGTTCCCTCATCTTCTCTCCCGTCCTAATTTAGTTGGGTCTGAAGCCAGATTATACAGGAGAGGTTATGAGGAATTTCCTTTTAACGATTGCCGGATTTGACCCAACCGGAGGAGCGGGAGTTCTCAGGGACGTGAGGACTTTTAACAGGTTCGGCTTTTTAGGAACTGCCGTCGTTACTGCAAACACTTCACAGAACACAAAGGGCGTTTTTAAGGTCGTCTTTACAGACGGAGACTTCCTCATTGACCAAGTTGAAAGGGTCCTTGATGAGATAGAGGTTAAGGGAGTAAAGGTGGGAATTCCCCACAGGGACCTCTGCGTAAATGAGAGGTTGGCCGTTAGGTTGGGAGATTTGGGCGTTCCCGTCGTTTTTGACCCCGTTTTATCACCTACCTTTGGTAGGACCTTTATTGAGGAAGTTTCGTCAATTCTTCCTCTGATTGAGGTTTCAACCTTAATAACTCCGAACTTTTCCGAGTTTGAGGTGATTAAGGACTACCTTTCGGGGAAAAACTACGTAATAAAGGGAGTAGAGAGGGGAAATTTCGTCTGTGACAGGCTGTTTCTCAAAGGAGTTTTAAAGAAAGAGGTCTGCCACGAGAGGGACGATAGAGTTGTTAGGGGAACGGGTTGTGCCTTTTCGTCTGCCCTCCTTTCACTGCTGTCGGCAGGAAAGAAGATTGAGGATGCCTTTAGGGAGAGCTCCCTCTTCCTCAGGGAGTACAGGGAGAAGGCCTTTCCCTTAAAGGGAGCTAAACAGCTATACTCGGAGCTCTGAAAACATATATTTCTACAAAACCCAATCGGAGAGGTTTTATGAACCAGGAGCTAATCAGGAACTTTTGCATAATTGCCCACATAGACCACGGAAAGTCAACCCTTGCAGATAGGCTCCTTGAGTTCACGGGAACGGTCTCACAGAGGGAACTAAAGGAGCAGATGCTTGATACGTTGGAGCTTGAAAGGGAAAGGGGAATAACTATAAAGCTCAACGCCGTCAGAATGAAGTATACGGCGGACGACGGCAAAACCTACACGATGCACTTGATAGATACACCGGGACACGTTGACTTTACGTACGAGGTTTCAAGGAGCCTCTCGGCCTGTGAGGGAGCTCTCCTGGTTATAGATGCAACCCAAGGAATAGAGGCTCAAACGATTGCAAACTTCTTCTTGG
>CAZEDJ010000038.1:0-2140 GCA_964511045.1 uncultured bacterium
GTTACCCCCCTCTCTAAGGAAGGGGTTGGAGAGCTCCTTCAAAGGCGGATTCCGGTCAACAACCAAACAGTTCTCCTAAAAGGAGTTAACGACAATGCAGACACCTTGACGGAGCTCTTTTCAAAGCTCCAGTCAATCAAGGTTCGCCCATACTACCTCTTTCACTGCGACCCAGTGAGGGGGGTAATGCACTTTTCAACGACGATAACGAAGGGACTTGAAATTATGGAGGAGCTGTTTAAAAGGCTCTCTCCCCTGGCAATTCCCTACTATGCAGTCGATGGCCCCGGCGGTTACGGAAAGGTTCCCCTCTTGCCGAGGAGATTTGAAAAAAGGGGAAACACATACACGCTGAAAAGCTTCAACGGAACTGAATTTACGATGGAGGATAGATAAGGGGGGAGCTCCCCTCAATAGACGGTTAACTCCCCTTCAACCAACCTCTTCCAGATGTTTTTCATCTGAGATAGGTTTTCATTCACTATAACTTCAATTTTTGGCCTAAAGGCCTCAACATTTTCTCCCGCCCTTACCTTTACGTCAACTGCAAGGGGCTGATTTATGGGCTTTCCAATCTGACTGACCATGTATACGTAGGCTTCCTCTACCTCCGGTATCTCCTCTACAACGCTCCTCGCTATGTCGTTCGCAGTTATGTTGTAGAGCTTCCCAACGTGAGTAATGGGGTTCTTACCAGCAGCAGCCTCAAGGCTCATAGGCCTGTAAGGCGTTATGAGACCGTTAACGCGGTTTCCCCTTCCAACTTCACCGTCGTCCCCTGCCTCTGCAGAGGTTCCCGTTACGGTAATGTAAACGTTTCCTCCCTCTACGTCATCACCGGTGTTTATGTTAACCTCAACCTCCCTCGTCGTAAACTTCTTTGCAACTTCAAGGGCGGTTCTCCTGACGTTCTCCCTCTTTTCAACGTAGTCATTAATATCCTTAACGAACCTGTCAACAAAGGCACAGGCAATCGTTATTGTTATCTTCTCTCCGACCCTAACGCCCATTACCTTGATGTCCTCACCAACCTCGGGATGGCTTTCCTTAAAGGACTTATCGTTTAGCCTCTTTTCAACGTGGTAAACGACACTCTCAAGGTCGTCAAACGGGGCAAACCCAACTCCAAAGGAGGTGTCGTTTGAAAGGGGCAAACCTTCCTTAAGCTGTCTCATGTAGATATCAACCAAATCAACAGACCCCGGCCTTATGTGGGTGTGGATTTTGACGTGTCTGTCGGGGTCTATCGCGTGGATGTTTTCCCTCAACCACTCCTTGGCACTCTCAACAGCAATCTCGTCAACGGGAATCTTTACTCCCTTGTACTCCTTCGTAGCCCTTCCGGCAAGGAAAATCTCTATGGGCTCCTCCACCTCTCCCCCGCCAAACTTGGGAAGGGCCTTTCCACCTACAAGGAGGTTCTTATCAACGTTATGGTGAAGGACAAAGCCGAACTTTTCAGCATAGATTTTGCAGAGCTCCGCAGACAACCTCTCGGCAATGGCGTCGCATATCGTATCGGGATGACCTATTCCCTTTCTCTCTACAATCTCTATCTCCTGTCTGTAAACCGGTTGAGTGTCAAGTGGAGTTACCCTAACGTTCATTTAACTTCCTCCCAAACAGTTATTTAGGAAACCGAAATATATCACAGATATTTTAAGGCCTTTTCTATTACAATCTCAGGTTTTAAATCTATCATACACTTAAAGTGGCCTTCCGGACACCTTCTCCTCCCGTGAATTCCACAGGGGCGACACTTCAACCCCTTTAGCTCAACGATGTCTCCCTCACCGTAAGGGTAGAAACCGAAATCGGGAACCGTTGAGCCGTAAATTTCAACGACGGGCGTTTTTACCGAAACTGCCACGTGAACGGGGGAGGAATCGTTTGAAATAACTAGAGCAGCCTCCTTTACTATTGAGAAAAACTCCCTCAAGCTCGTCTTACCGCAGAGGTTAATGGACTTTCTGTCGGAGCTCTCCCAAGCCCTCTGGCAGTAGGGTTCGTCTCCTTTTGAGCCAACGAGAACGACCCGATAACCCTCTTTAAGGAAAAACTTTGCTACCTCGCCGTAGTACTCGGGAATCCATGCCTTTGTATGCCAAACTGAACCCGGAGCCAAAACGATGTAGGGCCT
>CAZEDJ010000038.1:2240-11267 GCA_964511045.1 uncultured bacterium
GAGAGGCTTGCCCTGTGTGAACGGTGGGGGGAGAGGGCGACATCTATTGATAACTCCCTAAAGAGCTTTGCAACCTTTAGAGGAGACTTCTCCTTTAAGGGAATTACCGAAACTCCTTCAAATCCCCTAAATACATCCTCAAATCCCTTTCTTACAACGAGGAAAACTTCAGAATTCCTAAACGACTGCCTCAGGGACTTTAAAAGGGGCGAGGTCAGTATTAGGTCGCCGAGGAAGGCCGTTTGGTAAACGAGGAACCTCAATTAAATCCACCCCTTCCTTCTGAAGTAAAGGATGAGACCTAAGCTCATTAAGAGCATAAACAGGGATATAACGACAATTCCGAAGGAGGTTTCGGCAAGGGGCAAGTTCCTGACGTTCATACCGTAAAAGGAGGTAACGAACATGAGGGGCTCAATAACGGCTACAAAGATGGTCAGCGTTTTCATTATCTCATTCAGCTTAAAGTTAACGAGTGATGAGAAAACGTTTAAGACGTTTTGTATAAATTCATGAAGCGTTTCGGCCCTGTCGTACAGAATACTTATCTCGTCAAGTAAGTCCCTGAAGTAGTGGATGTTTTCAGAGTCGGCAAACCTTCCGGATAGGGACATTACAACCTTATAGGTGTCCCTTATCTGCTTTAACCCCCTCCTCAAGGTCAGTATTTCGTAGGAGAGGTCGGATATGTCCTCAAGGAGCTCCGGACTCTGCTCCTTAAAAACCTTTGCCTCTATTTCGTCGGCCTGTTCTTCCAGTGAATCCGTTACCTGTTGAAACTTCTCGGCTATCAAGCTTGAGATTATCCAGACAATCCTTTCCACGCCTCCGCCAAAGGGGAGCTCCTCAAGCATGAGCTCCTTCTTTGCCTCCTCAAACAACCTTCTACTTCCTATCGTTATGAGAAAGTCCCTTCCCCAGAAGATGCAGAGTTTCTTCTGCCTGCTCATTCCGCCGTCGTAGTAGATGAGAAGAAGGAAAGCGTAACCTTCAAAGTACTCGGCCTTAGACCTCTCCTCGTTTCTACAATCCTCTATTGAAAGCTCATTTATTGAAAACTGCTCTTTAAGGAATTCCTCAGTTTTCTCGTCAATTTTCCTAAAGTGTATCCAGCAGGGCCTCTTTTCGGCAAGTTTTCTATTTTCAACGAGGGAGGAAACGGGAACGGAAATTGTCGAAATCCCCTCTCCGGAAGGAACAACTATCCAAGCTATGCTCTCCATCCTACTTCCTGTCAAAAAAGATGTTCTTTCCAGAAACGGAAAGGGGAATTCCGTAACCTATCTTTACCTCTTTTGGAACAAAGCCTCCGACGATTGCCGCCTTTCCGAAGGAAAACATTATCCTGTTGTCAATGTTGTTATCGGAAGCCACCTTTACCGCAGAACCTAAAGCTATTCCCAAATCACCTACGGCGTAGGAACAGTAAGCTCCTGCCCTTGCAGATTCCTCACAGTCCTTAAATCCACAGAAACCGCAGAAAGGAACTCCCCTCGGCTTTACCTCAGTTCCTATAAAAACGACGAGGAGTGAGTCCCTAACGTTATTTGCATCCCTAACGAAGAAGGAAATTCCTCTTTCCCTCCCTATTTTCTCCATTAAGTTCGCTACTTCATCCTTTTCGGGCTCCTCAAATATTTTGGTGTAGATTAGATTAACTCCTTTTCCCTTAGGAGCCGTTACTGCACTGCAACACATAAGTTCGGCAACGGCCTTAACTCCCAAATAGTAGGGAAACTTCACTTTCCCTCCAAAGCACACTCAAGTTCTTTCAGAGCTCTATCGGGGTCTATCCTGTGAGCCCTGAAAACCTCCTCCAAGGTTTCATCCTTAAAACCCTCACAGTAGATACACTCCTCTATAAGCTCGTAGAGCTTATCCTTCAACTGGGGAAACTCTTTCAAACACTCCCTCAAAGTCATCTGTAAGCTCAACTTCAACACATCCTCCGAAAAGGGAGGGAAGCCCTCCCGGAATCTACATGGTAAGGTCAAGAATCCTTCCGGCCCTCTCAATGTCCTCACTTGAGGGCTGTCTTACGCCCGGGTCCACCTCCTTCATTATCCTTGCAAGGATATAGAGGAGAGTCCCTACAATTTCTGGAAGTTTGTTCTCAAGCTCAGCCTCTAAGGGGTACTTGAGGGGAGGTTTCGTTGCAAGGAAATCGAGGATGTCCTGAAGGGAGAGCTCCTCCTCTAACTCCTTAAACTTCTGCATGGACTCCAAAAATCCCTTCGTTAGGGGAACATCACACTCCCAAATGACCTCCCTTCCGTTGTACTTTGCATTTCTCTCACCGATGAGGAGGAGGTCGTAGAGCTTTTTCTCAACGATGTCCGTAATCTCCTTTGCCTTGTTCTTGTCAATGTCAAGGCCTGCAGCCTTCCTCATCAGTGCTTCCAGTCTTGCAAATCCCACGACTGCCATTGTTTCCCTCCTTGTCTTTTTTATCAGAGCAAATTTAAGTTTATCAACGCTTTTCTTCAACGATATAATTAATGCCACAAACCCACAGGGAGTCTTCAAATGGACAGAGAGATTATAGAGCAACACGTTACTATGGAGGAGTACAGGAGAATTGTGGAGCTCCTCGGAAGGGAGCCCAACCTGGTGGAGTTGGGTATATTTTCGGCAATGTGGTCTGAACACTGTTCCTACAAGTCCTCAAGGCCACACCTTAAAAAGTTTCCCACTGAAGCCCCCTGGGTCGTCCAGGGACCGGGAGAAAATGCCGGAATAATAATGGTTGACGAGGAAAGCCAAATATGTGCCGCATTTAAGGTGGAATCACACAACCACCCCTCCTACATTGAGCCCTTCCACGGAGCAGCCACGGGGGTCGGCGGAATTCTGAGGGACGTCTTTACCATGGGGGCACGCCCCGTCGCCTGTATGGACTCACTGAGGTTCGGTGAGTTGGAAGACCCAAAGATGAAGTACATAACAAAGGGGGTCGTTTCTGGAATCAGCCACTACGGAAACTGCGTCGGCGTTCCTACGGTGGGAGGAGAGGTCTACTTTGACTCCTGCTACCAGACCAACCCACTGGTTAACGCCTTTGCACTGGGCATCGTAAGGAAGGACAAAATATTCTATGCAAGGGCGGCAGGAGTAGGGAACCCGGTAATTTACGTCGGAGCCAAAACGGGGAGGGACGGAATCCACGGAGCTACGATGGCATCGGAGGAGTTTTCGTCGGAGGAGGAGGTTGAAAAGAAGGTAAACGTCCAGGTCGGCGACCCGTTTATGGAGAAGCTGCTGATAGAGGCCTGCCTTGAAGCAATGGAGAAGGAGGGAATTGTCGCAATTCAGGATATGGGAGCGGCAGGACTCACCTCATCGTCGGTTGAAATGGCCGCAAGGGGAGGAGTCGGGGTTAAGCTGGACCTCGATAAGGTCCCCACGAGGGAAGAGGGAATGACCCCCTACGAGATAATGCTTTCAGAATCTCAGGAGAGAATGCTTGTGGTTTGTGAAAGGGGGAAAGAGAAAGAAATAATGGAAGTTTTTAAGAAGTGGGGACTCGATGCCGTCATCATCGGTGAAGTGATAGAGGAACCAGTTTTGAGGCTCTTCTGGAAGGGAGAGGTTGTTGCGGAGCTCCCCATAAAGGCCCTAACCGACGAGGCTCCTGTCTACTATCGTCCGTTTAAAGTTCCGCGCTACATCCTGGAAAACAGAAACTACGACCAAAACGAAATTGAGGAGCCTTCCGACCTGAATGAAATCGTTAAAAAACTCCTCTCGTCCCCCACAATTGCGAGTAAACGCTGGATTTGGGAACAGTACGACCACATGGTTCAGATAAACACTGTCGTCTATCCCGGCTCAGATGCCGCAGTTCTGAGGGTTAAGGGAACTCAAAGGGGAATAGCGATAAGTAGCGACTGCAACTCAAGGTTCTGCTACTTAAACCCTTATGAGGGAGGAAAGATAGCCGTTGCCGAGGCAGCAAGGAACGTTGCCTGCAGCGGAGCAACCCCAAGGGCAATAACGAACTGCTTAAACTTTGGAAGCCCCGAAGACCCCGAAATAATGTGGCAGTTTGTGAAGGCAACAGACGGAATGGCCGATGCCTGTAAAGTTTTAGAGACCCCCGTCGTCAGCGGAAACGTCAGCTTTTACAACGAAACGAAGACCGACGAAGGAAAGCGGGCAGTATTTCCAACCCCAACCGTTGTATGCGTCGGGGTCTTAAAGGACGTTGAAAAGAGGATGACCTCTTACTTTAAAGACGAGGGGGATGTAATAGTTTTACTCGGAGAAAACACTGGAAACGTTTCCGGTTCGGAGTACCAGAAGCTCACCACGGGGGAATTTAAGGGAACCGGCCAGACAGTTAACCTGAGGTTTGAAAAGACCCTCCAGGATGCAGTAGTTGAAGCAATAGAGATGGGACTTTTGAAGCACGCCCACGACGTTTCGGAAGGGGGACTTGCGGTAAACCTGTTTGAGTCCTCCTTTGAAAGGGAGTTGGGATTTGAAGTTGAGCTTGAGGACAACATAAGAACGGACTTCCTACTCTTTGGAGAGGAACAGAGCAGAATAGTTATCTCTACTTCTCCGGAGATGCTTGAGAAAGTTTTGGAATTCTTTAAAAAGAGAACTGTTCCCGCAAAGCCAATTGGAAAAGTTGGAGGAAAGACCGGAGTAATCAAACACAAGGGGAAAAAGGTAGTTGAAATTCCGATAAACGAAGCCAAGGAGCTCTACGAAAGCTCTTTAGAGAAGAATCTTGGTATCGGGTAGGGTAAAAATTTCTATTGACAAACTCCAGCTCGCCTACAAAGTGGGGAGGTTCGGTTTCTCCACCGGCCTCCTCGTTCTCCTCCTTTCTGCAAGGTCCGGACTTCTCGACTTCTATTCCCTCCTCGTCCTCGGTATCTATTCCCTCGTCTCCCTCTCAATTTTAACCTTCTCAAGGAAAACGTACCTCTACGAGTTTCTCTTAGATGAGCTCTTCCTCTTTCTGCTTCTCATTAAGGGGGTTCTCTCGTACACTATCTTTTCACTCTTCCTCTTTTTCCCGATTTTCTTCTCAACCATCTTTTTGGACCTGTGGCAGGGAGTTGCGGCAACTACCGTTGCCCTCTTTCTCCACCTCGTTTACTACTTCTTTGTGGGAAAGGCCTTTAATCCGTTACAGTCGTTTCTCAACTTTTTAGCCCTAACTCTCGTCTTTTTAGTATCCATAAAGGTAAAGGAGAGTGCCGAGGAGCAGAGGAACTACCTATCAGAGCTTGAAAGGATAAAAAGGGAGAGCGAATTTTACAGGAGGCTCTACGAGATAAGCTCAAACCTTGCCCACGAGTTGAAGAATCCGCTTGCCTCCATAAAGGGAGCTCTCCAGCTTCTAACCCCCTCAAAGGAGAATGAGAGGCTCTTCAAAATTCTCATCTCCGAAGTTGAGAGGTTGGACAGAATTATCAAGGACTTTTTAAACCTCTCCCGTCCCCTCTCTAAGGAAAGGAGAAAAGTCAACGTAAAACACGTATTGGAAGAACTCTGCCGAAACATTCCCTCAAGGAAGGAGTGTAGGGTTGAGGGGGAGGAAGTCCAGATAACGACAGACCCTCAGGGACTCCTATCCGCCCTTGAGAACCTCATAAGAAATGCCCTCTACTGGGCAAAGGGTAAGGTCTTAATCAGAGTAGAGAAAAACAGGAACTTTATCGTGATAAGGATTGAGGATGACGGACCCGGAATTCCCGTAAATGAGAGGGAAAGGGTTTTTGAGCCCTTCTACTCCCGTAGGAGCGGTGGGTCCGGTTTGGGACTTCCGATAGTTAAGAAGTTTGCAGTTGAAAGCGGGGGATTTATCTTTGTTGAGGAGAGCTCCCTCGGAGGAGCGGCATTCATTCTAAAACTTCCGATTGAGGGAAGCGGTGAGAGCTCTAATTCTTGAGGACGAAACGAACCTTAGGGAAATCCTAAAAATTATCCTAGGCGATTTTAACTACGAAGTGGACGAGGCAGAAAACTTAGAAGAGGGGCTATCATTACTCAATGAGAAAAACTACGACCTGATTCTTGCAGACCTGAGGCTCCCGGACGGCTCGGGAATGGACTTAGTAAAGAAAGTAAAGAAGGAGGGGCCGGAAACCGAAGTGATAATAATAACGGCCTTTGCTTCAACCGAAACGATAAAGGAGTCCTTTGAGCTTGGAGTTTACGACTACATAGAAAAACCCTTTGATATTAATGAGTTGAAGCTCGTTCTGAGAAACGTTACGGACAAGCTCTCACTGAGGAGAAAGGAAGAAGATGGGGAGCTCTCCCTCATAGTGGGGAAATCAAAGGCCATAGAAAACCTGAAGGAACAGATAAGGAAAGTTGCTCCCTACGACGTCAGCGTCCTGATTTTGGGAGAGAGTGGTTCCGGAAAGGAGCTCGTTGCAAGGGCCCTTCACAACCTAAGCCCGAGAAAGGATAAACCGTTCGTTGCAATAAACTGTGCCGCTCTCCCTGCAGAACTCCTTGAAAGTGAGCTATTCGGTTACAAAAAGGGGGCATTTACCGGAGCTCTCTCCAACAAGGAAGGACTGATAGAGAAGGCCGACGGAGGAACCCTCTTCCTTGATGAAATAGGAGACATGCCCCTGCCACTCCAGGCAAAACTCCTCAGGTTTTTGGAGACAAAAACATTCATTCCCCTCGGCTCAACGGAAGAAAAGAGGGTAGATGTTAGGGTCATTGCTGCTACAAACAAAGACTTAAAAAGGGAAATAGAGAAGGGAAACTTCCGGGAAGACCTCTACTACAGAATTGCAACCATTGCCATTAAGGTTCCTCCCTTGAGGGAAAGGAGAGAGGACATTCCCCTATTGGTTGAGTATTTTGCAGACCTCTTTGAGAAAAAGTACGGAAAGGAGATAAAGAGAATCTCTCCAAAGTTTATAAATTACCTTCAGTCGCTGCCCCTTGAGGGAAACGTAAGGGAGCTCCGAAACATGGTGGAGAGAGAGGTAATTCTGATGGGAGACGACGGAGTTTTGGGTGGGACTTTCTCTGAAATGGCTTCGGAAATCCAGGAGGTTTACATTCCCCCTGAGGGGGTAAACCTCAAGGAAATTTTAGAGGAAACCGAGAAAAAATACCTCTTTAAGGCTTTAGATTTGGCAGGAGGAAAAAAGAGTAAAGCTGCCGAGCTCCTCGGACTTACCTTTAGGGAGTTTAGATACAGACTGAGTAAGTACTCCCCCAAGGGGGGGAGTAAGGAGAATTAACCCTCTGACTCTTTCTCGGTCTCTTCTTCTTCAACTTCAGCAAGCTCAATTAACCTATCAAGGGCCTTTTGCCTGAGGATGTCCTGCCTAATCATACTTAAAAGTCCCTTTTCCTCCAGAGACTGTCTTGCCTTTACGTAGTCCCCTCCAAATGCCGAATCTGCAAGTTTTTGGATTTCTGCCTCAACGTCCTCGTCTGTAACCTCAATTCCCTCAAGCTCTGCAACTTTTTCAAGGAGAAGTTTAACCTTAACAGTCTTCTCGGCCGTCGGTCTGACCATCTCAACAATCCCCTCTGGGCTGAGCTGTCTGACGTCAACCCCTATCTGTGCAAGCCTGTTAAGTTGGTTTTGGGCCTGAGCCCTTATCTCCAAGTCAAGCATTGAAGGTGGAACGGGAACGTTTACTTTTTTCAGGAGCTCCTCAACAATTTGGTCTTCAACTTCCTCCTGCTCCCTTATGGTTTCTGCCGTTTCAAGGTCTTCAAGAATCTTCTTCTTCATGTCCTCAAGGTTCTCAAACCCAAACCTCTTTGCAAACTCATCGTTAACTTCGGGGAGCTCCTTTTCCTTAACGGCCTTCACCTTAAACCTTACCTTTACCTTCTTCCCCTTTACCTCTCCGTACTTCTCATCCTCGGGAGCTACAAACTCAACCTCACCTTCCTCTCCTGCCTTCTTCCCGATTACCTCCTTCTCAACCTCAGGCCAGAGCTGCTCATTTCCCAAAACTACGGATATGTCTCCCCTGTGGACCTCCTCATCTCCCTCTACCTGAGTCTCATACTCAATATCAACTAAATCTCCCTCCTTTGCCTCCCTATCAACCTCTTTCCAAACAGCACTCTGATTCCTCAACCCTTCAATAACCTTCTCAACGTCCTCCTCACCTATCTTCCTCTTTGTTTTCTTAACCTTTATTCCCTTATAATCCTCGGGTTTTAGCTCAATCTCAGGCTTAACCTCAAGAACGAGGACAACCTCCATATTCCCACTCTTCAAGTCAACGTCGTAGGACTCAACAGCGGGCTCGGTAACGAGCTTTAACCCTTCCTTCTCCAAAACCTCTCCCAACTTTGAGGGAACAAAGGTCCTCAAAAGGGCATCCTTTATGTCGTCCTCGTAGTACTTCTTTATGACCGAAGCCGGAGCTCTGCCGGGCCTAAAGCCGGGGACCTTAGCCCTCTTTCCTATCTCCCTACATACGGCGTCTATCTCCTTGGAGAGCTCCTCAGGCCCGAATTCCAGCTTGAGCTTTTTAACTACCTCGTTTACGTTTTCAATCTCGTATTTCATCTGTTCCCTCCTTTCTTTCTTACTCTTCCCATAACCTTTAAAGGCAAACTCCAAACCTTCGTAAATGCAGCTCCAGCCCTGTGGTCAAAGGAGTCCTTGGGGCTGTAAGTTGCAAGGTCCTCTATGTAAAGGGAATTTGGAGACTTTCTCCCGACAACCTGAGCACTTCCCTTGTAGAGCTTAAACCTAACGGTTCCGGAAACCAACGAAGAGTACGAATTGTTAAACGAATCCAAAGCCTCCCTTAAAGGTGTAAACCAGAGGGCTTCGTAAACTACCTCTGCGTAGGGGTGCTTTACGTGACTCTGCTTGTAGTGGTAGGTGAACCTGTCAAGGACTAAGCTCTCTATCTCGTCGTAAGCCCTTATGAGTAAAAGGCCGGCCGGTGATTCGTAAACCTCCCTTGACTTTATCCCGACGAGGCGGTTCTCAACCATGTCAATCCTTCCGTAACCGTGCCTTCCGGCAATCTCGTTCAAGTCCCAGATTAACTTCCAGAGCTCTTC
>CAZEDJ010000039.1:0-11019 GCA_964511045.1 uncultured bacterium
CAGATGGGGTCTTCGTCCATGTAGTCTCCGTGTTCCCAGTAAGCCCTTACTCTGCATCCGTTGCAGATTTTTACATACTCACAGACGCCGCACCTTCCCTTGTATTCCTCAATTTTCCTCATGTCCTGCATTATTTTTGACTCAAACCAAGCCCTATGGAAGGGAACGTCAAAGACGTTGATGTCTGAAGTGGGGAAGTAGCTACAGGGTTTGAGCCAACCGTGGCAGTCTATGTAGGCGATTGACTGACCGGCAACGCATCCCTTTCCCCCTCCGGTTCCGAAAACGAGGTTCCTCCTCTTTAGGTCAAGTCCGTCTCTCTTTGCGTTTTGGTAAAAAATCCTGTAGTAGTGGGGAGCACAGGTCGGGCGAACCAAGATTGTGTTGTCTCCCTTTAAGATGAGCTCCTTCTCAAGCTCGTAGTGCCAGTTTAACCAGTATTCGGCCTCTTCTGCATTTAGGAGCTCCGCATTGGCCTCCTCTCCCCTTCCGACGGGAAGAACGATAAACATGTACCAAGCCTTAGCTCCTAACTCCCTTGCCTTTTTGTAAACGTTCGGAATGTCAAAGGCGTTTCTCTTTGTGAAGGAGGAGTTTATTAGGAAAGGAATTCCGTGTTTGTTAAAGAGCTCCGCAGCCTTTATCACTCCCTCGTAGGCTCCCGGCTGTTTCCTGAAGTCGTCGTGGATTTCTGGCGTTGAGCCGTCAAGGGACAGGGAAACCATCCTTATTCCGACTTCCTTCATCCTTTTGCAGACTTCATCGTCAACGAGGGTTCCGTTGGTTGCTATGCACATTCTAAAGCCGAGCTTTGTTCCGTATTCGGCAAGCTCCCAAACGTCTTCCCTCAAAAGAGGCTCTCCGCCCGTTAAGACTACCGTCGGTTTTGAGAGCTTTGATATGTCATCAAGGAGCTTCTTTCCGTCCTCGGTTGAAAAGTCTCCCTGTTCCGACTCAATTGTTGAGGAGGAGCGACAGTGTATGCACTCTAAGTTGCACCGCCTCGTTATTTCCCATGCAATCCACTTTGGAAGAAATTCCTCTTTAACGGCCATAGAAGACTCCCTCTGGTGTAATTTCCCTCAAATTATATTGAACGGATGGGAAATTCAACAAAGACTGAATTAATCCTCACTTACCAGAGCTTCTATCTTTTTCTCCTGCTCGGCAGCAGTGAGGGCATCTATCATTTCATCCAGGTCTCCATCAAGGAACTCCTGAAGGTTGTAGAGTGTCAGCTTAATTCTGTGGTCGGTTACTCTCCCTTCTGGAAAGTTGTAAGTCCTGATTTTCTCACTCCTATCACCGCTACCGACCTGAGAGCGCCTTGCTGAGTCCAACTTCTCCTTCTGTTCCCTTTCGTAGAGCTCCTTTAACCTCGCCCTCAAAATCTTCATGGCCTTTATTCTGTTCTGAATCTGCGAGCGCTCGTTTGAGCAGGTGACGACAATTCCCGTTGGGATGTGTGTTATCCTGACGGCCGAGTCGGTCGTATTAACGTGCTGTCCTCCGGCTCCAGAGGAGCGGTAGGTATCAATCTTTAGGTCCTTTTCGTTTATCTCTATCTCAACCTCCTCGGCCTCGGGGAGGATTGCTACCGTTGCGGTTGATGTGTGAATCCTCCCTCCCGATTCGGTTACCGGAATTCTCTGGACTCTGTGGACTCCCGATTCAAACTTTAGCCTTGAGTAGGCCCCTTTACCGGAAATCATTGCTATAACTTCCTTTATTCCGCCGAGTCCCGTTTCGTTTAGTGAGAGAATCTCAACCTTCCAGCCCTTTCTCTCGGCATATCTCGTGTACATTCTGAAGAGGTCTTGGGCAAAGAGGGCGGCCTCCTCACCGCCGGCTCCAGCCCTTATCTCCAGTATGACGTTCTTTTCGTCGTTGGGGTCTTTTGGAATTAGGAGTTTCTTTAGCTCCTCCTCAAGCTTTTCCAACCTTTCCTCAAGCTCCTTCTTCTCCTCCTTTGCAAGCTCAACGAGCTCCTCGTCCTCTCCAGAGTCAATTACCTCAATAGCTTCCTCTATACCTTCCTTCGTCTTTTTGTATTCAAGGTAGGTTTCGTAGATGGGCTGGAGCTCCTTATGCTCCCTCGCAAGTGACTGAAACTTTTTCTGGTCTGAAATAACCTCTGGGTTGCTCAGACTCCTCTCAATTTCCTTGAACTTTTTGGCTATGTTCTCAAGCCTCGTTTCAATGGCCTTTTCCATCTCTCAGCTCCCCGAGAATTTTCAATGATAAAGAATAGCCTATAAAATAGATGAGGCAAGAAAGAAGAAGGAGGAGAAATGAAGAGATTGTTGCCCGTTCTTTTTTTATCCTCATTTTTGATTTCCTGCGGAGGTCCAGAGTTTAAGGTTGCTTACAGGTTCGTTCCGCCAAAGGATAGTGAGGCTTGCCTTAAAAACTGTAGGAGTGATTACGAAAAGTGCAGTAAGGCTTGCAACGAAAAGTATCAGGACTGTTTAGAAAAAGCCCGTAAGGAGGCCGAGAGGATATACCAAAAGGAGCTTGACGAGTACAGGAGGGAGCTCTCGGCATACAGTAAGGAATACACGGCCTATCAGAGGAACCTCCTTGAGTGGAACAGAAATTACAGAAAGCTCTACAAGGACTATGTTTTCTTTAAAAAAGAGTGTAAGAAGCACAAGCACGACTACTATATATGTGATAGAAAGTATCAGCTTGAGGAGGCCTTAAACACTCTGAACGAACAGAAGCCCTCTCCCCCCGAAAGGCCTAAGAAGCCCGAGTTTTCTGACATTTTATCTGAGCTCACCTCGGCCTGCTCGTTAAACTGCGGGTGTGAGGAGGATTACAGGGTCTGCTTTACCTCCTGCGGAGGGGAGGTTATTCCCTACAAGTACTGTGTTAAAAACTGTAAGTAGGGGAAGTTATGGAGATAAGGACGCACAGAGAGATAGACAGGGAGATTTCGGGAGCTCCCGTTGAGGTCGGGGAAAACTTTGCGAGGGTAATCCTTGAGACAAAGCCCTTTATGGCCGCAGACGAGAGGGGTTTGGTTCACGGCGGATTTCTATTTTCGGCGGCAGACTACGCCGCAATGCTCTCTATTAACCATCCTAACGTTGTCCTGGGGGAGGCAAGGGTAAGGTTCTTAAAGCCCGTGAAGGTGGGGGAAGCCGTTGAGTTCGTTGCGAGGGGAAGCGGAGAGGGGAAAAAGAGGAGCGTTGAGGTAGTAGGATACAGAAATGGAGAAGAGGTCTTTAAGGGAGAGTTTGTCTGTTTCATTCCCTCAAGACACGTCCTTGACCGTGAGTGAGGAGCTCCTAAAGAGGGCAGAGGAGGAGGGGAGCTCAAGGGAGTTTTTCTACCATCTCGTTTCGGAGCTCCTAAACCTAAAGAGGAGCGAAATTAAAAAGCTCAACCACGAGGAGCTCATAAAGAGGCTTGTTAGGGACAACAAACTTGAGCCCTTCTTCTTTCCCTCAAAGTCTAAGAACCTCTACTCTGCACTGAGGAAGGCCTTTAGACAGAAGAAACTCTCTCAAATTGAGGGAGAGTGGAGCTCCAAGCTGAAAAACTGGAGGGAGGAGTTTGAGGAGAAGCTGAACAGGGCGGCAACCAAATTTTTGATGGAGGTTGAGGACTGGGAGCTCCTCAAAAAGGCCTACGAGGACGGGTGGATACTCCCCCCTTACCTCATCAACTCTTACAAGGGGGAGGATATAAGGGAGTTTATCCTGAAATCGGTTAATGGGGATGGATTGAGGAAGAGGGTTGAGTTGTGGCTGGAGCTCCCTCCCTTTAAGAGGAGGGAGAAGATAGTTCGGGATATTCTTAAGGCTTACAGTTTCGGATGCTTAGAGTTAGGAATTTATGCCCTCTTTCCCCTCTCCGAAGGAGTTGTTTGGGACACCTTTGTCAGAGAAAATACCCTTGAGGCCGACATTGAATCGCTGATAAGGAAGAGAAACCGAAAATTTGTAACGATACAGTATGCCGTTAAGCTCTTGGTGGAGAGGATTTATCGGGAAGAGGGAATACCAAAGTTCCTTGATTGGACTCCCTTTATTGACTACAAGGAGGGAGAGTTAAACAGACATGCGGTTCAGCACGGAGTTGCTGTAAACTTCGGAACGAGGGAAAACTTTCTAAAGCTCTTCCTCTTTGTTGACTTTCTCTACGAAATAGTTAAATACCTATTTAAGGACAAAACCTGAAAGAGATTGGAGATGTTGTCGGAAGAGTTTACAGCTGCGGTTGAAAAGGCCTTTTCACTGAAGGGCTTTGACCTAAATGCCGAATTTAGGGACGTTGAAACTTGGGACGAGGCAATCTTCCTTACGAGGAGCCTCATCTCTCAGAGGGATATTAAGTACGTTTCCTATCACCACACATTTAAAGTTGAGTTTCTCCTTGAAAATGGGAATCTCATTTCCCTATCCTTTAAACCTCAAGGTGGAGAGTTCTATGGATAGGATAGTTGACGTGGCCTTGAAGGCTTCAGACAGGGCTTCTGAAGTTTTGCTTGAGTACTTTGGAAAGCTTTCCCTTCTTGACGTTGAGGAAAAGGCTAAGAACGATTACGTAACCGAGGCTGACAAAAAATCAGAAATGATTATTATTAAGACTATACAGGAGTCGTTCCCTCAACACTCAATAGTTGCCGAGGAATCGGGATTTCACTCGGGGAACGATTGGAGGTGGTACATAGACCCCCTTGATGGGACAAAGAACTTTATCCACGGCTTGCCTTTTTTCTGTGTGTCAATAGGCGTTGAGTACAAGGGAGAGTTGGTGGCTGCAGTTATAAAGTCCCCCGTCCTTGAGGAGACCTTTGTTGCAGAGAAAGGAGGGGGAGCCTACTGCAACGGAGTGAGGTTAAGGGTGAGTGGCAGGCCTTTTGAAGAAGCCCTCATCGCCACGGGCTTTCCCTTTAGGGGCAAGGATTTACTTGACAGTTACTTAAACTGCTTTAAGGAAGTTTTTCTGAAGGTTTCCGGCATAAGGAGGTGCGGTTCTGCTGCAATAGACCTTGCCTACACGGCAAAGGGAGTCTTTGACGGATTTTGGGAGATGTCCCTTCATCCTTGGGACATTGCTGCGGGAGTTCTGATGATTGAGGAAGCCGGAGGAGTGGTTTCAGACTTTGAGGGCAAAAAGGGCTACTTGAGGAGCGGTAACATTGTAGGGGCTTCACCGAATACTTATGAGAAGCTAATGGATATTGTTCAGAGACACCTAACCTGAGGAGGTAGAAATGGCCTTTGACGAGAAAAAGTGTGAAGGTTGTGCCCACAAGGACAAGTGTTCAACTGCACAAGACCCTATGGATGTAAAGCTCACCTGTAATCTCTCAAAGATAAAGCACAGAATCGGCATTTTGAGTGGTAAAGGAGGAGTTGGAAAGACTACCGTTGCAACAAACTTGGCTGCGGCGCTTGCAAAGAGGGGGTACAAGGTTGGCTTACTTGATGCAGACATTCACGGGCCTAACGTTGCTAAGATGCTTGGGGCTGAAGGACAGAGGTTGTTTGCAGACCCAAACAGTCAAACTATAAAGCCCTTTATTCCCCTCGGAATGCCAAATTTAAAAATCGTTTCAATGGCCTTCTTACTTGAGAATCCAGACCAGCCGGTAGTTTGGAGGGGACCGCTGAAGCACCAAGTTATAAAACAGTTTCTGGCAGACATTGATTGGGGAGATTTAGACTTTCTCATAATTGACCTTCCGCCGGGAACGGGAGATGAAGCCCTTAGCGTTGCCCAACTCATTAAGCCAATGGACGGCTTCGTCATAGTAACGACTCCACAGGAAGTTTCACTCCTTGACACGAGAAAGTCCATCAGCTTTGCAAAGATGATGAACGTTCCGGTTTTAGGTGTAGTTGAAAACATGAGCGGTCTCATATGTCCCCACTGCGGAAAGGAGATAGAGCTCTTTAAGAAGGGAGGAGGAGAAAAGGCCGCGGAGGAGTTGGGAATTCCGTTTCTCGGGAGAGTTCCGATGGAACCTGCCGTTGTTGAGGCCGGTGACGAGGGTGTTCCGATAGTCGTTTCCCATCCAGAGAGTGCTTCTGCTAAGGCCTTTGAATCAATTGCCGAGAAGCTTCTTGAGGAATTGGGAGAAAAAGTTGAAAGTTAAGTTAGCTGCGGCAGGAGTTTTCCTCCTGTCCCTTTTACTCATAGTCCTTGGCATTTTCAGGAACGAGCTTTGGATTGTATGGAACAACGGGAAAATTCTCTGTCTTACCTGTATAGGTATTAAGTAGGAGAGTTGATGTTAAGGATTCCCCTCTTTAAGAACAGGAGGTTCTATCAGGTTTTAACTGGAATAGCGGCAAATCTTCCCTTTTGGAACTTTCTAACTGCAAGGCTCTACACCGGTAAGTTAAAATCAATTCCCCTTCCCATAATGAACTGTTATGCCTGCCCGGCATCCCTCTATTCCTGTCCCATCGGGACTATTTCCCACTTTTTGGTCATTTCAAAAATTCCCCTCCTAACCATTGGTCTGATATCGGCCGTTTCGGCAGCGTTCGGTAGGTGGATTTGCGGTTGGGTGTGTCCCTTCGGCCTTATTCAGGACCTTTTGAATAAAATTCCCTCCGTGAAGTTTGACTTACCGAAGCCTTTTGTTTACCTAAAGTACCTTATGCTTCTTTTTGGAGTGGTTCTCCTGCCCTTTTTCTTTAAGGAGCATTACTTTTGCATGATATGTCCTACGGGAACGGTTGAGGCGGGAATCTACTGGGTGGCCGTCAGCTCCATGATTGCAAATATGGCCGGGGCATTCTTTCTCTTTAAATTGGCCTTTGGCAGTATGTTCCTGTACGGTTCAATTTTTATAAAGAGGCCTTTCTGTAGGTACGTTTGTCCCCTCGGAGCTCTCTTTTCCCTCTTCAACAAACTCAGCATTGTTGACTTTGAGGTAGATAAGGAAAGCTGTATAGAGTGTGACCTCTGCAAGAAATCGTGTCCGGTCAACTATCCCATATACGAAGACCCTAACTCTCCGGCCTGCTTGAGGTGTTTAAACTGCGTGAGGGTCTGCCCGGTCGTTAAGGTGAATTCGCCGTTTAACCTGTTGAATAAAGAGGGAGGAGGAACCTCCCTAAAGGGTTGACACCTCTTTTACTTTTTGGGCAAGCTGTTTGGCAAATTCCCTTAACCTTTCGTAGTCCTCCTTCTTTGGAAGTCCCTTTGAGAGTACCGGCTCTAACCACTCAGCTTTAATGTTTTTCAGAGTATCCTGAATGTGTTTTACCATGACCTTTCCGTTCCAGCCGTAAGAACCGATTACGGATAGGAATCTCGTTTTGGGTCTCAGTCCGTTCATTAGGTAGGCAAAGGAGATTACCGAAGGGTGAGCTCCTGCAAGAACTGTCGGTGAGGCAATTACAACCGCGGCTGCGTCAACCAAGTCCATTGCGACATTTCCGATGTCTGAAGTTATCAAGTTGTAGGGTCTTACTATCACTCCATTTTTGGAGAGCTCCGAAGTCAAAAACTCTACCATGTGCTGGGTGCTCTCATGCATAGAGACAAAGGGAATTATCACCATTGGTTTTACCTCGTCTGAGACCCACCTCTTGTATGCACCCGTCATAAACTCAACGTCCTTTATCACTACACCGTGGCTCGGGGCAATGATTTCTGGGTTGAGCTTATCAATGAGCTCAAGGTGTTTCTTTATAAAGTTTCTAAAGGGCATCATTATCTCTGCGTAGTACCTCTTTGTTTCAAGGTAAACCCTTGCCCTGTTTTCGTCTGTCGTGTCAAAGAGCTCACTCGTAGCTATGTGGGAGCCTAAAAAGTCGCAGGTAAATAGGACTCTGTCTTCCATAACCCATGTAAACATCGTTTCCGGCCAGTGAACCCAAGGAGCCATGAAGAACTTTAGAGTTTTTCCGCCGAGCGGAATCTCGTCCCCTTCTTCAATGACCTGAAAGACGTTTTCGGGAAGGTCAAGGAGGTCAATTAACATTTGCTTACACTTTTTGTTTGTTACAACCTTGGCATTCGGGAATTTCTCTAAAACGTCCGGTATTGTTCCGGAGTGGTCCTGTTCTGCGTGGTTTGAAATAATGTAGTCTATTTTTTCAACTCCGAGCTCTTCAAGGTTCTTAAAGAACTCCTCCTTTTTGTGAGGTTCAACCGTATCTATCAGGGCAGTTTTTTCCTTTCCAAAAACGATGTAGGCGTTGTAGCTCGTCCCTTCGGGCAGGGTCACGAGCTCGTCAAAGAGGACTCTGTCCCAGTCTATTGCACCGACCCAGTAGATGTCATCCTTTATCCTCTTAGCAGCCATCACTCCTCCACCGGTTCAAAGTCTTCCTTTGGAGCTCCGCACCAAGGACATGTCCAGTCGTCGGGGAGCTCCTCAAAGGGCGTTCCCGGAGGAATTCCGTTGTCGGGGTCTCCCAATTCTGGGTCGTATATGTAACCGCAAGGAACACAAACGTACTTTTTCATTTTTCCTCCTTAATTGAGAATGATTCTTAATTAAGAAGTTAAAGTTTTTGAAATTGAATGTCAAGCTACTTTCTGATTACCGACAGGGCTACTCTATCTCCCTCTTTCAGTCCGCTCTTAATTTCCGTGTATTCGTCGTCGCTCCAGCCTACCTGAACGGGGACTTCAACAATTTTGTTATCAACAACCTTATAGACGACAAACTTTCCGTTTTTCCACTTAACTGCCTCATTCGGAACGATGAGGACATTTCTCCTTACTCCCGTGATAATCTTATTGTGGGTTGTCATTTCGGGTCTGAGGAGCTCCGCCCCCTTAAATCCCCTCGCAACGACTATGTAATAAACAACGTTGTTGAGAATTTTTGGTTTTGGATATATCTCAACGACCTTTGCCTTAAATATTTTGTTGCGGTAGGCATCAACTGTGAATTCAACCTTCATTCCCTTTTTAATCTTTCCTATCTCTGTTTCATCAACGTATATCCAGTTTTCAAGTTTTTTCGGGTCTAAAATCGTTACAAACTGTGGAGCGTTTAACCCTGCAACCACTGTTTCTCCGCGCTGAGTGGAGACAAAAGAAATCACGCCGCTTATTGGAGCGTAAATAAAGGAGTAGGAATACCTTACTTCGGCCTCCTTTAACCTCTCTCGGGCTTCCTTTAATCTCTCAGAGTACTCGGCCTTTAACCTTTCAAGCTCCTCTCTTTGAGCCTTTAAGTTAAACTCGGCCTTTTTGACTCCTTCAAGGGCTGAGGTGTAGGAGCTCTCTGCCCTCTTAAGCTCAGCTTTTGCCCTTTTAAACTTTTCCTCTGTGGTATAGCCTATGGAGAGGAGCTTCTTCTGTCTCTCAAACTCCCACTTTTTTAGTCTGAGGTTTTCCTCTTCAGCCTTTAGGCGGGATAGGGCGGAGCTCCAATCTGCCTCTGCAGACTTTACCTTTAGTTCCTGTTCCTTTATCCTCTTTGGATAGGTCTTTTCTATCTCTTTAAGGTTTGCCTTAGCTCTTTCAAGTTCGGCCTTTAATTCTCTGTTGTCAATAACGGCAATGAGGTCTCCCTTTTTTACAAAATCTCCGACCTTAACGTTTTCCTCAACAACGGTTCCGGAAATTCTTGCTCCCACCTTTATTTCGGCTCCGACCTGGGGCTTTACGATTCCCGTTGCATCAATGACGTTTTTTACCTCTCCCCTTTTTACCTCAACAACTTTAACGGGAATTAACCTTTCCTTTTTTCCCTTCACTTTGAGGAAAATTCCAGCAGAAACCAAAAGGACGAGAAGGAGAACGGCCAACTTCTTCAATTTTTACCTCCAAGGAGCTCTCCGGTTGCCTTTTTAAGGGAGATTACCGAAAGGTTATAGCTGTATAGTGCACTGAGATAGTCTTCTTCAGCTTTCTTCAAGTTGTTAAATGTTTGTAAGAGTAAAACTATATCCGAAACTCCGAGTCTGTATTCGTTTAGAGCCCTTTCATAGGCCTTTTTTGAGTAGTCCAAAAAACTTTCAGACGACTTTAACTTTTCGTAGTTTGATTTAACATCACTTACGGCATTTAAAACTTCAAGCCTAACTTGATTTTTAACTTTCCTGAATTCAAGTTCCGACTGAACGAGGGAGCTCCTCTGTGATAGTAACCGATACTCTGTTTGTCCGCTGTCAAATAGGGGGTAGGAGATGGTCACTCCCATTGAATAGCTCTTTTCTCCGGGAAATTGTGTGCCCGAACGCTGAGCTGATAGGGATACTGAAACTACCGGAGAGAGGTTTCTCTCTACCAACTTAACTCTTTCCCTTTCTACTTCTATGCTTTTTTCAGCCTTTTTAATTTCGGGTCTCAGCTTGAAGGCCGTTTGAAGGAGCTCCCTTACCGTTTTTCCTATGGGGTTTTTCAGAAATTCAAATTCGGGCTTCTCGTTTCCTTTCAGGGAAAAGTCTAACAGGGAGTTGAGGGAGTTAAACGTTTTTCTGTAGTTGTTTTCCGATTCCATTAGGGAGCTCTCTGCACTCTTAACCTCGGCCTTTGACTTTAAAACGTCGGTTATCATAACGAGCCCCTGTTTGTACTTTTCCTCTGCCACAGAGAGGATTTTCCTGGAGCTCCTCAGAATCTCCCTCCTCAACTCTATCTGTTCATCGTAGAACTTTAGAAGATAGAGCTCCTTGAGGGCTTCGTAGTAAACGGTTAGGTAAGTTTCCCTGAGGGAATTTTGGAGCTCCTCAATTTTTTTCGTTTCTATTGAGAGCTCTGCATTTCTTTTGAGGCTGAAGACTTCCGAATTTACGGAGAGTCCGTAACTATACTGCTGATTCCAGTTTTGCCTGAAATCGGGATAGAACTCCTGAAAGTTAAAGGAAAGACTGAGCTTTGGAAAAAACTCCCTAAACTTAGCTTTTTTAAGGAATTTCTCCTGTCTAATCCTTTCCTTAGAAATTCTTAAATCTAAAGACTTTCCCAGAACGAGCCTTTTTAAATCACTCGGAGTTAAAGCATAGGAATTAGTTGAAACCAAAAGGACGAGCAATCCTATTAGATACTTCACACTTACCCCTATTTGTCGGAGTAGGCTAATGATAC
>CAZEDJ010000040.1:0-10553 GCA_964511045.1 uncultured bacterium
GATTCGGGACTTGCCAAAAAGTACGGCTTAAACAGTGAAATAGAGGAGTTTAAAAAGGAGTACCTCTCAAGGCTCTTTGTTTCCGAAGAAGCCCAAAAGAGGCTCAAACCGGTAACCGACGAGGAAATTGTGAGGAGGTTCAAGGAGCTCTTTCCAAAAAAAGACCCCTCAAAGATGAGTAAGGGAGATAAGGAATTTATAAGGAATGAGCTTAGGGTAAAGCACTACGATGAGGCGGTAAAGTCAATTTACTCAGAGGTTGAGAAAAAGCTCAAATTTAAGAAGGAAAAGGGGAAACTCATCTTAAACTGCTGTTCTATTGAACTTTCAGAACCGTTTAAAAAGGGTGAGGACGAGAAAAGCCTAAAGGAGAAATTGAAGGAAGAGTTCTTTAAGGAGTACTTTTACAGGAAAGCCGTTGAGAAGGGAATGGACAAGAACCCAGAATTTAGGAGAATGCTAACCGAATACTTTGCAAATAGAGCGATAGAGATATTCAGGAGAGAGCTAAAAAGGGATATTCACATAAATCCCGAGGAAGCTAAAAAGTTTTACGATGAAAACAAGGAAAAGTTTAAGATGCCTGCAAGGGCACAGGCAGTTGTACTCCTATTTAGGGACAAAAAGAGAGCTCTTGAGGCAAAGAGGATGCTTGAATCGGGAAAGAATTGGCAGGACGTTGCAAGGAGGTTCGGAAAGTTTAACGTAACCCCAAAGTTTTACTTTAAAGACCCCAAAGACCCGATAGGTTCTCTCCTCTTTGCGGAGGGAACCCCAAAGAGCGGACAAGTCACCGTCGCTCAATTCGGAGACAAAACCTACGCGGTTATCTACGTCATAAAGGCTATTCCCGGTGGAATTCTCCCCTACGAAAAGGTGAAAAGGTACGTTTACCTCGTTTTAGAGAGGGAGAAACTCAGAGAACTTGAGGAGAAGAAGTTAAAGGAGCTGTGGAAGGAGTACGGAGTAAGGTTAGAAAACGTTAACTGCTTAAAGGGGAGCTCCTAAGAGAGGAGCTCCCTCTTCATTTCCTCCCAAGTCAGCTGTGGCGAAGGGAACTCCTCCTTAAAGAACTCCTCATATCTCTCTACAACCTGTTTCCAGTAGGGAAGGCTCGTTTGAGCTCCCTCGGCCTCAATCGTAAATGAAGCAACAACGGACGCAATCTTTCCGGCAGTTTCTACATTGTAGCCTTTTAGGAGTGCAACGATAAAGCCTGCCCTGTGGGAATCACCTGCCCCGGTAGGGTCTACAAGTTTTCTCGGTTTTACCGCGGGAATTCTAAAGAGCTTATCCTTAAACAGTATCATCGCTCCCTGAGCACCTAAGGAAACGGAAATCAATTTCGGTCCCCTTATCTGCCTTAAACTCTTTAACTTCATCACTTCCTTCAATCTCTTGGCCTCGTGGTTGTTCATAAAGAGCATATTGACAAAGGGTATTATCCTTATGACCCTGTAAGGATAGTTAAAGGTCTCCTGTCCGGGGTCAAAACTAACAACTGAGTTTAAGTTGCCCCCTTTTAAGAGCTTGTAGTAAAACTCAAAGTGCCCAGTAGAGAAGTGGCTCACCTCACAGGTTGAGGCAAGTTCACGGGCTCTCTCCAAGTTTTCAAAGAGCCTTCTCCTCGTCTCCCTTCTGTTTTCATAGAAATAGAGAACTTGGTCGTCGCTTCCCTCCTTGCTGATAATGAAGCTCCTCGGCATCAGGCAGTTTGCAGGAATAACTCCCCTTATATCAACACCTTCTCTCTCTAAGTGTTTTTTATAGTTAGTCCTCTCAAAGTCCCTTCCGGAAACGGCAAAGAGACAACTTTTTGCTCCCAACCTTGAGGCTGCAACGGCAACGTTTGCACCTGCCCCGCCGTAGGTGTACCTGTACTTCTCCGCAAGGACAGTCTCGTTAATGGAAGGGAACCTCTTAACCACTAAAACGTTATCAATTACGATGCTCCCAAACGATACTATCTCCTTCTTCACTCAATCCCCCCTTCAGACTCACAAGTTTCTTCCCTACATCAAAGAGTTTTCTTCCCAAACCTACCCTCTCAACGAAAAGGGCTCCAACACTAACATCTTTTCTCAGAGCTCCCCCCAACTCCTCAGAGGAAAAGAGGTCTTCAACGGTAAAGAATCCCATTCTTTTAAGTTTTTCCTTTGTTTTGGGGCTCAAATCCTTTGAGAGAATCAGGAGGCCTTCCCTTCCCCTTTCCAACTTCTTTATGTTGTCCTGACCTATAACCGTTATTCCCGTCTTGTGGCAGAGGGACAAAAGGTGGAGAAAATAACTTTTTAAGGCTTTCACGGTTTCAGCGTAAACTTCGTCCGGACTTACCTTCCCCTTAAACCTCTTTTTGACAAACTTCTTTATACAGTCGTACGACGGACAAACGTTAAAGCCCCTACCGGGAAGCTTTCTCGCAACGTCCGGCAGGGGCTTTCCCTCGTAAACAACAAACCTTATAAACTCCTCGTTCTCGTCCCTCTTTCTACAACCTGCACAGGCCCTCACTCTTCTTCTCCAAGCTCTCCCTCAAGCTCCTCAAGTTTCCTAAAGTCACTCTCCTTAATTATGTCTATCCCAACAACTTGGCCGGCCTGAGCGGCCAACTTTGAAACGAGCCTTGCGTTAACCCCGCGCTTTCCGATGGCCAAGGAGAGTTGGTCGTCCGGAACAACGACCTCTACACGGAGCTCCCCGTTCTCATCCTCGTAGGCCTCAGACTGAATGACCTCCGCAGGCGATAAGGCCCTCGCAACCAACTCTGCAATGTCGTCAGACCACCTGATAATCTCAATCTTTTCACCCGAGAGCTCCCTTGAGATGGGAAGAATTCTGCTTCCCTTAACGCCGATACAGGCTCCAACCGGGTCAACGTAGTCAACCTTTGAGTCAACGGCCACCTTAGCCCTAACTCCCGGCTCCCTTGCAACGGCCTTTATCTCAACGAGCTCATCTGCAACTTCCGGAATCTCTATCTCCATCAGCCTCTTCAAAAACTTAGGGTGAGTCCTTGAAAGGATAACGTAGGGAGGGGGATAGTCCTCTATTCTGCTCGGCTTCCTTCTGTTGTACCTCTTGTAGTCAAAAACGACGTCGTAGATGAGAGCCCTCACCCTGTCGCCTATTCTGTATTTCTCCTTAGGAATCTGCTCCTCTTTAGGGAGAATTCCCACTACCCTGCCGAGGTCAACGATAATATCTCCGTTTCTCCTTATCTCCTTAACCGTTCCGGAGATTACGTCTCCAATTTTTTCCTTAAAGTAATCGTAGAGAGCTCTCCTTTCGGCCTCGGTAATCTTGTCGTGAATTACCTGAGCTGCGGCCTTTGCTGCAATCCTTCCCAGCTCCTCGGTCTTTATCTCAATTAAAACCTTATCTCCGGGCTTAACCTCCTCACCAAAGAGCTCCCTCGCCTCCTCAAGGGAAATTTCGTGGTCCGGGTCCTTCACCTCCTCAACAACGACCTTCTCCTGATATATTCCAAAATCCTTTCCGTCCTCATCTATCTTAACAACGAGATTTCCCCTGTAACCGGCCTTCTTTGCGGCATTGATAATGCCGACCTTAACGGCCTCTAAAACGTCTTCCTTTGATATTCCCTTCTCCTTGCACAGGAGCTCTATGGTCTTTCCGAGACTTTCCATTAAATCTTCCTCCGTATTTACTTTTTAAAGAGAGAGTCAACGTCAACCCTTGCACTCTTTATGTTTTCGTAGGGTATCTCCACATCGGCATTCCTTGAAACGTCGTGGACGGTAACTCCCCTTTCAGAGGTTGAGCGGACTTCTCCCTTAAAGTTCCTCTGATTGTCCATGGGCTCGTAAGTCTTTATCTTAACAACAACTCCCCTGTGTCTTTCAAAGTCCTTCCGGGTCTTTAAAGGCCTGTCAAGGCCCGGGGATGAAACCTCAAGGTTGTAGGGGTGGTGAATCAGGTCCTCTACGTCCAAAACCGTTCCTATCCTCTCACTAATCCACTGGCAGTCGGATATCGTTATACCGCCCTGAGGCCTATCGGCGTATATCCTCAAAACCCAGCCTATCGGCTCCCTTACAAACTCAACGTCAACGAGCTCAAATCCCCCCTCCTCTAAAATGGGGGTTAGGAGCTCCTTCACCCTTTCAACTATCTCCTGAACTCTCTCTTCCATCTCTCAACCTCTAATTGCCTTTAAATAAAAAGGAGCGGTTCCGAAGAACCGCTCTACGCAGAGTATGAGTGCGATGAACACAGACAGCTTCTAACCGCCAGAGTTAAATTTAATTCGCCGCGAAACCCAAAGCAAACGGAGAGAAATTCAGAATCAACGATAGTACTTCATAGCCTTTTGAGCTTCCCTCTCAAGCTCTCTCCTCTTTATTGCTTCCCTCTTATCGTACTTCCTCTTACCCTTAACAAGAGCTATTTCAACCTTTACCTTTCCCCTCTCGTTAAAGTACATTCTCAGCGGAACGATGGTTAGTCCCTTTTCCTGAACCTTTCCCATAAGTCTCTTTATCTCCCTCTTATGAAGGAGGAGCCTCCTCTTTCTCGTGGGCTCGTGGTTAAACAGACTACCGTGTTTATAGGGAGCTATGTAGGTGTTAAACAGAAAGGCCTCCCCGTTCTCAATCCTGACAAAGGAGTCCCTCAGGTTTACCTTCCCCTCCCTGACAGACTTAACTTCGGTTCCTTTGAGTTCAATGCCGGCTTCGTACTTTTCAAGAATTTCGTAGTCAAAGTACGCCTTTTTATTCCTTATTTCCGGTGTTCCTCCTGTGGCCATCTCAGAATAACTCTCCTCTTTTCCTTGTCCAGAGAATCAACGATAAATTTATACCTGTGTTTATACTTGAGCTTTAAATCCTTAGGTAAGTTTTCAAATGGAACGTACCCGGCTACGTCCTCAGGGAGATAAATCCAATAACCCTTCCTATCCTCCTTTACGACCTCTCCCTCAACTTCCATTCCCGGAGTGTAGATTTCATCAATTCTCTCCCACGGGTCGGGTTTAACGTCCTTCAGGGATAAAACTAACCTCTCCTTATCCTTCTCAATCTTCTTTATCTTTACCCTTATCCTATCACCGATTTTTGCAACGTCAAAAGGAGTTTTCAGTCCAGACCAGGAGATGTCACTCTTGTGAACTAAGCCGTCAACCCCGTCAACATCCACAAATATCCCAAAGTCAACTATGTTCTTAACTAACCCCTCAACGATATCCCCTTCCTTTAACCTCTTTAACGTCTCCTTCCTCCTCTTTGCCCTCTCCTCCTCAAGGAGCTTTCTCCTTGAAATAACTATGCTGCGCCTCTTTCTATCAATTGAGAGAACTTTAGCCTCAATTTCCCTGTCGAGCCAGTCGTCGGGCCTTGTAACGGGCATGATGTCAACTTGAGACATGGGAAGGAAAACGGTTAAGCCATTTTCCAACCTAACCTTATAACCTCCCCTAACCCTCTGCTTTATAACTCCCTTGACTACCCCCTTCTTTTCTATTTCGTCTGCCAGCCTTTCCCACTCCCTTATAGACCTCGCACAGTTAACCGAAAGGAGTGCATAACCGTCCTCTGTTTCGGGTTCAACGATACAGACCTCTATCTTTTCTCCGACCTTTGGTTTGTATCCCAACTCCTTTAGAGGAATCACCCCCTCAGACTTCCAGCCGAAGTCTACAAAGACCTCCCTGTCCGTGACCTTTACTACCGTTCCGGTTATTATTTCCTGATTAAGCTTTTTAAAGCTCTCCTCTAACAGTCTCGCAAACTCCCCTTCCACCTAACTCTCCCCCTTTTTCAAGATGAAGGATGCGGTTAACTATCTCGTCAATCACCCACTGCGGAGTTGATGCCCCGGCAGTTATTCCTACAACCTCGGCATCCAAAAACCAATCGGGTTCTACATCCTCCCCGGATTCCACGTGGTAAGTTTTAGGATTTACTTCCTTGGCTATCTGAAACAGTTTAGTTGTATTGGAGCTGTTTTTTCCCCCTACAACGAGCATAACATCAACTCTCCTCGCAAGCTCCCTCGTCTCCTTCTGCCTTATTGATGTGGCATTACAGATTGTATTGTAAACTTTTAAATCCTTAACCTTAAGAGAGAGAATTGAGATGGCCTCCTTGAAAAAGGAGAGGTTTAAGGTCGTTTGACAGACAACCCCGAGTTTTTTCATGTTCGGTAATTTCTCCAAATCCTCTAATCTGTTAATAATCATCGGATTTTTAACGTGGCCTGCTATTCCTATGACCTCGGGATGGTTTGGATTCCCCAGGATGAGAATCGGATATCCCTCCTTTTCTAACCTTGTTGCCTTTTCGTGAACGTCCTTAACGAAGGGACAGGTTGCATCTACAACCTTTACTCCCCTTCCTTTCAAAAATTCCAAAACTTTAGGTGAGACGCCGTGAGACCTTATTATAACGGTGTCCCCTTCCTTTAAGTCCTCCATATCTTCAACAAACTCAATTCCTAAACTTCTTAACCTCTCAATCTCCCTCCTGTTGTGAATCAATTCGCCGAGGCAGAGAGCTCTACCTCCGGCCTCCTCCACTGCCTTAACTGCTATGTTAACGGCCCTCTTTACGCCCCAGCAAAAGCCGGCACTCTTAGCAAGCTCTATTCTCACCCCTTAACTCCTTAATCTTTTCCATCATTAGGTCTGCAGCTTTCTGGTAGTTTTCCTTTCTATCATCTAAATCTAATTGAAAGGGTTTACCAAATGCAATAGTTACCTTTGGAAAACCGGAAAAGAGCTTCTCCTTTCCAATTAGTGCCTCACTTCCCTCTATGAGGCATGGAACTATCGGAACTCTTGCCTTTAGGGCAACCATTCCCGCTCCCCACTTTGGCCTCAAAAACTTCCCCGAAGGAGCTCTCTGCCCCTCAGGAAAGATACAGACGAGCTCCCCCTTCCTCAGAACCTCAAGGGCCGTTTTAAGGGCGGTGAGGTCTGCCCTTCCCCTCTTAACGGGAAATGCATTTCCCCAGTGTTTTATTAGTGATGAGAGTATAGGGGTTTTAAAGAGCTCCGACTTTGCCATAAAAAAGACCGGCCTCTTCTTGACGGCATAGGCAACGAGTGGGGGGTCTAAGTAGCTCCTGTGGTTCGCAACGAGCAGAACGGGTCCACTTTCAGGGATGTTCTCCCTGCCAAAGACCTCCAATCTGCAGATAAACCCCAAAAATCTGGCAACCGTATTGAGCCAAACCCAGTAGGCAGACTTTCTCTTAACCCAAGGATACCTTTCAGTTAGGGCTTCCATATTCCAGATTTTAACAAAAGCCCTTAGAACCTCACGAAAACTTGAGCAGAAACGGTATTTTTGTGGTCTGAACCGTTGAATCCGCGGAATCGGTTTGCCTTAACAAAGGAATATTCAAGTCTAAAGGTGAGATTACTCAATATCCTGAAGGTAGGAGTAAGGGTGAGGGAGTAGGCCCCTCCGCTGAAGCCGTAAATGTTTGAGCCCCTTTCGTCATTCACGTACTCAATCCTTAAGGGAACGGAAAAACTTCCAAAGTCTGGAATAACGTAGAGGGCAACCCCGTAGGCAGACTTACTCTTATCATCGTCAAGCCACTGGTAGTCACCGATTAAAAAGACCTTAACCCTGCCTATCTTACATCCCAATGTAAAGTCAACGAGGTTTTTAAAGTCCGAGTAGTCAAAGTAGGATAGGGCATAGCTCAACTTTCCGTAGTTTCCCGAAAGGCCTATGGAAAATGCGGAATCACCGCTCTTTCCGTTTAAATCACTTCCCCTGTCGTACTCTCCAAAGAGACGGAGCTCCCCATCCACCTCCCTAATCAACCTAACTCCCCTGTAAATGAAGGGCTGAGAGTTCCAAACGAGACCGTACGTAATGTTGGGATTGAGGAAACTGAGGGGGAGCTCAAATCCTACCATCGTCGGCAAAACTCCCAATTCAATCTGGTATTCACTAAGGGGAAGGAGAGAGAGATAACCCCAGAGGAGACCGAACTTGTCATTCTCCCTGTCGAGCCCGAAGTTCCCTCTATTTTCCGCTTTAACGCTGTTTAAAACAGTGGGAGTGAGAATTGAACCGACCGAGAAATTAAATCCAAAGAGCTCTTTTCCGCCGGAGAGCTCCAAGTAAGCATCGGTAAGTTCCACCTCAGAATCCCTTCCCCTTAGGTGAGTCTCCTTAAAGAGAGCTCCGGAAATCCCGCCCGAAAACTTCAAACTCCCGGCAAAGGCATTTGAGAGGATTCCGAAAATTACCAGCATCAAAAAGCCCAACCTTGCCATTTCTTCCCCCGATTAAAGGTTAAATCCCCTCTCACCGTGGACTGCAGAGTCGAGTCCTTCAACCTCAAAGTCTTCAGAAACCCTTCCTCCGCCCGTTACAAAGGAGGAGACGAGATAGACGACGAAAGTCATCACGGCAGAGTAAACGACGGTTACCAAAACCGACTCAATTTGAATCCACAGCTGAGATATGTTTCCCTCAAGGACTCCGGGCGTTCCGCCTATGGACTTTACGGCAAAGATTCCCGTAGCCACCGCTCCCCAAATGCCGTTAATCCCGTGAACTCCGAATGCATCAAGTGAGTCGTCGTATCCCAGCTTTTTCTTAAGGACAAAGACTCCGAACCAACCTAAGATACCGGCAACAAGACCTATAACGAGAGCTCCGGCAACGTTCACATATCCGGCAGCCGGGGTTATTGCAACGAGCCCTGCAACGGCACCGGACGCAGCCCCCAACATCGTGGGTTTTTTGAGAAAGAGCCACTCGGTAACCATCCAAGAGACCGCAGCGGTTGAGGCGGCAACATTTGTAACCAAGAGGGCAAGTGAAGAAATGCCGTCGGCAGAGAGCTCCGAACCTGCGTTAAAGCCGAACCACCCGAACCACAAAAGTGCCGCCCCCAAAACGGTAAGAACGACAGACGACGGAAAGAAGGCGGTCTTTCCGTATCCCCTTCTCTTTCCCAAAAGGAGGGCAAGGACGAGACCTGCAATTCCGGCATTTATGTGGACGACCGTTCCTCCGGCAAAGTCAAGGGTTCCGCTCTTACTGAGAAATCCACCACCCCACACCCAGTGAGCCACCGGTGAGTAAACGAAGGTTGCCCAGATAACGGAGAAGATGAGCCACGTAGAGAACTTCATCCTCTCAATAACCGCTCCGCTTGCAAGGGCAACGGTTATTGCCGCAAACGTTCCCTGAAAGGCGGCAAAGAGGAGCTCCGGAATCCTTCCCCTCACCGTTTCGGGGGTTATTCCCGACATAAAAGCCTTTTCAAGCCCTCCTATTAAACCGTGAATGTCGGGCCCGAAGGAGAGGGAGTATCCCCACAAAACCCAAACAATTGAAACGACGCAGTAGGTGAGAAAGCTCATAGCCATAGTGTTTAGGATGTTTTTGCTCCTTGACATACCGCCGTAAAAGAGGGAAAGGCCGGCGGGCGTCATCAGCATAACGAGTGCAGTTGAAACGAGCATCCAAGCGGTGTCACCGCTGTTAATCCTCCCTCCCTCACTGCACAGGGCCGTTGAGGGAAGAAGGGTCAGCAGAAGGAGAATCACTCTAAGCATTTCAACCTCCCCAAGTTGATTCACCGATAGAATCAAGCAAAGAAAGTGCCAACTTTGTTTTAGAGGCTGAAGGGAATATCTTCAAAGGTGATTCCTCGGTTAAACGGAAGTTTTGTGCACAAAATTTGTGCAAGTGAGGAGAGATGGAGAGGGAAATCTACCACCCGCCGGTTTTGTTGAAGGAGTCCTTGGAGCTCCTAAAGGCTTATGAAGGAGGAGTATTTGTTGATGCGACCTTAGGTGGCGGAGGCCACACAGAGGCAATCCTCAAGGCCAATCCGGAAAACAGGGTCATAGGAATAGACAGGGACGAGGAGGCAATAGAGAGGGCTATTGAGAGGCTAAAGCCTTACGGAGATAGAGTTTCAATATATCACGCAAACTTCTCCCAAATCGGCGAAGTTCTAAAGGAGGAGGGAGTTGAGAGTGTAAAGGGAGTCCTATTTGACCTCGGAGTCTCCCACTTTCACCTGAGGGGGGAAAGGGGATTTACCGTCTGGAAGGAACAGCCCTTAGACATGAGAATGGACAGGAGACAGAAGTTAACGGCAAGGGACGTCGTTAACGAGCTTTCCGAAAAGGAGCTTGCAGAAATCATCTTTAAGTTCGGAGAGGAGAGGTTTGCAAGGAAAATTGCGAGGGAAATTGTGAGAAGGAGGAGGAAAAAGCCCATAGAAACGACAAAGGAGCTTGCAGAAATTGTTGAAGCCGTAATCCCCAAAAAACTGTGGATAGGCAGGAAAAAACACCCCGCAATAAAGACATTTCAGGCAATCAGAATTTACGTAAACAAGGAGTTTGACGAGATAGAGAGGGGAATCCCGCAAGCTGCAGAGTTTATTGAACCGGGGGGAAGACTTGCAGTAATTACGTTTCACTCTTTAGAGGACAGGCTCGTCAAGAACATACTAAAAAACTTAGAGGGATTCCGGGTCGTTACAAAGAAACCGATTCAACCCTCAGAGGAGGAAATTGAGAGGAATCCCGCCTCAAGGAGTGCAAAACT
>CAZEDJ010000041.1:0-10234 GCA_964511045.1 uncultured bacterium
TTTTCAATTTCTCCCAACTCCCAGGTTTGGAATCCGATTACCCGTTTCCCCAATTTTAGGGCGTGTCCGATTTCGCTGAGTGTACCAAAGTTTCCACCTATTGCTACAACTATCTCTGAGGAGCTGGAAACTACTAAAACGTTTCTTGCATGCCCCAACCCCGTCGGTATTTTTATGTCAACGTAAGGGTTGGAGAGGGTTTCGTAATGGGGGAGTATTCCTACAACAACTCCCCCCTCCTCCTTTGCTCCCCTGCTTGCTCCCTCCATGACGCCAAAGAGTCCTCCGGTAACGAGGACGTAGCCCCTTTTGGCTATTAACTTACCTACCTCGTAGGCACACTTGTATAGGGAGCTCCCGCAGGGAGCATTTCCATCCCCTATAACTGATACGACCTTCATCTCTTTCTTTTCAGGTACTCAACCAGGGGTTCCTTGATTTCAACGAGTCCCAATTCATTTATTTCCATGAGGTGGAGCCTCGTGTCGTGACCGCAGAGGCGACAACCGTCTATTCTAAATAGCCTCAGTATGTCCCCTACCTCCTTCTTAAAGAGCCTTGCCCTTGATGCCGATAGGAGGATTTCCTTTGAGAGAACCATCGTGCAGTCAACTATGTGGCCTACGGCGTATCCTCCTGCGGCCTCTGCCGATAGTTCGTCGTGGCCGCTCCTCTTTTGGGAGACGAATATGGCAGTCTGATACCACTTCTTCATGAAGTTGAAGAAGGCCCTCACAATTGAGCGGGCAAGCATCTCCTTTGCTTCGTAAAGTCCCGTTATTGAGTCAATGACCGTTCTGTGACACTTGTAGGTTCTGTAAACGTAGGCAAGGGTATCTAACATGGTCGGAATGTCGTCCCGGAGCCTGGAGTTACTCGCCGCATCTATTAAGATTATGTTGTCCTCTATCTCTTCAAAGTTTACTCCCATTGCGAGAGCTCTCTGCTTCAGCCCGGCTGCAACAAAGTTTGCCGGACTTTCAACCGTTATGAAGCAGACCTTTTGTCCTAAGGATGCCTGTTTTATTGTAAACTGCTCAACCATCAAGCTCTTTCCGGTGTCTGGCATTCCGGTGAGGTTAACTACTGCGTACTCAGGAATCCCTCCGAGGGGCTTTCTTACGGGTTTACCCTCTTCCATTTCAACCTTAAAGAAGAGTTCGTCAAGTCCTTTTACTCCCGTCGGGACTCCGCGGAGCTCCGGAGCCTTCTTAACGGCCTCTCCGAGAACATAGACGTATTCCTTCATTACTTGGGGCTGCCTCTCTGAATAGCTGTCTGCCATTTCTCCCTCCTCTAATTTTCCTTAATTAATTTTACTCCCCAGTTGAGCAGCATCTGGGTGGTTTTTGGGTCGGGGGTTTCTGCATAGACTCTAAATACCGGTTCAGTTCCAGAGGGCCTGAAGAGTATCCATGAATCGTTTTCAAATATTATTTTGACTCCGTCAATGGTTAAAATCTCCTTTACTCTAAGGCCTTCCCAATCCTTAGGGGGATTTTCCTTAATTTTCTCTAACTTTCTCTTTTCCTCCTCCGTCACCGGCAAGTCAATCCTTTTGTAGTATGCCGTTCCAAACTCTTTAAAGAGCTCCTCAACCATCTGTGAAACGGACTTCTCCTCTGCAAGCATCTTTTCAACGATAAAGAGCCCCATGAGGAGACCGTCCCTTTCGGGTAGGTAGTCAATCAGTGCGTATCCGCCGCTCTCCTCCCCACCAAAGAGAACCTTTTCCTTTACAACGAGCTCGGATATGTTTTTGAATCCCACCGGAACTTCAACCAACTCTAAGCCCAACTTTCTGCAAATTCTGTTAATCAGGTATCCGGAGCTTACGGTCTTTGCCACGATGCCGTCTCTCATTCCCTTGTTTCTTACTATGTGAAGGAGAAGGAGGGCAAACACGATTTGGGAGTTTATAAACTCCCCCCTCTCGTCAACTATTCCTACTCTGTCACCGTCCCCGTCATGGGCTATTCCTATGTCCGCTCTGAGGGCTCTGACCTTTTCCTTTAGGGCGGTAATGTTTTCCTCTACGACCGGTTCCGGGTGTTTCCCTCCAAATAGGGGGTCCCTGTAAGAGTGGATTTCCGATATTTCGGACTTTGTTCCAAGTAGAGCTCTCACAAGTAATCCCTGCTGGGCCCCGTACATCGGGTCGTGAACGATTTTTACGCTCTTTTCCCTAAAGAGGGAGAGCTCCAACTGTTCCCTAACCCCCTGTATGTAGGGAGAGACGAGGTCCTTTTCCTTGAACTCTCCGACCGGCCTTTCCTTCCCTTCAACCTTTGGAATCTCCTCCTCTATCTTCCTTGTAAATTCCGTCCTTGCAGCTCCCCCGAAAGATTCCTTCACCTTATATCCGTTGTACTTTCCGTAGTTGTGTGATGCCGTTATTACAATTCCGTTGTCGTAGTTTCCGTACTTGGTGTTGTAGGAGACTGCCGGAGTCGGCGAAAAGTTTTCCGAAAGGTCAACATCAATTCCCATTCCGGCAATCGTCTCTGCAACAAACTTACCGTATTCTTCAGATAAGAACCTTAAATCGTAGCCGACAACGACCCTCCTTGCTCCTCCTTTCCTTAAAACCTCTCCGTGGGCCATTGCCACCTTTTTCAGGTTTTCAAAGGTAAACTCCTTTGAGATTACGCCCCTCCAACCGTCGGTTCCAAACTTTATCACCTTCCCTCCTCTAAACAATGAGTATTTGAAGGGCTCCTATGAGAAATCCTAAGAGCCCTCCCATTAAGGTTATGTATTTAAGTTCCTCATTTATTAGTCTTAATATAATACCCTCTACCTCTTCAATCGGAAGGCTGTTAACCTTGTTCCTTACTATTCCCTCAATGTCAAGGGCTTTTAAAACCACCGGGAGCTCCACCTCAATCACCTTAAGGAGCTCCTGAGAAATGAATTCGGAAAGTTCCTCCCTGTAACTTCGTATGAACCACTTTGTAAATCTTGACACTTCCTGCGAAAGTTTCCTCCTCTCCCTTTCTGTGAGCTTTTTCTCCCTGATGGAATTGAGGAATTCCTTTAGAGCTCTCCTTAGAATCTCCTCAAACTTTTTCCATCCCTTTCCTTCCGTTTTAATTTCACTCTGTAAGAGGTCTTGAAACTTGGTCCAGAGCAGTTTTGAGAGCTTTAATCTGAACTCCGGAGACTGGGAGCTCCTCTCTATGAGCAATACTACGTACTCGGTAGCCTTTTCGCTGAGGGAGGAGACTACCCTTTCTGTTAAAATCGGAAATATGGCCTTTAGCCTTTCTAAGTTTTCCCTTACAAATGAGTAAACGAGCTCTCTAAACTGGGGCTTTTCGGCCTCCTTTATCACCGTGTCAATCAGCTCGTCAATCTTTTCGTCAAGGGCTTTCTCAATTTCCCCCTTGAGGTTCTCCGGTAGAAGCTCTCCCAATCTCTTTCCGTTCAATCCTTTGATTATTCTTGAAATTAGAGTGTCAATTTCCTCCTCAAAAATTGAGAGGTCTAAATACTCTCCGATTTCCCTTTCGGAAAACCTTGATAGAAATTTGTATATGAGTTCCTCAGACCTCTCATCTAACTTTAAAAGCATCGTCTCGGTAAGCGTTTTGAGGCTCCTCCTCACCTCCTCCTCGTTGAGCCGGGAGCGAATAACTTCTTCTGTTAAGAGGTTCTCCTTAACGACCTTTGCTATTGCCTCTGCTAACTTTTCCCTCTTTGATGGAATGAGCCCCGGAGTAAAGGGGATTCTCTTTCCAAATAGATAGTAGGGTCTGTAAGGCCTAAAGAGCATCTTTATTGCTACATAGTTTGTAAAGTAGCCTATGAGAGCTCCGACCGCCGGAGGAATGAGAATATCAACCAAGGGAAAACTCCTCTAAAACCGTGTACTTGGGGCCTTTACTCGTTAACTTACTCTCTACGAGGTAGATGCTCTTTTCAGTTTTACTTCCAAATGAAAAATTCCTCATTTTGAGTAGGTAAGAGTTAAACTTTGCCCTGTGTCTAAATCTCTTTATCCTGAGAAGAGTAACGTGGGGAGTAAATTTTTCCTCGGGAGCGAATCCAAATACCTTCAGTGACTTGTCAATCAATTTCTTTATTTCAATAACTTCATCTGAGACGACCCCTACCCAGAGGACGCTCGGAACTCCGTTTCTCTTAAATACCCCGAGCCCCTTTAACTCTACTTTGTGGGGCTTGGCTTTTCTGAGGCTTCCGCTTAAGGCCAACTTGATTTGAGGAATCCTCTCCTCCTCAATTTCCCCTAAGAATCTGTACGTAAAGTGGAGGTTCTCGGGCTCAACCCACTTTCCCTCTATCTGGAGCTCCTCAATTTTTTCCCTTACTTCAGGTAGGTTCTGGACTCTAACCATACTTCCGATAAAGAGCCTCCTTTTTGCCATACCTTAACCTCCAGAGTTAAAATAATTTTAATAAACGGAGGGGTTAAATGAAGAAGAGGACAAAGATTGTTGCTACTCTTGGGCCGGCTTCAAGCAGTGAGAGTGTTCTTAAAAGGATGGTGCGGTCGGGGCTTGATGTCGTAAGGCTCAACATGTCCCACGGAACGAGGGAGGAACACAAAAAGAGAATAGATTTAGTGAGGAGAATTGAGGAGGAGCTTGAAACTCCGATTCCCATCCTGATGGACCTCTGCGGTCCGAAAATAAGAATAGGAAAGTTACAAAAAGAGCCCCTTTTCCTCCACAGGGGAGACGTTATCGTTTTAACCACCGGGGAGCCGGAGGACGGGAAGATTCCGGTTAACTACCCGAAACTCCACGAGGAGGTAAAGAGGGGAGAGACAATTCTCCTTGCAGATGGAGCTTTCCGCTTAAAGGTGAAGAAAGTGGAGGGAAGGGACATAGTTGCGGAGGTTTTAGTAGGGGGACCCTTAACTTCCCATAAGGGAGTCAATCTTCCACATTCAAGGCTTTCCGTTCCTGCTCTTACGGAAAAGGACAGGGAGGATGTAAAGTTTGGGGTTGAGGCTGGAGTTGACCTGATAGCCCTGTCGTTCGTAAGGAGGGCCTCGGACGTTTTGGAGTTAAAGTCCCTCTTAGAAAAGCTCGGAGCGAAAATTCCCGTTATAGCGAAAATAGAAAAGCCCGAGGCTGTTAAGAACATTGACGAGATTCTCTCCGTTTCTGACGGAATAATGGTTGCAAGGGGCGATTTGGGTGTGGAGCTCCCCATAGAAAAAGTTCCCGTAATTCAGAAGATGCTGATAAGGAAGGCAAACGAATCTGGGAAGCCGGTGATAACGGCGACGCAGATGCTCAAGTCCATGGTTGACCTTCCGGTGCCGACGAGGGCTGAGGTGACGGACATAGCAAACGCCGTTTTGGACGGAACAGATGCCCTTATGCTTTCGGAGGAAACGGCCGTCGGCAAGTATCCGGTAAAGGTCATTAAGACAATGTCAAGGGTGGCAAGTGAGGCTGAAAAGATTTATCCGTACAAGAGGTACTCTGACCTTTCGGCTAAAACACTTCAGGATTCCCTTGCAAAGTCTGCGTGCAACCTATCCCGAGAGATAAAGGTGAAGGCCATAGTTCCCTTTACGAGGAGTGGAGCTACGGCCCTTGCAGTGGCAAAGTTCAGGCCACCGGTTCCCATATTTGCAGTAACTCACGACAGAGAAACCTTCAGGAGGCTGAACCTCGTTTGGGGAGTAAAGCCCTTTCTCACCGTTCCGGCACAGTCCACTGATAGGATAATTTCTCAGTCTATAAGGGTTGCCAAGGAGAAGGGATTTGCTAAGAACGGCGACAGGATAATTGTCCTTGCCGGAGCTCCAACGGGCGTTCCGGGAACTACAAACCTCTTAAAAGTTGTAACGGTAAGGTAAAAGATGAGGAAAATAGTTGGCTTAGTGATTTTCTTTATCGCATTGATTTTGATTTTTTCAATGAATGTAACCGATGAGGTTAAGAGAGGACTGGTAATTCTCTCCTTTGCAGGAACATTTTGGATTTTTGAGATTATTCCCCTTCCGATTACTGCACTTTCTGTTCCGATTTTAGGAGTTCTCCTCGGTATTGATTCTGTGAAGGGTTCTTTTTCCTCCTTTTCTCACCCGATAATCTTCCTCTTTTTGGGAGGATTTGCCCTTGCAACGGCTCTTCAGAAATACTCAATAGACAAGTTTATTGCCTACAAAATAGTTTCTTTCTCAAGAGGTTCCCTATTTCTTTCCTCCGTTCTCCTCTTTGTTGTCGTGGCGTTCATATCAATGTGGATAAGTAATACTTCAACGACCGCCATGGCCCTTCCCCTTGCTTTGGGAATTCTTGGAAGGGTTAAAGGTGATTGGAGGTTGAAGCACTTTATCCTCCTTGGTGTTGCCTACTCTGCCAGCATAGGAGGAATAGGGACTCTTGTAGGTAGTCCTCCCAACGGCATTACGGCTGCAGAGTTGGGTATGGGGTTTACCGACTGGTTGAAGTTTGGCCTTCCCACCGTCTTGATTCTCCTCCCTCTCCTCGTTGTTTTGTTGTTCTTCATTTTCAGGCCGCAGTTTACTCAAACCTTTGAGCTTTCTGAGGAGCACTTCAAATTTGGTAGGAGAGAGTTCTTAGTTCTCTCCGTTTTTCTCATTACGGTTTTCCTGTGGTTGTTGGGTAAGCCGATAGCCCACGAGTTGGGAATTAAGAAATACTTTGATGCTCTGGTGGCGGTTTTCGCAGTTGTTCTCCTTTTTGTCTTTAAGCTGTTGGATTGGGACGAGCTTGAGAGGGGAACGGACTGGGGAACGTTGATACTCTTCGGAGGAGGAATAGCCCTTTCTCACTTTTTAAAGGTTTCGGGAACGAGCAGATTTATTGCCAATTCCTTTGTTGACTTGGTTTCTCCCCTTCCCCAGTTTCTCATTGTCCTTTCGGTTGTCCTCTTTATGATTTTTGCAACGGAGCTGATGAGCAATACGGCAACTGCTGCAATATTCGTTCCGATTTTGATTTCGGCAGCGGAAAGTCTGAAAATGGCTCCCTCTGAGCTTGCCATTCCTGCGGGAATAGCGGCCTCTTGCGCCTTTATGCTTCCGGTGGCAACGCCGCCAAATGCTATAGTCTATGGAACGGGGGAGATAGAGCAGGAAAAAATGGTAAAGGCCGGATTTATCCTGAACATAGTCTTTTCATTTGCAATAGCAGTTGTTACTTACCTCATCCTTAATCTGTGAGCTCGCTGTATTTCTCCTTCAGTATACCGGCCTCGTAGTAAACCCTTGCAACTGCCTGCCAGTAGGATGATAGGGCCGATACGTAGGAGCTCCTTGCCCTGTTGAGGGCCGTTTGGGTGTCTAAGAGCTCCGTTATCGTTGACAGTCCGTTTCTATATCTCTTCTCAACTATTCTCAAAGTTTCCTGAGCAGATTCAATTGCTGCCCGCGAGAGCTCTACCCTCTTTTTTGCCGAAACAAAGTCGTAGTAGGCCTTTGATACTTCAAAGGCTATACCCTTTTTAACCTGTTCTCTAAACTCCTTGACCTTTAGCTCTCTTATCCTGCTCTTTCTCAGTCTGTAAAACTTTTCACCTCCGCTGAAGATGTTGAGGGATGCCCTTATTCCGACGGCCCAGCTGGAGTTTTCCTTGTTCCAGGGGGCGGTATCGTCTGCTGCGAAAATTTGACCAAAAGCCCCAACTTGGGGGAGAAAGTCGGCCTTTGCCATTTTCTCCAAGTCCCTACTCTGGAGGAGCCTTAAGTTCATCTCCTTTAATTCTGGTCTCTTCTTCAGTGCCGTTTTTATAAGGTCATCAAGTTTAAATGAAAACTCCCTGTAGGTTAGGTCTCCGTCAACGTTAATCGTTCCTTCTGGGAATTCGCCCATTGCGAGTTTGAGAGCTTTGAGGGCAACCGAGTAGTTGCTCTTTGCCTTAACTAAATTTTCCTCCATACGCTCCAAGTACACCTTTGCCCGCAGGACGTCGGACTTTATTCCGATTCCTGCCTTGTAGGCAGTTTCTGCGTCCTTCAGGTGTCTTTCGGCATCCCTTACGGCAAGCTCCGCAGTTTCGACGAACGCCTTTGCCGTTAGGGCGGAGTAGTAAGCCTTAACAACGTTGTAGATAACGCTGTTCTCCTCCTTCTTGAGCTGTTCCTCCGTTGCCCTTACCTCCTTTTTGGCAAGGGAAGTTGCCGTTCTGAGCTTTCCTCCCATCCAGATTGGGAGCTTCACTTCCAGTCCGGTCCTAAAGAGCTGTGACTTTCCGGGGTCGTTGAAGTTTGTGTTGTACATGTCAAGTTTCTTAACTTCCATGCGGTTCATTATTGCATAGGGAGGGTCTGTCGTCTTGTTGTATTCGGAGAAGAGCTCCACCTTCGGCAGTAATCTCGCCTTTGCCACTTTGTAGTCGTAAATCTTCTCCTTAACCTCTTCCCTCTTTGCCTTTATGAGGTTGTTCTTTTCCAGTGCCGTTCTCACGGCGTCCGTAAGTGTAATTCCGTAAGCATTAACTGTCGTTACGGTAAGGAGAAGAAGGAGTACTCTCAGCCCCATTTTTTCCTCTCTTCATTCAAATATTGCAATCAATTTATACTTTGGTGACCGATTTTAGTCAAGTTTAATTAGGTTGACCTCCCCAAGGATAACAAATCTGTTCCCGATTAGCGTAATGCAGCCACTGTTGTACTTAATCAGCTCCTCGCTCCTTTTCTTTGCCTCCTCAACGCTCCTGCTGTTTCCTAAGTAGGTTGCACTACAATCGGTAAGTATTGGGTTTTTCCCTATTACGGTTGCAATCTGTGACCTTCCGAGGCTCAAGGAGTGACCAAACTTGCTCGTTGATGAGGAGATTCCCCACTCTCCTGGGGGAAGTTCAATGCCCAACTTTCCGGAAAATTTCGGTTCGTTTGTAAATAGGGAGACTATCGTTTTTGTTCTCCTTTTGAGGTAAATGTCCCCGCCGTTTTCAACGATAAACTGCTCTACTCCAAGGGATTCCAGCTTTTTTCCTATATAGAGGGCAACGGCTCCTGCCACTCCGGCCATCGGTCCCACTCCCACAATCTGTGAGGCCTCGGCCATTTCCCTTACGATTTTTGGGGACATGATAGGCACTTTGACCGGAGTTAAGGAGTGGAGAAAGGAGGGATATTCCTCTATGAACGACCTTAACTGTTCCCTGATAGAGATGAGGTGTTCAAGGAGCTCCTCCTTTAAGTCACCTCTAAAATCCCCTTCCGGAACTGCTATCCACAAGTCACTTTCGCCTGCAATTAAGTTAAATGAGACAAAACCCTTTGGCCTTTGAATCGACCTGTAGAACCTCTTTTCGGGGAGAATCAAGGTTTAGAGCTCCTCAATTAGCTTTGAAATTTCCCTTGACCTTTCGTACGTTGACTTTAGGGCTTCAATGAGGGCTGAACGAAATCCCTTCTCCTCTAACTTTGCAATTCCCTCTATTGTGGTTCCTCCCGGTGAAGTAACCTCGTTCTTGAGAACTGACGGGCTTTTCTCCATTGAGAGGAGAGCGGAGCCTATTAGGGTTTCAATGACCAACTCCTTTGCCTTTTCCCTCGGCAGTCCTAACCTGACGGCCCCGTCGCACATAGCCTCTATTAAAATGAAAAAGAAGGCCGGGGAACTTCCGGAAACTGCAGTTACGGCGTCAAACAGTTTTTCCTCCAACTCAACGACCTTTCCGGCTGCCGAGAGGAGCTCCTTTACCGTTCTTCTCTCCTCTTCAAGGAGCCTGAAGTTGTCGCAGTAAGAGATAACCCCTCTTCCAATCTTTACAAGTATGTTCGGCATAATCCTTGAAATTTTCTTATCGTCACCCAAAAACTCCTCAATTTTCCTGATTGGAAAACCTGCCGCCATTGAAATTACTATTTGGGCCGGGGTCAGAGCTCCGGAAATTTCCCTTAAAACGGCAGGGAGAACCTGGGGTTTTACAGAAAGGAATAGAACGTCGCTGTTTGCAACGACTTCTACATTTTTTAAGGTTACCTTTACTCCGTAGTTTTCGGAGAGGTATTTAAGCCTTTCTCCGTTTACATCCGAAACGATTACCTGGGAAGGGATTATTACTTCCCCATCTATAAAAGCCCTGATGAAGGCTTCTGCCATATTTCCACCGCCGATAAATCCCACCCTTAAATTCATATCTCTCTCCTTTCAAATTTTATTCAGAGGCCTATATTATAATTCTGCTAAAAGCCCGGGTGGCGGAACTGGCAGACGCGAGGGACTCAAAATCCCTTGGCCGCAAGGCCGTGCGGGTTCGATTCCCGCCCCGGGCACCA
>CAZEDJ010000042.1:0-10226 GCA_964511045.1 uncultured bacterium
TCTCATCGGCCGTACCCCACTCAACCGTTCCGATAATTCCGGCCCTCTCTCCGAGTGAGTTTAGAGCTCCAAAAAGGAGGTAAGAGGTTGTCGTTTTACCGTTTGTTCCCGTTATGCCTATGATTTTTAAGTCCCTCTCGGGATTCTTATAGAACCTTGCAGAAAGAACTGCAAGGTCTCTCCTCGGGTTTTCGGTTAAAAAGACCGGAAGTTTTCGGCGGAGCTCCCCGTAAACCGAGGGATTGTCCGTAAAAACGGCCGATGCCCCCCTCCTTAAAGCCTCTTTAACGAAACTGTTTCCGTCCAAAGAGAGACCTCTGTAGGCAAAAAAGAGGTACCCTGGACGGACCTTCCTCGAGTCCTCCGTTATTCCCTTTATCTCTAAAGAGCCGTTAAAGGGAATGTTTAAGGGTTTTAGGAGAAGGGAGAGCTCCAAAAATTACTCTCCCTCCTTTTGAATTGTTTCCTCCAACTTCTGAATCTTTGCCTCAACTTCCTCCAAAATTGACCTCTTCTCCTCCTCAGACATTTCACTCTCGCCGCTTGTGAGGAGCTCCTTTATTGACCTTGAAATCTCGTCAATTAGAGACCTCGCCCTTTCGGGAAGCTCGCTCTCCTTAATCTGCTCCTGGAGCTCCTCAATCTTCTTTAGTATCTCCTCCTTGCGGGTCGTTGCAACGTATGCCGCTCCTGCTCCGACCAAGCTGCCGAGTAAAAACATCAATGAACCTTTCTTCATCCTTCCCTCCCAAAAGCTTTTTCGCAACTAAATGTATGCTACTTTTTTGACTTTTTAAACTTGTTGAAAACGGAGAGAGCTCCCGAAACGACCTTTAAACTCTCGGTTATTGAAACTATCGTATTCTTTAAGTCCATAACGGCGGGCCTTAGCTGTGAGTTTAGAGTATCTACACTCTCGTCTATTTTTTTCAAAATCCTGTAGGCCAAGAAGACCAAAACGATTAGACCAACAGTTATTAAAGCTGAACAAACTGCTATTACCGTTAAATCAAAGGCAATTAACTTTTCCATTAAACTATCCCCCTATCGTAAACATCTTTCTTGAACAGCCAAGGCTCTCAAGGGCCTCAATTCCGTTTATTCCCCCCTTTAAGAGCAGAGCTCCCCTTATTACAGACCTTAAGCTCTCCCTCTCATAATCTTTAGACCTCAAAACCTCCTTAAGGTCAATCTCCCTATCGGACATCAAGCAGAGTCGCAACTTTCCATCAGAGGTCAATCTCACTCTGTTACACTCCGAACAAAAGTGTTCACTAACAGAGGGTATAAAGCCGACAACGGCTCCCGTTCCCCTTACCTTAAAGCTCTTCGCAGGACCCATCTTTTTCGTCTTAATCGGCTGGAGCTCCCCAAATTTTGCCGTTATGAGCTCCTTTATCTCGGAAATCGGAAGAAAGTTCTCCTTACTGAAAAACCTTCCGCCAACGGGCATCAACTCTATAAACCTAACCTCAACTCCAAACTCCTCAGAAAACCTCAGAAATTCCTCCAACTCATTGTCGTTAAAGTCCTTAATCAAAACCGTATTAACCTTAACGGGAGAGAGACCCGCCGACTTCGCCCTCTCTATCCCCCTTAAAACCTTGAAGAAGGAGTCCTTTTCCATTCCCGTTATGAAGGAGAACTTCTCAGGATTGAGGGTATCCAAACTCACGTTAACCCTTTTTAAACCGCTCTCTTTTAGAATTTCGGCCTTTTCCTCTAAGAAGAAGCCGTTTGTAGTTAGAGTAATCTCTTCAATGCCATCAATCTCACTCAGTTGAGAAACCAAACCCTCCAAGTTTTTCCTTACTAAGGGTTCCCCTCCCGTCAGCCTTACAGACTTAACTCCAAACTCCGAAAAGACCCTTACAACCTCAGCTATCTCCTCGTACCTCAAAATGTTCGGATGGGGGATGAACTCCTTTACCCCCTCGGGCATACAGTACTTGCACCTAAAGTTACACCTGTCGGTAACGGAAACGCGAAGATAGCTGATATTCATTAGCCTTCCGCCTACGAAATTACTTCTATTTTACTACACGGAAACTTTCATTTTGTCAATCAGCGGCTTTAAAAGGGAATACTTTGTCTTTAAACTTGCCCTGTTGACGATGAGCCTCGCAGTTGACCTGAGAATGACGTCAACTTCCCTCAGGCCGTTTGCCCTCAGAGTGGTTCCCGTTTGAACCAGGTCAACAATCCTATCGGTTAGACCTACGAGGGGGGCAAGCTCCACGGAACCGTAGAGAACGATTATTTCGGGGTGAATCCCCTTGCTCCTAAAGTACCTGTCCGTTATCCTCGGATACTTCGTTGCTACCCTTATGTAGGAAAGTCTCTCAAGGTCGTAGTGCTCCTCTATGTTTTCGGGTTCAGCAACAGAAAGCCTACACTCACCAAATCCCAAATCTAAAGGCTCGTAGAGGTCAAATCCCTTCTCCTCTATAACGTCCTTTCCTGCAATTCCCAAATCGGCCGTCCCGTAGTAAACGTAAGTAGGAACGTCAAGGGGCTTAACGAGAATAAATCGGAAGTTCTCCCATTCAAAGATGAGCTTCCTCGTCTCACTTAAAGTTTCTGACGCATCTATTCCGCAACCGGCCAAGAACTCAACGGAATCCCTGAGAAGCCTCCCCTTTGGAAGGGCAAAGGTTATCGTTTTACCGTCCATAACCAACTCCTAATATCTGAGCTCACTCGGTAGTCTCTCTATGTCAGCTCCCAAGGATGAGAGCTTCTTCTCCAAACTTTCATACCCCCTGTCAAGGTGGTAAATCCTGTAAACCTCTGTCGTGTTCTCGGCACCGAGGCCGGCAACGACCAAGGACGCACTTGCCCTCAAATCCGTAGCCGTAACCTTTGCTCCGGTTAACCTATCCACTCCCTTTACTACAACGGTATTTCCCTCAATCTTTAGGTCTGCCCCCATTCTCTGGAGCTCCAAAACGTGCATGAACCTGTTTTCAAAAATGGTCTCTTTTATTACCGAAACCCCTTCTGCCAAACACATTGCGGCCATAAACTGAGCCTGCATGTCAGTAGGAAATCCCGGATAAGGTTGAGTGACTATGTCTGTTCCTCTCAACCTTCCCTCCTTTTTAACAAGCACCCTATCGCTACCCAACTCCTCTATGATGAGACCGGCCTCCCTGAACTTATCAACTACAGAACCCAAAAACTCAATGGGAAACTCCTCAATCTCAACCTCTCCGCCGGCCGAAGCAACGGCCGAAAGGAATGTTCCCGCCTCTATCCTGTCGGGCATTACCCTGTAATCCACCTCTCCGATTTCATCAACTCCGACTATCTCAATGACATCGGTTCCCTCTCCCTCAATTACTGCCCCTGCTCTCTTTAAAGCCCTTGCTAAGTCAACAATTTCGGGCTCCTTTGCGGCATTTCTTATCACCGTTTTCCCCTCGGCAAGGACTGCAGCCATCAAGACGTTCTCCGTTCCCCCAACGGTAGGAAAGTCAAAGGTTATATCTGCTCCCCTTAACCTTCCCCTAACCTCACCGACAATGTAGCCGTGTGAAACTTTTAGGTCGGCCCCCATTTTTGAAAGGGCCTTTAGATGTAAATCCACCGGTCTCAACCCGATTGCACACCCGCCGGGGAGGGAAACTTTCGCCCTACCAAACCGCGAAATCAGAGGTCCCAAACAGAGGATTGAAGCCCTCATCATCTTAACGAGCTCGTAGGGAGCCTCGGGGTTCAATCTGCCTGTAAACTCAACCTCCACACTGTCTTGATTCCTCTTAACGTACAGTCCCATGACTTCAAGGAGACTGCAGGCCGTTGAGACATCCTTCAGCTTAGGAACGTTTGAGAGCCTCAATCTGTTGGTCAAAATTGACGAAAAGAGAATCGGAAGGGAGGCATTTTTTGAGCCGGAAACCCTTACCTTTCCTCGGAGCTCCCTTCCACCCCTAATTACAAACTTCTCCATCAGCTCTTTACCCCCAAAACGACACGCTCAATGCCGGAGAGGTCTTTAAAAACTCTCACCTCGGAAAACCCCTTTTCTCTCATCAATCTCTCCACTGCTTTCCTCTGTCCTTCCCCTATTTCAAGTGCCAAAAGACCGCCCGACTTGAGCTTTTGGAAGGACTCCTCAACGAGGCGTTCAATCAACTCAAGTCCCGTCTTCCCGCCAAAGAGGGCAAGGGCAGGCTCATACTTTAAGACGCCCTCCTCAACCCTTTTATCCTCCGTTGATATGTAAGGGGGATTTGAGACTACGACGTCAACCGGAAAGTCCACGGGGGATAAAAGGTCTCCCTTTAAGAAGGTGACGTTAGAACACCCGAGCCTCTCCCTATTCTTCTCTGCCACCCTTAAAGCCTCCTCCGAGATATCAATCCCGTAGAATTCGTGAATGCCCCCCGTTAGCTTGCACAAGGAGAGGACTATGCAACCCGAACCCGTGCCAACATCCACAACTTTTAAACCGGACTTTCCTCTTATATTTTCAAGGACAACCTCAACCAAGAGCTCCGTCTCCGGCCTCGGAATGAGAACTCCCCTGTCAACAAGGAAGTCAAATCCAAAAAACTCCTTCCTTCCGGTAATGTAAGCAACGGGCTCTCCCCTTACCCTCCTTACAATCAACTGCCTGTAAGACTCAACCTCTTCCTCCGAAAGGGGCTTGTCAAAATTTGTGTAGAGGTTTACCCTATCCTTAAATCCCAAGGAGTGGACGAGGAGGAGCTCCGCATCAAGCCTAGGGGACTTAATTCCCCTCTCCCTTAAAATTTCGGTAGCCCTTTTAACCAATCTTCCAACAGTCCACCTCATGGCCCGAGAATTATACCCCTTGTATAATTTGGAATTATGAGAATCATCTACATTGACAGGACCGATTCAACAAACGAGGAGGCAAAGCGAGTTCCCCCCATCCACGGATTGTGTATAGTTGCGAGGGAGCAGACGGGCGGAAGGGGAAGGAGGGGAAGAAGGTGGCTCTCTGAGAGAGACAAGGGACTCTACGCTTCATTCGTTTTAAGAAAACCCGAGAAAAACTTAGGAATCCTGAGCCTCGCCTTCGGCTACTCCACATTCGTGACCCTGTCTAAACTCTGTAAGGGCTTTTACCTGAAATGGCCGAACGACGTTTACTTTAACGGTAAAAAGGTGGCCGGGATTTTATTGGAGCTCTTAAAGGACAGGCTCATAGTGGGAATAGGGATAAACCTAACATACTCGCGGGAGGAACTTTCACAGTTTCCAGTTCCCGCAACGTCACTAACGGCAGAGGGAATCAGCTTCAACAGGGAGCTCCTAATCAACAACCTCTACGATGAAGTTATGAGGATGTACGAGAGGTTGGAGAAGGGGAAGTTTGGCGTTGAGGAGTTTGAGAGAAACTGCCCCATGTTGGGAAGGGAGATTTTAGTGATTGAGGGAGAGAAGAAGTACATGGGAAGGGCTATTGGAATAGGAAAAAACGGAACGTTAATCGTTGAAACGGAGGATGGAATAAGGGAGCTCCACTCTGCAGACGTCAGCGTAAGGGAGGAACGATGGAGATAGAGTTTCCGACTTATCGGGAGTTGATGAAGGACAGGAGAATTCTCTACTACATTGAGAGGGCAGACTACTTTTTGGAGAGAATGGGCTACACAGACCACGGAATAAAGCACGTAGGGTGGGTTGCGGAAAAGGCAAGGTGGCTGCTGATGGAGATAACGGGCAATCGGAGGCTCTCTGAGCTTGCCGGAATAGCAGGGCTACTTCACGACATAGGACACGTAATCTCAAGGCACGACCATGCACAAAACGGAGCTCTCCTCGCATTCCAACTGCTCAAGGGGAAGGGCTACTTAGACGACGACCTTACAGAAATAACCTTTGCAATAGGGAACCACGAGGAGGAAACGGGAGACCCCGTTACAGAGGTAAGTGCGGCAGTCGTCATAGCCGACAAGTCCCACGTCCACAGAACGAGGGTAAGAACGAGAAAAACAATCCACGAGGACATACACGACAGGGTTAACTATGCAGTCCTGTTCAGTAACCTTGAAGTCGACAAGGAGGAGAGAACCGTTAGGCTCATCCTGAAGATAGACACGGAGATTTCAGACCTCCTTGACTACTTTTCAATATTTCAGCCGAGAATGGAGATGTGCAGAAGGGCAACAGCAGTTTTCGGGTACAAGTTCAGATTGAGAATAAACGACACAGACCTGTGATTTTGTATCATTCAGACTCAAAGTTTAGAGCAAGGGAGTCCTCATGAAAAACCTTAAGTGGAAAATCCTCTTTGTAGTTATAGTCCTCATCGGAGCTCTCTACATAGATTTAACGAGGAAGATAAATTTAGGACTTGACCTAAGAGGCGGAACCCACTTAGTCCTCCAGGTTGATATAGAGAAGGCTCTTGAAAGTGAAGTATCGGCCTCCTTAAGGGAGATAAAGAGGGAGTTAGAGGACAAAGACATCCCCGTAGTTTCAGCAAGGAGGGAGGGAACGAAAATAGAGATAACTCTCCTATCTCCAAAGTACACAAGCGAAGCCGTCTCAATCATAAAGGACAACTACTCAAACATGTTTAACGTAAAGGTAAACGGAAAGGAGATTCTCCTGACACTAAAGCCCTCCTACAAGTCAAAGGAGATAGACAGGTTGGTGGAGCAGGCGCTTGAAACGATAAGGAACAGGGTTGACCAGCTCGGCGTTGCAGAGCCTGTAATTGTCAGAAACGGAAGGGACAGGATTATAGTGGAGCTCCCCGGCGTAAAAAACCCCGAGAGGGCAAAGAAGGTAATAGGTAAGGTTGCAAACCTTGAGTTTAAGGAGGTGGTTGACACGGCAAGGAGCCCGGAGGAGCTGATAACAAAGTTGGGGGGAACGATTCCCGAAGGAACAGCCATAGCAGTAAAGCCCTCCCCGACGGGACCCAAGTTTTACGAAATAAAGGAGGGAAAGGAGAGGGAACTTCCCTTTAAGTCCCCAGAGGAATTGGTTAAGGCCTTCGGCGGGAAAGTTCCCGAGGACGAGCAGATTCTCATACAGGAAATTAAGGATAAGAGGGGAAGGGTCGTAGGCTACAACTTCTTCATCGTCAAGAGGGAGCCTATTTTGACGGGAGCCTACCTAAAGGACGCCTACCCCAGCAGGGACGAAAACGGAATGCCAGCAGTCAGCTTCGTTCTAAAGCCCGAGGGGGCAAGGATATTTGAAAACTACACGGCAAAGCACATAGGAACGAGGCTTGCAATCGTCCTTGACAACAAGGTTCAGTCCGCCCCCGTAATAAGGAGCCAGATAGGAGCAAGGGGGCAGATAACCGGACAGTTCTCCTACCAGGAGGCAAGGGACTTATCAATAGTCCTGAGGGCGGGAGCTCTCCCTGCTCCTGTAAAGATAGTTGAGGAAACAACGGTAGGTCCTTCCCTCGGAAAGGAATCGGTTGAGAAGGGAATTAAGGCAGGAGTGGCAGGAATCCTGATAGTAATGCTCTTTATGTTAATCTACTACAAGGTAGCAGGACTTGCAGCAGACCTGGCACTCCTCATGAACGTTGTTCTCCTCTGGGCAATGATGGTTCTATTGGGAGCCACACTTACCCTTCCGGGAATAGCGGGATTCATCCTTACGGTCGGAATGGCAGTTGACGCAAACGTCATAATCTTTGAGAGAATCAGAGAAGAGCTCAGAAAGGGAAGAAACCTCTTTTCAGCCGTTGAAGCGGGATTTTCAAGGGCTTGGGGAACAATACTTGACTCAAACATAACAACTCTCATAGCCGCAGCCGTCCTCTTTCAGTTCGGAACCGGGCCCATAAAGGGATTTGCCGTAACCCTCTCCCTGGGAATTCTCTCCAGTATGTTTACTGCGGTATTCGTCACAAAGGTAGTCCTTGACCTCATAGTTAAATACAAACCCAATCTATTCAGGATTTAAGGAGCTCCAAATGGGAAAGTTTGACTTCATAGGAAAGAGACACTTTGCATACCTCTTCTCGGCACTCTTAATATTCGGAAGCTGGCTCTACGGGGTCTTTGTCGTAAAGCCGAAGTTCGGAATTGACTTTACCGGCGGGGTTCTGGTTCAGGTGAGGGTAAACGAGAAAGGCGTTAACACGGAAACAATAAGAAGGCTCTTTGAGGGAAAGGTTGAAGGGGTTCTCGTTCAAAACGTTGAAGGGGAAAATGAATTCCTCATAAGAGCCCCGGCGGTGAACAACCCGAACAAAACCGCAGACCTAATAAGGGACGTTTTAAGAAAAGAGTTTGACGGCAAAGTTGAAATAAGAAAGGTTGAGATGATAGGACCTACGATAGGTAAGGAGCTCCGAGAGAAGGGAATAATGGCCATAATTTACGCACTGATAGGAATACTCATCTATGTAGCCTGGAGGTTTGAGCCCGTATTTGCCTTCGGAGCAGTCCTTGCCCTCGTCCACGACGCACTGGCAACAACGGGAGTCTTCATGGCGGTCGGAAGGGAGTTCAGCCTCCCCGTAATAGCCGCCCTCCTAACGGTAATAGGTTACTCAATAAACGACACCATTGTTGTTTACGACAGGATAAGGGAGAACATGAAAGTCCTCTTAAGGAGCAGACCCTTTGAGGAAATAGTCAACGACAGCATAAACCAAACCCTCTCAAGAACTGTAATCACCTCCCTTACGACACTCTTTGTAGTTCTGTGCCTCTATCTCTTTGGCGGAGGAGTAATAAACGATTTTGCCTTTGTCCTCCTCATAGGAATTACTGTAGGAACCTACTCCTCAATATTCATAGCCAGCGCCCTCGTCGTTGACTGGTACAAGTATGTAAAGAAGGAGAAATGAAAACCCTTTACAGGTACATCTCCTTAGAGCTTCTAAAGACCGCCACAACCGCATTTTTCCTCTTTCTCTTTGTCATTCTGATAAACAGGGCTTCACAAATAGCAGAAACCATACTGGGCCAAGGAGTCTCCTTTTTAGACTTCTTTTCAATACTTTTAAAGATGCTTCCCGCCTTCTTCGGAATAGTAATTCCGATAGCACTGATAATTTCCATAACGATGGTTTTACTCTCAATGGAGAGCAACAACGAAATAACGGCGCTAAAGTCCTGTGGAGTAAGCGTAAAACAGATTTCCGTTCCCGTAATTATCTTAGGAGTCGTCGCTTCGGCAATTTCGTTCTACTCAACAATGTATTTAGCTCCAAAGAGCAACGTTGAGGTTAAAAGGGACATTGAGAGACTCGTAAAGAAAAAATTAACGATGAGTATAACTCCCAAAAATTTCTCCTCAAATTTCCCAGGAATTACCTTTTACGTTGAGAAAATCTTTCCACAAAAGGGAATAATTGAAGACTTTATGGTGTCAATTCAAAAAAAAGACAAGCTTATAACGATATTCGGAAAGGAAGGGAACTTAAGAACAGAAAACGATACGGTATTTCTGGATATACTCAACGGAAGTGCCCAAATATTAAACTGGAAGAAACCAAAGGATTTTCAATTTTTAACTTTTAAAAACTACACGGTAGAGCTCTTTAAGTTTTCAAGCGAGGAAAGGTTTAACGCAAGAAAGTACCAAACACTTTCCCAACTCTTAAAGGAAAAGAACGTAGAGAGCCAAACTGAAATTTTAAAGAGGCTCTGCCTCTCCCTTTCTCCGCTAATAGTGGGAATTCTCATATTTTCAATAGCAGTATCACTTCCGCGGGGAGCCTTCGGGACAGGGATATCACTAACGCTGCTTACAATTGTTATTTACTACGTTCTGTACACCTTTTCTAAGAGGTTGGCCTTCGGTTTAAAGTTACCCGAGATAGCACTCTTACCAGATATTCTGTTCGGAGCTCTATCAGGACTCCTATACTACCTATCTATCAAGGAGAAACTGAAAATCCACACGGGAGCGAGATGGTAAAACTCCTTGACCGATACGTTTTCCTTGAGGGACTTAAGTTTTTAATACTGAGCCTCATCACATTTCTAACCATCTTTGCAGTCATTGACTTTGTAAGCAACATCAGCGTAGCCTCAAAGTTGGGAATTGAAAAGGAACTCCTCCTCATAGCAGGAAAGCTCCCCCTCTATACCGTAAGGGTTCTCCCCATAGCAGTGCTCATTTCGGTAATGCTCACCCTATCAAACTTTTCATCAACGAGCGAGCTCATAGCGGTGAGAGCTCTCGGGATAAGCACACTCCGATTCTCAATTCCACTAATAGGATTGGCAGTTCTCTCCTCCCTCTTTTCACTCGCAACGCAACAGTTC
>CAZEDJ010000043.1:0-7135 GCA_964511045.1 uncultured bacterium
CTAAAGTCTTGAAGAATTTTCTTCGTTGATTCTGGAATTTCCTTTATTTGCCCGTTCCTGTGATTTTTCCGCTGAGTTATAAGGGAATCCTTATATAGGTAATTGTTTATCTTATTAAGATTATGAAAACTTTATTGATATTTGACTTTATAAAATTCTCCAACTATAATAATTTTGAATTTGGAGAGGGAGGAAAGCGTGGAATTCCACTTGGACAAGGCTAAAGTGCTTCCGAAAGCTAACGTTTACGAGTTTTTGAGGGAGATTAAAAGGTTTGGAGCTCTGATAGCTCCAAAGAAAAAGGGAAACAGGTTCGTGTTTGACAAGGTTGAGAATGTAGCCGAGGTGGAGCTCCACTACACCCGAACCGTGCTTCCTCCAAAGAAGTTTCTCCTTCCGTATAGGAGGGAGAGGTTTACGTATGACTTAGAAAACCTTGAGTTTAGGGAAAATTCCTTTACGGAGGAGAGGATAATCTTCGGCATACACCCTTGTGACCTTCACGGTATATCAATTCTGGATGCCGTCTATTTAAAGGAGAACCCCGACCCTAAGTACCTTGAAGTAAGAAAAAGGACAGTCTTAATAGGAATTTCGTGTAAACCTGACGATTTCTGCTTTTGCCTATCAACGGGAACCGCCTTTCCGGACGGTGCAAACTGGGATTTGTTCTTGACAGACATAGGAAGTGACTACTTCCTAACGATAGGGAGTCCGAGGGGAGACGAGATAGTTATCTCGTTGAGAAAGTATCTGAGGGAAATAACAAAGGAAGACTTGAACCTCTACAAGCAGGTCTCGTCCCGAAAGAGGACACTTTTCAAAACCCCTCCCGACCTTAGCAGGATTTCACAGGTTATTGAACTTGAGTACGACTCGCCGGTTTGGGAGGAAGAGGGAAAGAGGTGTTTAGGTTGTGGAACTTGCACGAATGTGTGTCCTACCTGCTTTTGCTACACCTCTGTTGATGTTCCCGATATTGAGGGAAGTAAGGTTTCAAGAATTGAATTCACCACATCCTGCCAGTATCCCTACTACTCCTTGGTTGCAGGGGGGCACTACTTCAAGCCGAAGCGCTCAGATAGGTTTAAACACCGCTATTACCACAAGTTTGTAGGTTATCCATACCAAGTGGGAAAGTTCGGTTGCGTTGGGTGCGGAAGGTGTTCGGCCGAATGTCCGGCTGGAATATCTATGGTTGGGACCCTTAAGAAGCTGAAGGGAGAGATAGATGAAGAAAGAGCTGGAGAAGTTGCTAACGAAGCCCTTGCCAAAAGACCCCTTTAAGCCGGAAAAGGTTCTTATAACCGATGTTGAGGATTTGGCTCCCGAACACAAGAAGTTTTCGTTCGTGTTCTTGAACGATAGGCTCAACGAGGAGTGGAACCACATTCCCGGACAGTTTGTAATGCTCACAGTTCCGAAGGCCGGAGAAATTCCAATCTCTATCTGCTCCTCCCCTACCAGAAAGGGAACGATAGAGTTGACGGTGAGGAGAGTGGGAAGAAAGACGGAAGTTCTTCACAGGATGAGGCCGGGGGAATTGGCAGCCATAAGGGGACCGTATGGAAACGGTTTCCCCGTAGGGATAATGGAGGGACACAACGTCTTAATAATAGCCGGGGGTTTGGGAATAGCACCTCTTCGCTCTTTAATCTGGTATCTGCTTGATAGGAGGGGGCTCTTCAAGGAAATCTACATCCTCTACGGAACGAGAAATTACAAGAGTGTTCTCTACAAGAATGAGCTCAGGAGGTTCAGGGAAAGGAGTGATTTAAAGTGCATATTCGTTCTTGATAGGGTTGAGACGGAAGAGGATAGGAAATGGGCTGATAAGGAGGGTCTCTTAACGGATGTTATTTCCGACGTGAATCTCAATCCAAGCGATACCTTTGTTGCCGTTTGTGGTCCTCCTGTTGCTTACCGCTTTATAGGAAGGGAGCTCCTCAGAAACGGCTATCGAGAAAGTCAAATTTTCGTATCGCTTGAGAGGAAGATGGAGTGCGGAATAGGTAAGTGTGGCCACTGCCAAATCGGCTACAAGTTTGCCTGCATTGACGGTCCGGTCTTTCCGCTTTGGGATACAAAGAACCTTCCGGAGATGCTCTGATGGTAAGGATAGGAATAATGGGATTAACCGGCTGTTCAGGTTGCCAGTGTGAAATTCTAAACTGTGAAGATGCCCTTCTGAAGCTCTTAAAGAGGGTTGAATTTTCTTTCTTCCCCCTTGCAAAGGACAGAAACTCCTTGGATGACATTGATGTTCTGTTTGTTGAAGGTTCGGTTTCTACAGAACTTGACGAGGAGAGATTAAGGGAGGCGAGGAAAAGCTCAAAGCTCCTCGTTGCCGTTGGAAGCTGTGCCTGTTACGGGGGAGTCCAGGCACAGAGGAATGATGAGGTCTCTCTTGAGGAGATGGTGAGGGAAGTTTACGGGAAAAGGGGCGTTCCGATAAAAGTTTTTAAGGCAAGACCTGTAAAGGACGTTGTGAGCGTTGACTATGAACTTCCCGGATGTCCCCTTGACAGAAGGCAGTTCGTTTATACCGTTTCGTTCCTTCTAAACGGTGTTAAGCCCTTCTTTCCGAGGATTCCCGTTTGTCACGAGTGTAAGCTCTCAGAAAACGAGTGTCTCCTTTTAAGGGGGATTCCCTGTCTCGGTGCTGTGACTCAGGCCGGTTGTGGAACTCCCTGCACCGAAAGGGGAGTGGGATGTCAGGGGTGTAGGGGAAGCTGTGAATTTCCGAATTATGAGGAAATGCTCTCTCTCCTTAAGGATTGCGGTCTTAAAGAGAAGGATGCCGTTAATTTCGTAAAGGTTTTCGGGGGAACGGAGGTTCAGAGGGAAATTTCGGTGTTAAAGGGGAGATTGGAGAAATGAAAAGGGAGATTTCCATAAACCACCTAACGAGGGTTGAAGGACACGGAGCGGTAAGCATAGTCTTTGAAGGCGATAAGCTCAAGGAGATTAAACTGAAGTTTACGGAAGGACCGCGGTTCTTTGAGTACATTACGAGGGAGAGGTTATACACCGAAATACCGAAAATAGTCTCAAGAATATGCGGGATATGTTATGTATCTCACAGGCTTGCCTCCTGTTTTGCAATTGAGGATGCCTTTCAAGCAGAAATTCCCTTAGAAGTTAAGCTCCTGAGGAAGCTACTAACGATAGGGGAATTTCTTGAAAGTCATGCGCTTCACCTCTACTTTCTTTCCCTTCCCGACTTCATGGGATACGGTTCAGCCCTTGAAATGGCAAGGGACTATCCAAATGTAGTCAAGAGGGGATTCCTTTTAAAGGAAGTCGGGAACAGGATAATGAAAATCATAGGGGGAAGGAGCGTTCACGGTGAAAACATAGTCCCCGGAGGATTTGAGTCCATTCCTAAAAGAGAGGAAATTGAGGAGATTGAAGACCTCTTATACAGAGTGATACCTGAGGTTGAAGCCACTATATCCCTGTTTGATTCCTTCAATTACGGAGAGTTTAAGGAGAGTAAGCCGTTGAGTCTCTGTGTTTCCGGGGACAGATTCACCCTTATCGGTGAGGAGCTCATTCTCTCCGACGGAACCCTCTTTACAAAGAGGGAGTTTGAGATTTTTGTGGAGGAGAAGGTTTCCGATTACAGCACGGCCAAGTACTCTACTATAAAGGGAAGACCCTATCTCATTGGACCCCTTGCAAGGGTAAACCACTACTTAGACGGCTTGTCCGAAAAAGTAAGGGAAAAAATCTCCCTCCTAAAGAACAGTTTCCCTTCCTACAACAGGCTCCTTGCAAACCTTTCAAGGGCTATTGAGATGTTGGAGCTCTCCTATCAAGGACTTGAGATTGTGAAGGACTTAATTGCCGGTTATCCCTTCAAGGGAAAGGTCAATTTAAAGCCTAAGAGGGGAACCGGCTATGGAGTTAAGGAGGCTCCTCGGGGAACGCTCTACCACAGGTATGACTTTGACAGTGACGGAAGGTGTATAGGCGCCAACATCATCACTCCGACGGCTCAGCTCCAGTCAGTGATTGAGGAGGACTTAAAGAAGTTGGCAGAGCGTGATTTAGGTGATGGTGAGCTCAAAAAGAGGGCGGAAATCCTTGTAAGGGCCTATGACCCCTGAATCGCCTGTGCCGTCCACCAGTTTGGTGGAGAGGGAAAATTGGTTGAGGTGGTTAGAGATGGTTAAAACATCTCAGGTTAGTGAGTGTAAGCTCTTTAGCGTTTTTGACCAAGAGGAGAAGGAGGTTCTCTCCTCCCTTTTGAGGGAGGTTTCCTTTAAAGAGGGGGAGCTCCTCTTTGAAGAAGGCACTGTTGCCGATGAGGTTTTCTTCATAAGGGAGGGAAAGGTAGGCCTTTACAGGAGGGATAACTTCGGAAATCTCACAAAGGTGGCAGAAGTTCACGGGGGAACTCCTCTCGGAGAGTGCGCCTTTTTCCTAAGGGCTCCTCATTCTTTAAGGGCTTTAGCAGAGAGAAATGTTCAAGCTTTTTCCCTATCTCGGGAGGGCTACGAAGTTATAAAGGAAGAGCACCCCGAAATAGCCATAAAGCTGTTGGAGGTGATTAACGGAGTTATGTCCCAGAGGTTGAAGGAGGAGGACAAGAAGTTTGCAGATATTTTCTGTTTCTTTCGCGTCGGAGGAGGGTCATGGATAAGGTAGTCGGAGCCCTAATAGTCATTCCCTGGATTCTGGCTCTACTCGTTTTCCTAACACCGAACCACAGGGTAAGACAAATTTTCACCCTTTTGTCGCTTCCCACTCTTACCTTCCTTTCGGCAGTTATTTGGAGCTCCCACCTTCCCCTTTTCATTGGAGTTCCGAAGTGGATGGAAACTGCAGTCACTGTTTTTGACTATCTCCTTATCTTCTACTTCCTCTTTCAAGGCTTAAAGTTTAAAAACTTCCTCGTTTCCGTTCTATCGCTTTTCCAGCTTTTCCTTCTCAGCTGGGTGGTTTTGATACTGCCGTCTTCAGATACTCCGCAAATCTACGTTGACAGGTTAACGGCCCTCTTTTATTTCCTCGTTTCGGTTGTAGGTTCAATCATCTGCATTTATGCCACAAAGTATATGGAGCAGGAGGACCTGAGTCGCGAAAATAGGTTTGTTTCGGTTCTCCTCTGGTTTTTGGGAGTTATGAACTTCATCGTCTCGGTTAACAACCTTGAGTGGTTTTTTGCCCTCTTTGAAACGACCACACTTGCCTCTTACGTTCTCATAAGGTTCCGGTGGGACGATGTATCGGTTGGGAATGCCCTTAGGGCCCTGTGGATGAATCAGGTAGGGGGTATAGCGATACTCCTTGGATTACTCTTTGCCGTTAAGTACTACGGCGTTGTCTCATTTACCGACATAATAAGGTTAGGAGCATCCTTGGTTTCAATGGTTCCGCTCGGTTTTCTCTCAATATCGGCCCTCGTAAAGGGAGCTCAGATGCCCTTTCACAGGTGGTTGCTTGGAGCTATGGTAGCTCCTACGCCGGTCAGTGCAATTCTCCACTCTGCGACTATGGTAAAGGTAGCTCCTTACCTGATTTTAAGGCTCTCCCCCGTTATAAAGGGAACGCTCTTGGCCAAGCTCCTTATAGTGACTACCGGATTTGTATTTGTGGCCGCCGGGCTTTTGGCCCTTACACAGGAAAACTTTAAGAGGATTCTCGCTTACTCAACAATTTCTCTTTTGGGGCTTATGATGTTAACTGCAAGTATGGGAAGCCCTACTGCCGTATTGGCTTCAATCTTGCTCATTCTCTTTCACGGAATAGTTAAAGCCCTCCTCTTCTTAGAAGCCGGAATAATGGAAAAGGAGTTTCATGCAAAGTACATAGAGGATATGAGGAGGTTGGTTGAGAGAGCTCCGATAACGGTCTTCTTCATCATACTCGGTTTTATGAACATGACCCTTGTTCCGTATGGAATGTTTGTTGCAAAGTGGCTGACCCTTGAGGAGGCATTTAACTTCCTCTTTCACGGTGCATACATAGCTTCGGTAGTCCTGATAACTGTTGGCGGAGTTGTTCTCACAGTCCTCTACTTTAAAATCATAGGAGTAATAACGAGAAAAAGAGGGGAGTTTGTAAGCTTCAAGCCGGAGAAATTGCCGTTCATTTACCTCTCAACTACCGGAACTTACCTACTGATGGCCATTTTGGGTTCTCTGTTCATCGCCTATCTGTGTTCAAATTTCCTATTGCCCGTGGTTCGAGATGTAACGCTTCAATCTGTTAATTTAAAGGCTGAGGGCTTAACCTTAATTACTCCCTACTCCAAAATCCTTGGTTGGCAAATTGTCGGGGCAATACTTCTCTTAATGGTAGTTCCGATTATTGCCTACTTTGTCCACTTCAGGGCGGACAAGATTCACGAGTACACCTGTGGAGAGAATGTCAATCTGACGATAGGAACTTACGACTTCTTCTGCATATCAAGGGTCGAACCCTTCGTTGAAACGATAGCCGTGGCCTTCTTTGTCCTTACCCTCATCCTTGGAGGAGGACTGGTATGACGCTTGTTTCAGTAATTGCCACTCTGCTCTCCCCAATATTGGGGGGATTCATATACGGTTTTGAGAGGATTCTTAGGGCGAGGATGCAAAATAGGGTGGGTCCTCCCCTCCTTCAGCCTTTTTACGATTTTCTGAAGCTCATGGATAAGAGACCTATGATAATCCACTCCTTCCACGCCTTTATGGGAATTATGTACTTGGTCGGAACATGGTTTTCCCTCTACGTTTTACTGTCTGGAGGTGACATCCTCATAGCCATATTCTTCCACGTTCTCTCCCTGGCCTTTTTGGTCTTGGGAGGTTTTAGCGTTAGGTCCCCCTATTCTGTGGTCGGTAGCATCAGAAAGCTTACCCACATGCTTGCCTACGAGCCTATTTTTGTCCTGACCGCCGCAGGTCTCTATCTGGTAACGGGAACGTTTCAAATTTCGGATATTCTCAGGAGCTCTACCCTTCCCCTTCTGTACCTTCCCCTCGTTTTTGTAGCCTTTATCCTCTCCATTCCGGCCGTTCTTGAGAAGTCTCCCTTTGATGTTGCTGAGGCTCACCAGGAGATAATCGGTGGAGCGGAAATTGAGTATTCGGGTAGGTTCTACGAGGCCCTCTATACGGGAAGGTGGCTTGAGTATATATACGTC
>CAZEDJ010000043.1:7235-10132 GCA_964511045.1 uncultured bacterium
TCATAGATAACTCAACTGTTAGGGTCAACTTTAGGCAGATGGTTTCCTTCCACTGGTACATCCTGATTCCGCTTATTGCCGTGAACATAATGCTTTTGGCTCTTTGGAGGGTTTGAGATGAACCTAAAGTCCTTTAGGAAAAAGTCTCCCTGGATTCTCCACTACAACACGGGAAGTTGTAACGGTTGTGACATTGAGATTCTTGCCTGCCTTTCACCCAAGTACGACATAGAGAGGTTTGGAGCTCTCAACAGGGGCAACCCGAAACAGGCGGACATTTTAATTGTGACCGGATCGGTAACGAAGAGGGCAAGGGAAAGGCTCGTAAGGCTGTTTATGGAAATTCCCGAGCCTAAAGTTGTAGTGGCTGTGGGTGCCTGTGCGTGTACCGGGGGGGTCTTCAGGGGAATGTACAACGTTGAAAATGGAGTTGATAAGGTAATTCCGGTTGATGTCTATGTGCCGGGTTGTGCTTCAAGGCCTGAGCAGATAATAGACGGGATTCTGAGGGCTTTGAAGATTCTTGAAGAAAAGAACAAGGAGATAGAGCTCCCCAAAATGTGCAGCTGTGGAGAAGCCGAGTACCTCTTGGGTAAACAACTCAACAGGAGAAAGCTCGTTCTTGAAGGGTTAAGGAGGTGTCGTGAAGATAGAGGAGATTAAGGTTCCCTTGAGGGAGGTTCGGAGGGCAATAAAGGAGTTTTACGACCCCGAGAGGTGGCACTTTATTACCGTGAACGGTACCGACTTGGGCGGGAAGGTAGAGTTAAAGTGGTTTTTCAGCAGTTATGAGGACGTTAATACCTATACCGTTTTCGTTTCAGAGGCCGGTTACGATGACGAAATACCGACGATAACCTACATAATTCCCTCTGCATGGATATCTGAGTGGGAGCTTGCCGACCTTTTCGGCCTTAACGTTGAAGGTGCAAAGAAAGGTCTCTTCCTTGACCCCGACAGTCCTCAAGCTCCTTTAAGGAGAGGTTGATATGGGAAATAGAATAACCATACCCTTTGGCAGTCAGCACGTAGCTCTACCCGAACCTGTAAGGTTCGTTTTTCAGACGAGAAACGAGAAGATTGTTGATGTTGAAGTTGATGTCGGCTACGTTCACAGGGGAATAGAGAAGGCCTGTATGACGAAATTCAAGTATATGCAGGTTGGCTACGTGGTTGCAAGGGTTTGCGGGCTTTGTGCGATATCCCATACTTTGGGTTATGTAACAGCCGTGGAAAATCTCATGGGAGTTGAAGTTCCAAAGAGAGCTCTCTATCTGAGGCTCATTGTCAGTGAGCTTGACAGGATTCATTCACACCTCCTTGCAATGGGACACACTGCCGAGGTAGCGGGATATGAGCACCTTTTTATGAGGACGTTTAGGGAGAGGGAATTGGTTATGGAGCTCTTGGAGCTCCTGACGGGAAACAGGGTTCAGTTTGACTATGCAACTATTGGTGGAGTAAACAGGGACTTGACTCCTGAAGTTGAAAGGGAGCTTAAAAAGAAACTCTCCCTTTTAAAGGAGAAGTGTCTTGAGCTTAAGGACATTTTTGAGAATGACTATACCCTGAAGTACAGGTGGAAGGGGACGGGAGCGGTGAGCCTGAAAATGGCGAAGGAGTTAAATGTTGTTGGTCCTCCTGCGAGGGCTTCCGGATTGAGAATTGACATGAGGGAGACCGGATACCTTCCCTTTGAAGAGGTTGGATTGAGAGTTATAACGAGGAATGAGGGGGATATCTATGCGAGGAATTTGGTCAGGGCAGATGAGGTTATAAACTCAATTGAAATGGTTGAAAATGCACTTAACGGCCTACCGGAGGGAGAGGTTAAGGTTTCCGTAAAGGGGCTTCCCGAAGGGGAAACTTTCGTAAGGATAGAGGCGCCGAGGGGGGAGCTCTTTTACTATGTAAAGGCAAATAAGAAGCCGATTCTTGAAAGGTTGAGGATAAGGGTTCCGACCTTTTCAAACATTCCCGTAATGAAGGAACTCTTCGTCGGAATGGACTATTCGGACGTGCCCGCTACGGTAATAAGCTTTGACCCCTGCCTTTCCTGTACAGCGAGGTAGAAGTGTTGAGGAAAGTGCTTTTTTCCGTTGTTTTCTCTCTCCTTTACACCACCTCCTCTCTTGCCTGCAGTAGTGACTGTTATCAGTGCCATTCAAACATACCGCGGGATAAGGAGCACAGTGTCCTGAAAAGCTGCACAAACTGCCATCCGTCTCACTCCGAAAGGGAGCTGAACGGCAGATGTGGAGTGGACTGCTTTGAGTGCCACTCAATAGAGAAGGTAAGGGAGAGCTCCAAGGCTCACAGGGTTCTTGAGAGGTGTATAAAGTGCCACAAAAGTTTAAAGCCGTCTGAGTGTGATGAGATATACAGGGAGCTCCTTAAATAGGAGGAAAGATGAGAGAGATGTTGTTGGAATCAATAAGGAACCTTTTCAGGAAGCCTTCAACTTTGAGGTATCCGGAGGAACCCTCCCCTCCCCCTGAAAATTACAGAGGACTCATAGTTTACAGGAGGGAGCTCTGTATATTCTGCACAAAGTGTGAATTGGTCTGTCCTCCTGGGGCTATCAGGTTTACTTATCACGGGGACGGTGAGAAGGAATTTCACTATAATCCCTATCTGTGTATATTTTGCGGGGAGTGCGTAAGGGCATGCCCAAAACCGGGTTGCTTGGTTCAAGTTGATGAGGTTCCTCCTGTTGCTGCCCAAGGGGAGGTTCCGGACTGGGAGAGGTTGGAGAAGTTTGCGGAAAACTCAAAGAGGGAATGGTTGAGGGCAGGAAAAAAGCAAAATAAAAAGTAATTAAATAGTTTTGAACTTAAAACCAAAATTGACTAAAATTCCACAGACTTTTTATCCTTTTGGAGGTAAGTGTGAAGAAG
>CAZEDJ010000044.1:0-10099 GCA_964511045.1 uncultured bacterium
AGGTCAAAAAGTGAACCTCAACGTCAGGGAGATTTTCCTTTAGAGCTCTACACAAGGGAGCCGAAAGGAGAACATCCCCCAACTGTCTTATCTGAATTACTAAAACTCTCTTCATTTTCCCTTCCTACCGACACAGTATATTTATCCTTCAACCCTAATAGTAAGTGCTAAAATTATGAGATGACTCTCATAGAGAAAATTAAGAAAGCTGACCTAAAGTACTACTACCTAACAGTACTCCTTTTTTCATCACTCATTTTCCTCGCCCGAATCTATGAACCTTCCCTATACGGAGACGGAGCAAAGTATGCTCTCATAGCAAAAAACATGGTTAAAACCGGAAACTTCCTCGTCCCCTCCTTAGGTTTTGAGGATTACTTCAAAAAGCCTCCATTCTTTTTCTGGATGATAGCACTATTTTTCAAATTATTTGGATTTTCTGAGTTCTCCGCGAGATTGCCCTCTGCAGTGTTCGGAATTGCCGACGCTCTTCTCATTTTCTATTTGGCTAAAGGAATAACAAAAGACAAGTTAATTTCCCTTTTCTCCGCTATTGTTTTCGTTCTCAATTTTGAAGTGATAAGAATAACAACGACCGTTAGGTTTGATAGTTTCGTTCTCTTTGTAAATTTATTAACAATAGCTCTGCTCTACCGCATTAACGTAACAAAAGGAGTTATAACGGCTCTCGTTCTCTCTGCTGGAGCTCTAACAAAAGGCCCGATGGCTTACATAGGAATTGTTTCAATTATGATTTATCGCTTACTGAGAGGGGAACTTAAGGAAGTTTCAGCTTTAACTGTTATTTCAATTTTCTCTCTCTTACCCTTCACTCTCTATGCCCTATTTATGTACCACCACTATCCGGTATTCTTTAGGGAATTTTTTGAAAATCAGATAGTAGGAAGAATAAGTGGAACTTTAAAAGAAGGTACCCACAGGCCATTCTTTTTCTATGAGAGAATTATTATCAAACACTTCTGGCCTTGGAACCTTGCCCTGTTTTATCTTTTAATTCTTTCCCTAAAAAGAAAGTCTAATGAAATTAAAAAGCTCTTTCTCTTCCCAAATCAACAGCTTTTTAATATCCTGCTAATAATGTTTTTGTTAATCTTTATACCTCTTCACTTTGTTTCGTTGAAATTTACCCGGTATTCCTACTACTTTTATCCATTTCTTTCTCTTATCGTGGCAACAGTTATAGTAAGAAAAAAAATTCTCAAACCTGCCCTCACTTTTGTAACTTCAGCCTTTCTTATCTACATTTATCTATCTACAGCTTGTCCCTGTTCATTCCATAAGGATAAGTTGAAAGACCTAAGACCTTTGGTAGAAGTCGGCCTTGAAAACTTTAAGAAGTTAGGAATAGACAGGAAAATAAAGCGAGACTATATATATGCTCTACTCTTTTACTTTGATAACGTTACTTTGAAACAGACCGAGTATGTAGTTACGAACAACTGCTCTAAGGGAACAGTAATTAAATTCAGGAAATTCTGCATAATCCGTTCGGGTGTAAAACAGTGAGAATCCTTCAGGCGACCACTGCCGTAGGTTGGAGCGGAGGAACTGAACAGGCTCTCCTCCTGGCAAAGTACATGAATAAGTTAGGCGTGAAAACAGACATCTTATGCTTTAAAAATACAGAGCTTGAGAGGAGAGCTCTGAACTTAGGAATAGGCGTCAGGTACTTCCCGAATACAAAGAAGTTCAGTCTGAGAGAAGCGGCGGAGCTCTCCAAAATCACCTCTCAGTACGACCTTATAAACACTCACATCTCAAAGGCCCACTGGTTCGTCTGGCTCTCAACCTTTTTTTCAAAAAAGAGACCCAAACTGGTTTACACAAGGAGGGTTCCATTTCCCCTCTCAAAAATTTCACTACTAACAAAATACAATATAAACACCGATGCAGTAGTTGCCGTTTCACCGGAAATTTATAAAACCCTGAAAAAAATTCCCTTTATCAGAAAAAAGCTACACTACATACCTTCGGGCGTTGAGCTTGATAGATTCAACCCCGAGAAAATAGGAAAAATTAAAAAGTCCAACATCGGAATTTCGGAAGATTCAATAGTTTTAACGAATGTAGGAAACTTTTCACAGGTTAAAGGTCACCAAGTACTGCTTCCCGCATTTAAGAAATTTAGAAGCAAATTTAAAAACTCTTATCTAGTTCTCGTAGGAAGGGACACAAAAAGCAATGAGTGCCTCTCACTGATAGAAAAACTCGGATTAAGAGAAAGTGTTCTTCCTTTAGGATTTAGAAGGGATGTTCCGGAAATTTTGAAAATCACAGACATCTTCGTTTTTCCTTCGCTCAACGAAGGTATAGCAGGCTCCCTCCTCCAAGCCATGGCAATGGGAAGGATTGTAGTTGCTTCCTTTGTAGGGGGGATAAGGAGTTATCTGAGGGATATGGAGAACGGAATTGCCGTTGAGGCCGGAAGTGTTGAGTCACTTTACAGGGGACTCTTAAAGGCCGTTGAAAACTTGAGAAACGATGAGATGAGAAAAAACGCAAGGAAAACGGCCGAGGAATTTGATATAAAAAAGGTTACCAAAAAAACACTAAAACTCTACGAGGAGCTCCTGAATGGCTAAGGTTCCCGAATTTGAGGACTTCCTTGAAGGAAGAGAGAAAATTTGCGTTGTCGGTCTTGGGTATGTCGGTCTTCCCCTTGCAGTTTTACTCGGAAGGAAGTTTAAGGTTTTGGGATTTGACATAGACGAGAGGAGAGTTGAGGAGCTCCGAAAAAACACAGATAGAACGGGGGAAGTCTCAAGGGAGGAGTTAAAAAGGTCAGATGTGGAGTTTACGACAAATCCAAGGGAAATCTCCGAGTGCAGGCTCGTTATCGTAACGGTCCCTACCCCCATAGACGTTCACAAGATACCGGACCTCAGGCCGTTGAAGTCTGCAACGAAAACGGTAGGGAAAAACATGAAGCCCGGAACGGTTGTCGTTTATGAGTCAACGGTCTATCCGGGAGTTACAGAGGAAGTCTGCGTTCCCCTCTTGGAAAGGGAGAGCGGTTTAAAGTGGAAGGAGGACTTCTTTGTAGGCTACTCCCCCGAAAGGGTAAATCCGGGAGACAAGAAACACACGATTGAGAAAATAGTAAAGGTGGTTTCCGGGGATACGCCGAAAACGGCGGAGCTCCTTGAGAAAATCTACGGTTCGGTAATTGAGGCCGGAATCCACAGAGCTCCAAACATAAAGACCGCCGAAGCCGCAAAGGTAATAGAGAACACCCAAAGGGACTTAAACATAGCCCTCATGAACGAGCTTGCCCTCATATTCCACAAGTTGAAAATAGACACGAGGGACGTTTTAGAGGCGGCTGGAACGAAGTGGAACTTTCTGAAGTTTGAGCCCGGACTCGTAGGAGGACACTGCATAGGCGTTGACCCTTACTACCTCACCTTTAAAGCTCAAGAGGTGGGACACCACCCGGAAGTGATTTTAGCGGGAAGGAGAATAAACGACTCTATGGGAAAGTTCATAGCAGAGAGTGCCGTTAAACTGATGATTAAGGAGGGAAAGCAGGTTTTAAACTCCAAGGTCTTAATAATGGGAATCACGTTCAAGGAAAACATAAGGGACATAAGAAACACAAGAGTTACGGATATATACAACGAGCTCCTATCTTACGGCGTAAAGCCCTTCGTTTACGACCCCCTCGCCTATCCAGAGGAGGTTGAGAGGGAGTACGGTATCACTCCGATTAACAGTGTTGAGGAGGGAGCTCCCTACGATGCCGTCATCGTTGCGGTTAAGCACGACCAGTTTAAGGAGCTAAAGCCGGAGTTCTTTAAAAAAATATCAAAAACAAAACCAATACTCCTTGACGTGAAGGGCATTTACGATAGAAAGGAGTTTAGGGACATTATCCTATGGAGGCTTTGAGGAAATCCAAAAATCTCTCAACCTCTCTATCCTTAACCTTTTTTGGAAATCGGAGCTCCGATTTCAGAACTCCCCCGACGAAAACGACCTTTCCCTTAATTCCGAACCAGAGGAACTTTTCCGAGTAGAGCTCCTCAACGCTAAATGCCTCGTCGGAAAGAAAGACGAGAACCACCGCAGAGAGATAGTGGTCTCTCGGTATAGTTATAAACTCCCGCCAGTTCCTTTTTACTTTTTCAAATATAGACTCGGCCTCTTTCCTATTCCCCGCTCTCTTTCCGAGCAGGTAAAAGTTTGAGTTTATCTCGTAGTCTTTAAGGAAGAAAACCTCGTGGACTAAGCTGACCTCCAACCTACCGAAAAATTCAAACTCCTTAAAGTTTTCCTTCCAAACTCCGTAAGTCTTAAAGTATTCCTTCAATCTACTTAACAAAGAGGATTACCTCTTCTCCCTCTTTCCCCTTTACGAGCATCTCCCTTGCCAACTTTTCGTAGTAAAAGCTCCTGTTTTCCTTTAACTGCGACAGCTTTTCCCTCAGTATTTCGTTCTGAAACTTCCAAAAGTCGGCCTCCTTTTGGAGCCTCTCCTCCGTCCTCTTTAAGTCTCTCAGATACGTAACGGAGTTTTTACCGATAAAGTAACTGTAAAAGAACCACGGAACGACAACGGCCCAAAGGAGAAATACGTATAAGAATCTACACTTAAATTCCCTCTTCCGGCTCAAGCAGTCCCCTCTCTATCAGCTCCTCGTTGTAGTACCTGTTGTAGAGGGCATACCACTCGGGAGTTCCCTCGTAAATCGGCCTTGAGTGAGAAGCTATCTTCTCTCTAACACTCTGGTCAATCTCCCTGCGGAGCTCCGCAATCTCCTCAAAGGACTTAACTATCACTCCCCTTATTACTCCCTTCTCCTCCGTATAGTCCAAAGTGTCGTCCGTAAGAATCAACTTTAGTATCTTTCCGGCCAAGTAGTTTGCCTTATCCCTTGAAAAGGGACTTCCCACAACGGGAATTCCCCTCTCCTTTGCGAGTTTCTCCTTTATCAACTTCCTCGCCCTGTGAAGGGACACGCCCCTGTAGAGAACCTCATCGCTGTTTTCCTGAATTATCCTGTCTGCCTCCTCCTCAAGCTCCTTCTCAATTGTGTAGTCATCGTAGAGGATTTTGTAAATCTTCTCCCTGAAGTCCTCTGGATTGTCTGCTATTACCAACTCCCTGTTAAGGAGATTGTCGGCTATCCTGTCGGCAAGGAGCTTGAGAAACCTGTGTTTTTTCGCCATTACTCCTCCTCTTTCACTCTTTTCAGGAGAGATTTTACCCTTTCCCGAGCAATCTCTCCCTCCTTGGTTCCCCTCTTTATCTGAGCTACCTTTTCGTAGAGTTTCAGCGCCTGCCTGTAGTCTCCCTTCTTCTCAAGGAGCTGAGCCGCCCTGTAGAGTGAGGTGGAGCTCCACGGCTCAACTTTCAGCTCGTAGGCAATCTTCATGTAGTCTATGAGAGCTCCATCTAAGTCTTTCCTCTGTGCCTCTATTGAAGCCCTCCAAAAGAGGGCTTCAGCCTTGTCCCTCTTAGTCCTTGCCTTTTTAACGGCCTCGTTTATGAGCTTTTGGGCAAGCTCAAGCTTTCCCTTCTCCTGGGCAAGTATCCCGAGGTTAACGAGGTCGTCGTAGTTTGCTCCTTTAAGGTATTTGAGGAGCTCCTCAGAGAGCTCCAAAGCCTTCTCGGGCTTTCCTATAAGTTTGTAGTAGTGGGCGAGCTTTCCGATGAAGTATCCCCTCTCCTCCTCGGGGATGTTCTTTAAGTTCTTAACGCTTTGGGCTGCGGAGTAGGCGTCAATCAGTTTCCCCTGTGAGAGGTAGATTTTAAAGAGGAGGTAGTTCTTTAAGTCTTTGTTCTGAACGAGGGAGACGTCCCTCAGAGCTCTCTCAAAGTTTTTCTGCTTCAGGTCTATCTCAACCAACTCCTTAACAATTTCGTCCTTCAGCTTGGGAGAGGTCACCATCCTCAAAGAGAGTTTCAAGAGGCCGTAAGCCTTTCCGTACTCCCCCTCTCCCTCATAGTCCCTTGCCTTTGAGATGAGGGTGAGGACGTCGGCACCTGCGTTTTCGGGATTGTAGGCTATGAAGTAGGGGTCATTAAATATAAGGGGCTCAAAGTTTCCGCTCTTATAGGCCAAGTAGTTCATGTACTGCTTTGAAAATGAGGCTATCTCCTCGTTCGGAGCTATGTTGAAAAGCTGAGTTGCGTAGAAGATGCTCTTCTTCGGGTCTCTACTTTCGTACATTTTGGTGAGATAGAGGGAGAGAACAATCTTTTCCCTCTGAGGGAGGGTCGGAAATATCCTTTCGGCATATTTAAGGTTTCGGGATATGAGTGCCGCCATGGTCTTTCCGACGGGGGAGAGGAATTGGAGTTTGGGGAGCTCCCTCCCCTTTCCTAACTCCTCTGCCAAGTAGCAGACTCTCCCTTCATTGACCTCGGGAAATAGGGAGGAGTTTTTAATCTCCTCCTTTAAGGTGTCGTAGGCCTCCCTTTTCTTCCCCAATGCATACTGCGAAAAAGCCAAAAGCGTCAGCGTGTCGCCGTCGGGAACCTTCTTTAGGAACCTTTCAGCCTTTTCGTAGTTTTGAAGGTTAAAGTAGGAAGTTCCCAAAAGCTTAAAGAGCTCCCTCCCCTTAAATCCCGCCTGCTTGTAGGCGTACTCAAGGAGCTTTACGGAAAGCTGCGGAGCTCCCGAAAGCAGATAAACTTTTGCGGCATCAACGAGGGAAGCCCTGTAGTAGGGAGTGTCCTGATAGCTCCCCATCAGCTGGTTGTAAACGACGCTCCCAACGTCCCTGTTGACGGTTCCTATCTTGCCGAGGAGGTAGAGAGTCCTTGCCGTTGAGAGCTTATCCGAGGGGTTTTGAACCGCCCTCTTTAGCTCCTCCTCGGCCTTATCGTAAAGCCCCCTTTCATAGTAAACGTATCCGAGGTCTGCAGGCAGGCCCTCCTTAGGTATTTCACTTGAAAATGAGAAGATGAGGGCTTTTGCGTAGAGCTCTGGATAGAGCTCCCTCAGCTCACTTAGGTCAAACTTACCCGAGTAAAAGTCCTCTAAAACCTTTAAGCTCTTTGGCTCTTTAGGTTTAGAAACGTCCAATCCCAAAACCTTAGGAATCTCCCTAACCTTCCCGAGCCTGTAGAGAGCCCAGGCTAAGAGGTACTTTTCCTCTGTCGTTTTCGGCTCTCCTATCAGCTTAACCACGCTTTCATACTTTTTATTGAGGTAGTAAGCCTTTGCAAGCTCAAACCTCGCCTTATCACTTTTCCACTTTCTGTAGAGGTTCTGAGCCTCAACGAGGGCTTCGGGATACCTCTTCTTCCTCTCAAGGTACTCTACGTATTGAACCTCTTCCTCCGGACTCTTAAACCACCTTCCAAACTCGTCAAATATGAGGTCAACCAACTGGTAGTTGTTCTCCTTAACCGCCCTCTTGAGGGACTCTGAAAGGAGGCCGCTGTCCCTGAGAGCTCCCTTCATCTCAACGTCCTTACTTGACCTTAAAACCACGTAGTAAAGAGCATTGAGAGGAAGGTCACTTTCAGAGAGAACCTTAAAGAAGTTTATCTTTTCGTCTATTGAAAGGGACTTTAATTCATTTTCGGGAAAGGCCTTTTCGGGCGGCACTCCCTCCTCAACGGAGAGGACAAATTTAAGGGCGAGGAGCTCTCCTTTGTGAAACTGGGGAAACTTTTCCTCCCAAAGGGAGACGAACTTTCTCAAGCTATCATAATCCTTAGACTTTAAAAAGGAGAGGTAAATGTACTTGTAAAGCCTCTTAAAGTCTTTTGGGGAGAGGGAGTCAATTCCCTCCTTAAACGTCTTTGCGGCCAGGGAATACATCCCGTCATTGTAGAGCTTTACTCCAAGGTCAAGGTCTGACGCAAGGGCAGTTGAAAAGGTTAGGGAGACAAGGAAAACAGCCTTTTTTAGCATTTCAACTCCGAGATAAACTTTTATATTAATTGGCAAACCATAATTATAGGACAGGAGAGTTGAGAAGATTTGAGGTAGTTTCACCCTTTGAGCCGAAGGGAGACCAGCCAAAGGCCATAAGGGAGCTCTCAGAAGGGATAGAGAAGGGGCTCAGATTTCAGACCTTGTTGGGAATAACGGGTAGCGGTAAAACCTATACGATTGCAAAAGTTATTGAGAAAGTCCAAAAGCCGACCTTGGTTATATCACACAATAAGGTCCTTGCGGCACAGCTCTACCACGAGCTTAAAAACTTTTTTCCAAACAACGCCGTTGAGTACTTCATAAGTTACTACGACTACTATCAGCCCGAAGCCTACATACCAAACAGGGACCTCTACATAGAAAAGGACTGCTCAATAAATCCCGTAATTGACAGGATGCGCCACTCGGCAACCGTTTCACTCCTCACAAGGCCCGACACGATAGTAGTCTCGTCAGTCTCCTGCATCTACGGCCTCGGCTCACCGGAACACTATAAAAACCTCTCATTAAGGTTTGAAGTGGGAGAAGAGATAGAGAGGGACGAGGTAATAAGGAAGCTCGTTACCTTAGGTTACGAGAGGAGCGAGTACGACGTAAAACCGGGAATTTTTAAGGTGAGGGGAGACGTCATAGACATCTACCCGGCAGACCAGGAAGACCACTTTATAAGGGTGGAGCTCTTTGGAGACGAGGTAGAGTCAATCGTAATGCTTGACTACTTTAACCAGAGGAAACTGAAGGAGTTCAACTCTTACACCGTCTATCCGGCATCCCACTACGCCACACCATACTCCCGAATTTTAGAGGCGGTAAGGTCCATTGAGAGGGAGCTTGAGGAGAGAATTGACTACTTTTTGAGACAGGGAAAGGAAATTGAAGCCCGAAGGATTGAGCAGAGGACGAGGTACGACCTGGAGCTCCTTTTGGAAATCGGCCACTGCAAGGGAATAGAGAACTACTCCCGCCACCTTGACGGAAGAAAACCCGGAGAACCTCCCTTCACGCTCCTTGACTACTTTCCGGACGACTTCCTCGTGATAATTGACGAGTCCCACGTAACGGTTCCCCAGATTAAGGCAATGTGGAGGGGAGACAGGGCGAGAAAGTTCAACTTGGTTGAACACGGTTTCAGACTTCCGTCGGCCTACGACAACAGGCCCCTAAACTTTGAGGAGTTCTTAGAGAGGGTTCCTCAGGCCATCTTCGTCTCCGCAACGCCCGGAGAGTTTGAGCTCTCGGTTTCGGAAAGGGTAGTTGAGCAGATAATAAGGCCAACCGGACTCCTTGACCCAGAAGTTGAAGTGAGACCGACCGAGGGACAGATAGAGTACCTGATATCCGAAATCAGAAAGAGAACGGAGAGAAACGAGAAGGTTCTCGTAACTACCCTAACTAAAAGGAGTGCCGAGGAGCTGACAAACTATCTGATTGAGAGGGGAATAAAGGCAAAGTACCTCCACTCAGAGATTGACTCTGTTGAAAGGGTGGAGATTATCAGGGGACTCCGAACGGGGGAGTTTGACGTTTTAGTCGGCGTTAACCTGCTGAGGGAAGGGCTTGACCTACCGGAGGTCTCGTTGGTTGCGATTTTAGACGCAGACAAGGAGGGATTCCTCCGCTCCACAACCTCACTGATTCAAACGATGGGAAGGGCGGCAAGGAACGTTAACGGAAAGGTTATCCTCTTTGCAGACAGAATTACTCCGTCCATGAAGAGGGCGATTGAGGAGACTGAGAGGAGGAGGAGAATTCAGGAGGAGTTTAACCGAAAACACGGAATCAAACCGAAAACCGTTGAGAGAAAGATAGACTCATCAATCCTTGAGGACGCCGGATTAACGACCTTCCAGAGGTTCAAGAAGAGGGGAATTGAGAGAGTCCCTAAAAACGAGGAGGAGCTCTTAGAGGAGATTTCAAGACTTGAAAGGGAGATGAAGGAGGCCGCCAAAAACTGGGAGTTTGAGAGGGCTGCCGAACTCAGAGACAGGATAAAGGAGCTCCGAAAACTCCTCCTTCCCGCCTAAGTGGTATCATTGAAACCTGAACCTAAACAAATCGGGGGAAGGAGATGGCAGAGGAGAGGTTAGACCACCTTTTAAAAAAGGAAACCGTAATCTACCCGCCTCGGGAGTTTGTAGAGAGGGCAAACGTAAAGGACTACGAAGAGGAGTACCGGAGATTCAGGG
>CAZEDJ010000045.1:0-10089 GCA_964511045.1 uncultured bacterium
GGAAGGAGTGGTTATTTAAATAAAGGCCCGCATCTGCGGGCCTACCGATTTTTACTCAAGTGCAGCCTTTGCCCTTTCAACTATTACCTTGAATGCTTCGGGGTCCCTTACTGCGATGTCGGCAAGGATTTTTCTGTCAAGCTCAATTCCAGCTCTTTTGAGTCCGTTGATAAACCTGCTGTAATTGATGCCGAAAGGCCTTACGGCAGCGTTTATCCTTGCTATCCAGAGTCTCCTGAAGTCCCTCTTTCTCAATCTCCTGTGCTGGTAAGCGTAAAAGAGGGACTTCATTACTGCAATTTTCATAGTCCTGTAGAGCCTTGAGCGGCCCCCGAAGTATCCCTTGGTCAGCTTCTTCAGCTTTTTCCTTCTCTTTCTCCTCGGACTGTACTTTACTCTCATTTTCTCCTCCTTTCTCTGAGCTGCAGGCGCTCGTCAGAGCTTAGAGCCTGCTTAGCATCATCCTACATGTAGATTATGAGCTGCTTGTAGTTTGCGGCTTGGGCTCCCTCAAGGTACTTGGCCTTCCTCAGTCTCCTCTTTCTCTTTCTGCTCTTTTTTGTGAGGATGTGGCTCTTTCCGGGAGACCAGTGCTTAATCTTTCCGGTTGCAGTAACCTTAACTCTCTTTGCCGCCGACCTGCGGGTCTTTATCTTGGGCATTTTTGAGCCTCCTTTGAGTTTTAAACGGAGTGGAATTATAGGCCTATTTCTTTTTGGGGGCAAGTATCATTATCATGTCCCTTCCTTCCTTCTTGGGCTTTTTCTCCATCTCGGCGATGTCCTGAACGGCATCGTATATCTTTAAGAGCTGGGCTTCTCCAAGCTCAACGTGTGCCTGTTCCCTTCCCCTGAACATAACAACGGCCTTTACCTTGTTCCCCTTTTCAAGGAACTTTCTTACTTGCTTTATCCTTACCTGCATGTCGTGTTCGTCGGTTCTGGGCCTCACCTTTACGGTCTTGACCTCTATCGTCTTCTGTTTCTTCTTGGCCTCGTGCATCTTCTTCTGCATCTGGTACTTGTACTTTCCGAAGTCCATTATTCGGCATACTGGCGGATTGGCGTTAGGCGAAACCTCAACGAGGTCAAGTCCCCTTTCCCTTGCGATGTTTAAGGCCTCCCTCGTTGGCATGACTCCTAACTTTGTTCCGTCCTCGTCAATAACCAATACTTCCCTTGCCCTTATCTTCTCGTTTACCCTCGTTTTTTCAAGCTTCTTACTAATGGCTTACCTCCTCCTCATACGGTTTACTTTTTTTCCCTTATTTCGGTTAGGATTTTATCCAAAAATTTTGAAATCTCCATACTTCCAAGGTCTCCTTCCCTCTTTGAGCGCACCGAAACCGTTCCGCTCTCCTGTTCCTTTTGACCTACTATGAGCATGTAGGGGATTTTCTGGAGCTCCGCCTTCCTTATCTTATAACCTACCTTTGCACTTTCGTCGTCAAGTTTTACCCTGATTCCCGCTTCCTTGAGTTTCCTGTAAACCTCGTCTGCGTAATCAATAAACTTGTCGCTTACGGGAATCACCACTGCCTGAACGGGGGAAAGCCAAGTCGGGAACAGTCCTGCGTAGTGCTCTATGAGAAGACCTATGAACCTCTCTATGCTCCCTAATATGGCCCTGTGAACCATTACGGGTCTCTTTTTCTGCCCGTCCCTATCCACGTACGTAAGGTCAAACCTCTCTGGAAGGTTGAAGTCAACCTGAATCGTCGGGCCGTCCCACTTTCTGCCTATTGCGTCAAGTACGGCTATGTCAATTTTTGGGCCGTAAAAGGCTCCGTCTCCCTCTATTATGTTGTACTCAAATCCCCTCTCTCTTAGGGCGTCTATGAGAGCTCCCGTTGCGTGCTCCCAGGCTTCGTCCGTTCCTATGTACTTTTCGGGCTTTGTTCCTATGTTGATTACGTATTTGAGGTCAAACGTTGAGAGGAGCTCCATAACGTAGTCCAGAACTCCCTGAATCTCCTCCTTTAGCTGGTCGGGACGGCAGAATATGTGGCCGTCGTCCTGAGTAAATCCCCTAACCCTCAAAAGGCCGTGGAGGGAACCGCTCTTTTCGTACCTGTAAACCGTTCCAAACTCAAAGTACCTTATGGGAAGGTCCCTGTAGCTCCTCGTTTGAGACTTGTATATTAGGATGTGTGCCGGGCAGTTCATCGGCTTAACCGCGTACCAGCTTGCCCTTTCAATCTCCTTGCAGGTCAGTGGAACTTCCTCGTTTCCCAGTCTCTCTCCCTCGTCGTGCTCAACGACCGGGACGAAGAACATGTTTTCCCTGTAGAAGTTGTAGTGTCCCGATGTTTTCCAGAGGTCTGCCTTCATTATGTGGGGAGTGTAGATTCTCTGGTATCCCCTCTTTCTGTGTTCCTCCTCAACCCACCTTTCTATCTCCTGCCTTATTACAGCTCCGTTCGGATGCCAGAAGACAAGGCCCGGACCGGCCTCTTCGTAAATTCCAAAGAGGTCAAGCTGTTTACCTATAACCCTGTGGTCCCTTTTCTTTGCCTCCTCAAGTCTGTGTAGGTAATCGTCTAAGTCCTTTTTCTTCCAGAAGGCCGTTCCGTAAATCCTCTGGAGCATTTTGTTCCTTGAGTCTCCCCTCCAGTAGGCTCCGGCTACGGAAAGGAGCTTAAAGGCCTTTACCATTCCCGAGTGCTCTACGTGGGGACCCTTACAGAGGTCAAAGAAATCCTCTCCTAACCAGTAGATTGTTATCTCCTCTCCCTCGGGGATTGACTCTAAGAGCTCCAACTTGTAGGGGTCGTCCTTAAAGAGCTCCCTCGCCCTCTCCCTCGTAACGACCTCCCTCCTGAAGGGCTCCTTTGACTTAACGATTCTCTCCATCTCCTCTTCTATTTTGGGAAGGTCTTCCTCGGATATTGAAACGGGGAGGTCAAAGTCGTAGTAGAAACCCTCGTCGGTTGCGGGACCTATTCCTAACTTTACGTCACCGTAAATTTTCTTAACCGCCTTTGCGAGAATGTGGGCTGCACTGTGCCTGAGAATCTCAAGGGATTCAGAGTCCTTGGGCGTGATTATCCGAATTTTCCCGCTTTCTCTGATGGGGGTGTGAATGTCTATGAGTTCTCCGTTAAAGAGAGCTCCAACGGCATTTTTCTCAAGGCTCTTTGAAATCCTGCTTGCTATTTCCCTAACGTTTGTTTCCTTCTCAAATTCCAACTTGCTTCCGTCGGGGAGCTCTATAACGACCATTTAAAACTCTCCTCCTCTGAATTTGAGTTGCAATTCTACTACTTTTCCTTCTGCTGAAGGCCGTTTTTATACAAAAAGTCGGTGTTTATCGGCCTATAGGTTAAATTGCCGCTCTCGTCTATGTAGTACTCCCTCTTGTCCGGTTTAACCCTCTCGTAAAGGAGCGTTCTCTCTGCTATGTCCCTGAAGATGGGAACTGCGATTTTACTCGCCCAGAGCATGTTCTTCTTAACCTTCGGCTCAATGACGGAGACGACCAGAACGTACCTTGGGTTCGTTGAGGGGAATGCACCGGCAAACGTGGCATTTATCTTTGTTTTGTCGTAGCCGTGAAGTTTGGGGTTGAACCTTTGGGCTGTTCCGGTTTTACCTCCTACGTAAAAGTTTTCAAACTTCGTTGCCGTTCCCGTTCCCCCCTCAACCACCATCGTTAGGATTCTCCTCATTTCGCGGGAGACTCTTTCTGAGATTACCCTCCTTTCGGGAATCGGGTTGAACTTTTGAATTACCCTTCCCTTGTCATCAACGACGGCCTTTAACAAACGGGGTTTGTAGTATATTCCGCCGTTGACTAAAGCCGAGTAGGCGGCAGCCAACTGGAGGGTTGTTACCGATATGTTGTGTCCGAAGGCAAGAGTTGCAAAGTCAACATCCCTCCACTTTTTCCAGTTTCTGAATATTCCGCGGCTCTCTCCGGGGAGCTCCACACCCGTCTTCTCTCCAAAGCCAAACTTTTTGTAGTAGTTGTACAGCTTTTCCTTTCCGAGGAGTTGGGCTACCTGAATTATTCCGACGTTGTCCGAGTACTCAATTATCTCCCAAGCCCTTAGCTTAACGTCCCTTCCGTGAAATTCGTTTTTAAAAACTTTGTTTCCTATTTTCATTCGGGCAGGACAGAAGAAGACGGAGTTGGGGGTTATCAGTCCCTCGTTGAGCGCCGCGGCAAGGACTAACGGCTTCATGACGGAGCCCGGTTCGTAAGGTGACACAGCATACCGGGGAGTTAGAGGAGCGTTTTTCTTAGGATTGTCGTAATCGTAAAAGGGCCAAGAGGCAGCTGCGAGGATGTCTCCGTTTCTTACGTCCATTAGAACGGCGTTTATGAACTGTGGTTTCCACTTTTTTCCATATTCAGAAATGACCTTTTCAACAATGTATTGGAGATTTGCATCTATCGTCAGCTCAACATTCTTTCCCTTTTCCTTCGTTATAAAAACTGTTGCCCCCTCACCGAGGTAAACCCTTCCCCTTGCGTCCTTACTTCCGTAGAGCTCTATCGGTTTCCCGACTATTAGTTTCTTCTTCTCTAAGTAGCGCTCAAGCCCCGAAATTCCTTCACCGAAGGGGCTCGTTATTCCGACAACCGTTGAACCTACGTCGTATGGATAAACTCTCCTGTATTCCGTCGTATAGCCTATCAGGTCGGGGTGGGAGAGCTTGAAGGGGTTTTCTCCGGAAAGTTTAAAGTAAATCTTCAGGGCAAGGGAGACGGCCTTTGCAGTCTTTTTGGGAGAGATTGAAACTCTCTTTTTCAGCCAGACGAAGGAGCTTTTGTAGGTTTTCCCCTTTACCTTTACGAGCGTATATTTTTTCTCATAAGCTCTTTCTATCTCCTCCTTTGTTAAGGTAGAGAAGGGCGAGAGGAGTTCCGTCAGTTTAGAGACCGAAATGTTCTTTTTTTCTCCGTAGAGCTCCAAAACCCCCTTGTCCCTCAGGAGAATTTTCGTAAACAGGTCTTTATCCTTTATGTAGATTGGTCTTAGATAGAAAGAGACAACCTTTTCGCTTGCTGCAAGGAGTGTTCCGTTTCTGTCTAAGATGTCTCCCCTCGGCGGGGAGATTTTTATCTTTCCGGTAAACTGTTTTGCAACTTTCTTTATCCAGTAGTCGCCCTTAAAGTAGGATAGGTCCAATATTCTCACGGAATAGACGAGGAAGATTGTAATTGCAGAGAAAAAGAGGACGTTTAGCCTTTCGTCCTTAAAAGGTTTTAGGAACCTGTAAATTTTCCCAAGTACTCTTATAAAAAACCTTACAATCATTGAAGGTACTTTACCTCGTTTTCGTGGAGTAGTTTCATTTCGGCAGTTTCGTTGTCAACCAGTTTGGGCTTAACGCTCGAGTAAAACTCAATCTTTAATCTCTTATTCTCATCTTTGTAATTCTCAATTTCCTTAACTAAGGACGAGATTCTTGACTGCTCCCTTACGCATTCAGATCTTACCTTAATAACCTTTGAAATCAGGAAAATAGTGCTTACCGCCGAAACCAATAACAGCAGAAAGCAGAGTTTATTCAGCAGGGATTGGATTAGCCGCTTCATGTTTTTAAACATATATTATTTTCTCGCCTGCGCCTGTAGCTCAGCTGGATAGAGCCCAGGACTCCGGATCCTGGTGTCGCGGGTTCGAGTCCCGCCAGGCGCACCACTACTCCTTCTTTGCCTGCTCCACAATCCTTTCGGGGATTTCTATCGGATAGTCCCCGTTGAAGCAGGCAGTACAGTATTCGTTGAGGCTTCCGTCGGCAGATTCAATCATTCCCTCAAGTGAGAGGTAGCCGAGGGAGTCTGCTTCAATGTATCTGCAAATTTCCTCTACCGAGTGTGAGGATGCTATGAGCTGGTCTTTTGTGGGGGTGTCTATTCCAAAGTAACAGGGCCACTTTGTAGGTGGTGAGCTTATCCTCATGTGGACTTCCCTTGCTCCCGCCTCCCTCAGCATTCTCACTATTTTCCTGCTCGTTGTTCCCCTGACGATTGAGTCGTCTATGACGATGACTCTCTTTCCCTTTAGGAGCTCCGGAACGGGATTGAGCTTTACCTTTACTCCGATATCCCTCAAACTCTGCTGGGGCTTTATGAAGGTTCTCCCCACGTAGTGGTTTCTTATTAGGGCAAGCTCAAAGGGAATGCCACTTTCCTGGGAATATCCCAATGCCGGAACGACGCCGGAGTCGGGAACCGGGACGACTATGTCTGCATCCACCGGTGATTCCTTTGCAAGTCTCCTTCCAAACTCCTTTCTTACCTCGTAAACGCTCCTGCCGAAAATTTTGCTGTCCGGCCTTGCAAAGTAGACGAATTCAAAGATACACTGTGAGCGCTTGGCTCCCTCTGAATTGGGTATTTTGTAGGTTCTCATCTCACCGTTTTCTATGAGAATGACCTCTCCCGGTTCAACGTCCCTAACGTACTTTGCACCTATTAGGTCAAAGGCGCAGGTTTCAGATGCAAAGACGGGACTTCCGTCAAGCTCTCCCATACAGAGCGGGCGAAATCCCCAAGGGTCCCTTATGGCTATGAGCTTTTTGTTTGTCATCACAAGGAGGGAGTAGGCTCCCTTCAGCTTTGAAAGGGCGTCCATCAACCTCTCTAAAAATCTCCTCTTCCTTGACTTTACGATGAGGTGGACGATGACCTCCGAGTCTGTCGTTCCCCTGAAGATTGAGCCTTCTTCCTCCAACTTCTCTCGGAGCTCCAAAGCGTTGACCAAATTCCCGTTGTGGGCTATTGCCATTTGGCCGAGTTTGTAGGAAACCACTATCGGCTGAATGTTGTCTGGTGAGTCGGAAGCTCCCGAAGTTGAGTACCTGTTGTGTCCTATGGCAACGTGTCCCGTCAGCTTTTTTAAGCTCTCGTTGTTGAAAACGGATGAAACAAGCCCGAAGTCCCTGTGGTAGGTTATCCTGCTTCCGTCTGTTACTGCTATTCCTGCACTCTCCTGACCCCTGTGCTGAAGGGCATAGAGTCCCAAATAGGTGTAGTATGCGGCGTTTGGATTGTTGTATATTCCGAAAACTCCGCAGAATTCCTTCATCCTTCCTCTCTTTTTAAAATCTTTTGGAGCAAATAATTATAAACCAGTATAATTACACAACTAAACTTAAGGAGAGAGAGATGAAGAAGGGAGAGAAGCTCTACGAGGGCAAGGCTAAGATTCTCTACAAAACCGACAGTGATAACTTGTTAATAGCCCACTTTAAGGACGATACGACCGCTTTTGACGGGGCAAAGAAGGAGGTTCTTGAGGACAAGGGAGTAATCAACTGCGCAATCTCAACGGCAATTTTTGAATACTTGGAAAAGCACGGAATAAAGACCCACTTTGTTGAAAGGTTGTCTCCGAGGGAAATGCTCGTCAAAAAGTGTGAAATCATTCCGGTTGAGGTCGTAGTAAGGAACATTGCGGCCGGTAGCTTTTCAAGGAGATACGGCGTTCCCGAAGGAACTCCCCTGAAGGAACCACTCGTTGAGTACTTCTACAAAAATGACGAGCTCCACGACCCCATGGTTTGCCCTAACCACGTTTACCTCTTTGGTTGGGCAACGAGGGAGGAGCTCGGTGAGATGACAAAGACCGCCCTCAAAGTTAACGAGCTCCTAAAGAAATTCTTTGACGAGATAGACATTCAGCTCGTTGACTTTAAGTTGGAGTTTGGAAGGTGTAACGGGGAGATTTTATTGGCAGATGAGATAACTCCGGATTCCTGCAGACTTTGGGATAAGTCTTCGGGAGAGGTTTTGGATAAGGACAGATTCAGAAGGGACATGGGAAAAGTTGTTGAAGGGTACAGGGAAGTTTACAGGAGAATTGTTGAGAGATACGAGAGGATTGAGGAGTAGTGATGGAGAAGGAGCTCCTTATCAGCAATGTTGACAGAGAAATGAAAATAGCCCTTGAAAAGTACGAGGAGCCTAAGGACATAAAGAGAGTCCTCTCCGGAATGAGGCCAACGGGAAAGCTCCACTTGGGTAACTATTTCGGAGCTCTGAAGACCTGGGTGGAGCTCCAAAATAGAGCCGAGAGCTTTTTCTTCATTGCCGATTGGCACGCAATAACCACCTCTTATCAAGACTTGAGCTCCCTCTCTGAAAACACCGTTGAAATGATGGCCGATTGGCTCGCTGCCGGAATAGACCCCGAAAGGAGCGTTCTCTTTGTTCAGTCGTGGGTGAAGGAGCACGCGGAGCTCCACCTTCTCCTTTCAATGATTACCCCGGTAAAGTGGCTGGAGAGGAATCCTACCTATAAGGAGATGATGGAGAACTTAAAAGATAGGGAGCTTGCAACTTACGGCTTTTTAGGATATCCCGTCCTTCAAACGGCAGACATCGTTATTTACAAGGCAGATACGGTTCCCGTTGGTATAGACCAGATTCCCCACTTGGAGCTCTCAAGGGAGATAGCGAGGAGGTTTAACCGGTTTTTCGGTGAAATCTTCCCGGAGCCAAGACCTTACCTTTCAAAAGCTCCCAAACTTCCCGGTTTAGACGGAAGAAAGATGAGTAAGTCTTACGGAAACTGTATCTACCTTTCGGATTCTGAGGACGAGGTTAATAAGAAGGTGATGTCAATGGTAACAGACCCGGCAAGGGTCAGAAAAACAGACCCCGGCCATCCCGAAGTCTGTTCGGTCTTTGCCTACCACAAAATATTCACTCCTGAAGAAAGGGTTAGGGAGATTGAGGAGAGTTGCAGGAAGGGAGAGATAGGTTGCGTTCAGTGTAAGAGGGAGCTTGCGAGAAATCTCAATGAATTTCTCGAACCCATAAGGAGGAAGAGGGCGGAGCTCCTTTCCCGCAGGGATGAGCTGATTGACATCTTTAGGGAAGGTTCAAAGAGGGCGAGGGAAGTTGCAGGAGAAACTATGGAAGAAGTCAGGAAAGCAATGAACTTCTTAAGGGAATAGGCTTTGAACAAAAGAGCAAGGGCACAGATAGGCATCTTAATTTTTCTAATTCTTCTCCTCATCTACTACATAGCCCACAGGCACTTTTGATGGAGAGAGTATCTTTAGAAGACATAAAGTTTATGAACCTTGCAGTCAGGGAAGCTTACAGGGGAAAGGGAAAGACCCTTCCCAATCCCGCCGTCGGAGCGGTTCTCGTAAAAAAGGGTAGAGTAATTTCTACGGGCTATCACGAGAGGGCAGGGCTCCCTCACGCCGAAGCGATTGCAATAGAAAAAGCCGGAAGTGAAGCTAAAGGGGGAAAACTTTACGTTACCCTTGAACCTTGTAACCACTACGGCAGGACTCCTCCCTGCACCGAAAAAATAATAAAGGCGGGAATAAAAGAGGTAATAATTGGAGTGAGAGACCCCAATCCTAAGGCTTCCGGCGGAGTTGAGAGACTGCTCAAAGCAGGGATTTCCGTTAAAACGGGCATTTTAAAAAAGAGGTGTTTAGAGCTCATTGACGACTTTGCCGTTAATCTCTTAAAGAAGCGGGCATTTCTCAACTTAAAGCTTGCATCTACCCTTGACGGGAAAATTGCAGATAGGAACGGCCACTCAAAGTGGATAACGGGAAAAACATCAAGGAGGTTCGTTCAAAAGTTAAGAAGTTGGCACAACGCCGTTATGGTAGGCATCGGAACGGTTTTGAGGGATGACCCTAAGTTAACGGTTAGGGATTTTCCCGTTGAGAAACAGCCGCTTGCTATTGTTGTTGACGGCAGTTTAAAGATACCTACAAACTGCTATCTCGTTAAGGAGAGGGCAAGGGAGCTAATAGTAATAACGGCTCAGGAGTCCCTTTTGACTTACAAGGCAGGAATTTTGAGGGATTTGGGAGTTAGACTTTTACCCGTTTTTAACATGGGAAATAAACTTGACTTAAAAGAGGCTTTAGTCAGACTCAAGGACGAGTTAGGTATTTTCTCGGTTCTCTGTGAAGGGGGAGCACGCCTTGCCTATTCACTTATGGCTGAAGACCTCGTTGATAAGCTGACCATTTTCTACTCGCCAAAAGTTGTAGGAAGCGACGGCATCCCGATGTTTAACGGTCCTTTGATGGAACTTCCTCAAGAGGAAAAGTTTCATCCTATAAGAACTATGAGGTTTTCTTCAGACACTCTTTTGGTTTT
>CAZEDJ010000046.1:0-9393 GCA_964511045.1 uncultured bacterium
ATTGCGGCAAGATTTGCACTCAAGGAGGCAACAGTTAAAGCCCTCCATCAGGCCGGTTTCAAGACAACAATAAGTAAAATTACCGTTTTAGGAGGAGGCGGGAAGATAGAGCTGAGAGTTGAGGGACTTTCTAAGGAGATAGAGCTCCTCTTCTCAATCTCTCACGAAAGGGAGTTTGCCGTTGCGGTTGTGAATGTGGTTAAACGGGAGCTCCCCCCATAACCCTCACGAGCCACTCTGCCGTTACCGTATCCATCGTCATTATGTGTTCGCCAATCCAAGGCTTAAAGACGTTCTCAAGGTAGTCAATGAGGATTTCTGGTCTCCTTTCCCTCTTCCAGAGCTCCCTCAAGTTATAGAGCTCCTCCAAAACCCTTTTGTGCTCACCAGAGTGGCACTCATAGGCAAAGAAATAGGACTTTTTCATCAGGTCATTTTCGTAGGAAAAGTGCTCCTCAACGTCCCTTATAAACTCTGACAGGAGCTTATCAATCTCCTCAAAGCCCCTTCCCTCCTTCAGGGCATCGTAAAGGTCATTGAGAATGTCCAACTCCTTCTCGTGAACCAAGTTCATTCCGTGATAAGCAACTTTCGGGAGTTCTTCCTTTCTGATTAGAGCCATTTAAATCTCCTAAAGTCCGTTCTTAACCTAAAGGTAGTAAATAAGGAGGGAGTGGTAATTGATTTAACTCAAAGGAGGGATAATTGGGGAAAATTCCCCTCCGAAGGAGGGGAGAGGGAAACTAAATGTGGTTCTTTATGTACTCTATTGCGTCTCCGACGGTTTTGATGTTTTCGGCATCCTCGTCAGGAATTTCAATTCCAAACTCTTCCTCAAGGGCCATTACGAGCTCAACGGTGTCAAGTGAATCGGCGCCGAGGTCCTCAACAAAGGAGGCTTCAGGTGTAACCTCGTCCGGGTCAACTCCGAGCCTATCGGCTATGATTTCCTTTACCTTTTCTTCAATGTTCTCCATTTGAACCTCCCTTCTCTCTTAATGTCAATTTTGGAATTATAATCACTAACTTAGAAAAGTCCACCGTTAACGTGAATCACCGTTCCCGTTATGTAAGAGGCCATATCAGAAGCCAAAAAGAGGCAGACATCCGCAACCTCCCTCGGTTCTCCTTCCCTCCTCAAAGGTATTGATTTTAGGAGCTCCCCCTTAATCTTCTCGGGAATCGCCTTTGTCATGTCGGTAGTTATGTAACCGGGGGCAATACAGTTAACGCGAATTCCCCTTCCTCCCAACTCCTTTGCAAGGGACTTTGTAAATCCCAAGAGGGCCGACTTTGTCGCAGAGTAGTTTACCTGACCCACATTCCCGGTAAATCCGACAACCGAGGAGATGTTTATTATATTTCCCCTTCTCCTCTTTACCATAACGGGGACAACGCTCTTTGTAACGTTGTAAACGCCGTTAAGGTTTGTATCTATAACAGAGTCCCAGTCATCATCCTTCATCCTTAAAAAGAGGGTATCCCTCGTTATTCCTGCATTATTTACGAGAACGTCTATTCCTCCCTCTCTGTCAACAATTTCAGAAACTACCCTCCTCACCTCCTCCCTGTCCGTAACATCCATCTTTAAGCCATTTACCCCAATTTCCTCAGCTACCAACTTGGCCCTCTCCTCGTTAGTTCCAGTTATGTAAACTTTAGAGCCTACCTCCCTAAACCTCTCGGCTATTGCCCTTCCGATTCCCCTCGTTCCTCCCGTAACCAGAACGACGGCCTCCCTTAACTCCTCAAACACATCCACCTCCTAACTCTTTTTTCCCATTATCTCACTTTTATATGTCTCCCAAAACCTCTTTAACATTAAAAAGTTTGACGATGGAAAATCCTCAAGGATTGCAGAGAGGAGGGTAATTGCAACCATAGACTCTGCAACGACGGAGGCGGCCGGGACGGCACAAACGTCGGAACGCTCAACAGAAGCCTTGAAGGGCTCCTTCGTTTTAATGTCAACGCTCCTTAAAGGACTGTATAAAGTAGGAATTGGCTTCATAACAGCCCTCAAAACTATCGGCTCACCGTTGGTCATTCCCCCCTCTAAACCACCAGCCCTGTTCGTCTCCCTGTAAAATCCCCTCTCCTCAGAGTAGAAAATCTCATCGTGAACCTTTGACCCTAAGAGCCTTCCCGCCTTAAAGCCGAGGCCAAATTCAACTCCCTTTATGGCCTGGATAGAAAGAACGGCTTGGGCGAGCCTCCCGTCTAACCTCCTGTCCCACTGAGTGTGGCTCCCGATTCCCGGAGGAAGACCGAGGGCGAAGACCTCAAAGACTCCTCCCAAACTCTCTCCCCTCTCCCTCGCCGAATCTATCTCCCCTTTAAACTCCTCCTCAAGAAGAGGGTCCGAAACAGGTATCCTAACCTCTGACCTTTCAGCATTTTTAAATCTTTCAACAAAGGAGAGCTCCCCGTAAGCTTCTTTCGGAACCTCCTTACTTCCTATTGAGATAACGTAGCTTCCTATTTCAATTCCCAACTCCCTTAGGACGTTTTTACACAGAGCTCCCGCCGCAACCCTCCCGGCGGTCTCCCTCGCAGAAGACCTCTCAAGGACGTTCCTCACATCGTCAAAGCCATATTTAAGAGCTCCAGGTAAATCTGCATGGCCGGGGCGGGGCTTTGTAACTTTACGCTCCTCGGGGAGCTCCCCCGGCTCGGGCTTCATAATCTCCTCCCAATTTTTATAGTCCCTGTTCCAAATGGCCATCAGTATGGGACTTCCGATTGTCTTCCCGAGCCTTACTCCCGAGAGGAACTCAACCCTGTCCCTCTCTATCTTCATTCTTCCGCCCCTTCCGTATCCCCTCTGCCTCCGAGAGAGCTCGTTATTGATAAATTCAAAATCAATCTCAAAATTTGAAGGAATTCCCTCAATGTAGGCAAAAATCCCCTTTCCGTGACTCTCACCGGCGGTAAAGAATCTAAGCATTAACTTCCTCCCGAGGTTGACATACTAAACTGCACTGCCTATTTTACCCTTTGTCTGTGCGCCCGTAGCTCAGGAGGATAGAGCGCGAGATTCCTAATCTCGAGGTCGCAGGTTCGAATCCTGCCGGGCGCACCATTTTTTTATTCCTTGACTTTTTTAAAAGTTCCAATAGAATTCCCCTGCACTATTGGAGCTGCGGAAGGAGGTTTTACTATGGCCGGACTTGACGAACTGATGAACGTCGTTAAGGAAAAGTACACTCAGAAGGCAATTCCCGACTTCAGGGTAGGAGATACCGTAAGGGTAAACGTGAGAATTAAGGAAGGGGACAAGGAGAGAATCCAGGCATTTGAGGGAGTCGTCATCAGGAAGAGGGGCTCCGGAACGGACGCAACATTTACCGTTAGAAAGGTCTCCTACGGTATAGGAATAGAGAGGACATTTCCCCTCTACTCACCGGTAATAGAGAGCATTCAGGTTCTCAAGAGAGGTATTGTAAGAAGGGCAAGACTCTACTACCTCAGGGAGAGAAAAGGTAAAGCTGCAAGAATTAAAGAGAAGAAGGAGTGGATGACAAAGAAGTAATCCTCCAAATTGAGAAAGAGCTCTGGAAAAAGGGTTACGATTTAGTAGCAGGGATTGACGAGGCGGGAAGGGGACCGTTAGCAGGCCCGGTAGTGGCGGCGGTTGTCGTTTTCCCGAAAAACGTCAATCCCTTTTTATTTTGCGACTCTAAAAAGCTAAGCAAAAAAAGGAGAAAGGAGCTCTTTTACAGGATACATCGGGAAGCCCTGGCCGTAGGAGTAGGGTTTGCCGATTCGGAGGAGATAGACAAAATCAACATCTACAGGGCCACCGTCCTTGCCGTTGAGAGAGCTCTCTCCTCACTCCCCGTAGAGCCGGACTTCCTCATAACAGACTACATAAAGATTCCCAAAATGAACGACTCAATCCTCGCAATCCCGAAGGGGGACGAGAGGAGCTTTTCCTGTGCCTGTGCAAGCGTCGTTGCAAAGGTAGTGAGGGACCACATAATGGAAGACCTCTCCCGGTTTTTCCCGGAGTACGGATTTGAAAAACACAAGGGGTATCCCACAAAACTTCACATATCTAAAATAGAGGAGTTGGGAATAACGCCGATACACAGGAGGAGCTTTGGAAGGGTCAAGGGAAAGGGGGATAAGGGGAGAAGAGATAGCTTCCCGTTATCTTGTGAGGAGAGGTTACTCTATTATAGAGAGAAACTTCAGGAGCTCCTACGGAGAAATTGACATAGTAGCATTTGACCCGAAAGAAAAGACGCTAATCTTCGTGGAGGTAAAATTCCGCTCAAGGAAATCCCAAGTCTCGCCCTTAGAGTCTGTGGACTGGCGGAAGATAGAAAAGCTGAGAAAAACGGCCCTTTCCTACATATCAACGAAAAAGGTCAGTTACTCCTCCATCAGATTTGACGTCATAGGAATAACCGAAGGGAAAGAGATAGAGGTAGAACACATAGAAAACGCTTTTTAGCCTTGTTGATATAATTCCCCATCCGTCTATATTAAGGCTTAACCGTTTCAGGAGGTTCTATTTTGGCTAAAGTCAGAGTTCACCAACTTGCAAAAGAACTGGGAATGTCCTCAAAGGAGCTCATCCAAAAGTTAAAAGAGGAGCTTGACATAAACGTTAAGAGTGCCCAGTCAAGCCTGGATGAGAGACAGGTAAGAATTATAAGGGAATTTATCCAGCCTGTAGAGGTGGAAAAGGTTGAAAAGAAAGAGGAAAAGCCCGCAAGTGCTCCGCCGGTAGTTGAGGAGGTTAAGGAGGAGCCTAAGGTTGAGGCTGTTGAGACTCAACCTGAAAAAGCAATTGAGGAGAGGAAAGAGGAGAAGGTAGAAAAAGAGGAAAAGGAAGAGGTTTTAGAGAAGAGGGAAGAGAAGAAGGAGAAGAGGTCTGAGGTTAGGGTACTCTCTCCCGAGGAGCTCGCAAGGAGAAGGAGGAGGCGCAGGCCCTTTAGGAGAAAAAGGGAAGAGAGGGAGAAACAACCGAGGCAACAGAGGGAAAGGAGAGAAAGGCCAAAGAGGGAAGAGAGAAGGCCGAAGAGAAAGCCTGTTGAGGAAAAGGTAACGAGGGAGCAACTTGAACAACTCGTAACCTCCACAAAGGAAGTTAGGGAAAAAGAGAAACCCAAAACACAGGAAGAAATCCTCGCCGAGAGAAAGAGGGAGCAGAAGGAGCTTGAGGACCAGAAGAAGTTTGAGGAGCTCCTCAGGAGGATAGAGGAAAAGAACAGGGCAAAGAGAAAGAGGAAAAAGAAGAAGAAAAAAGAGGAAGTTGTTGAGGAGGTCCCCTTTGAGGAGCTCTCAGAGGAGGAACAGCTCCAACGCCTCATAGAGGAAGAGGAGAGAGCAAAAACGGTAGTAATTCCCGAGGTAATTTCGGTAAGGGAATTTGCCGAAAAGTTGGGCGTTGAACCCAACCAGGTTCTCCAGGACCTCATAACCTTGGGTAAGTTCGTCGCAATAAACCAGCCGATAGACTTTGAAACGGCCGGAAAGGTTGCGGAAAAGTACGGAAAGGTCGTAAAGCTTGAGGGAGCAGAGGAAGAGGAAAAGGCATTAGAGGCAGAACTCGTAGAATCTCCCGACAGGGAGGAGGAGTTAGAGCCCAGAGCTCCCATCATAACCGTAATGGGGCACGTTGACCACGGAAAGACGACGCTCTTAGACTACATCAGAAACACGAGGGTCGCAGAGAGGGAAGCCGGAGGAATAACCCAGCACATCGGAGCTTCCGTCGTAGAGGTTGATACGAGCGAGGGTAAGAAAAAGCTGGTCTTCCTTGACACTCCCGGCCACGAGGCCTTTACGGCAATGAGGGCCCGTGGAGCACAGGTAACAGACATTGCCGTTTTAGTCGTTGCGGCAGACGACGGAGTAATGCCTCAGACGGTTGAGGCCATAAACCACGCAAAGGCAGCGGGAGTCCCGATAATCGTTGCCATAAACAAAATTGACAAACCTGGAGCAAACCCAGACAGGGTGAAGCAGGAACTGACGCAGCACGGCCTAATCCCCGAGGACTGGGGCGGGGAGACGGTTATGGTTCCCGTTTCTGCAAAGACCGGTCAGGGAGTTGACGAGCTCCTTGAGATGATAGCTCTCCAGTCTGAGCTGATGGAGTTAAAGGCAAATCCGAAAAAGCCGGCAAGGGGAGTTGTCCTTGAGGCAAAGCTTGATAAGAAGAGGGGACCGGTAGCTACCCTCTTAATCCAAAACGGGACTCTAAGGGTCGGAGACTCCATCGTTGCAGGTCTATATGCAGGAAAGGTCAGGGCAATGTTTGACGATAAGGGAAGGCCTGTTAAGGAGGCAGGACCTTCAATGCCGGTTGAGGTATTGGGCCTTGAGGACGTTCCGCTTGCCGGAGACAAGTTTTACGTAGTTGAGAGCCTTGAAAAGGCGAGGGAGATTGCCCAAAAGAGGCAGGAACTTGCAAGGCAGTCGGCCCTTGAGAGGGAAAAGAGGGTCAGCCTTGAGGAGCTCTTCAGCAGAATGCAGTCGGGCGAAGTGAAGGAGCTGAACGTCGTCCTAAAGGCGGACGCTCAGGGCTCCATTGAGGCAATAAGGAAGTCCCTTGAGGAGCTCTCAAACGACGAGGTGAGGGTAAACGTCATCCACGCAGGAGTCGGACCCATTACAGAAAACGACATAATGCTCGCAGCAGCTTCAAACGCAATAGTAATAGGTTTTAACGTCAGACCCGACTCGGCAGCCCGCAAGGCCGCAGAGAGGGAAAAGGTAGATGTAAGAACATACAGGGTAATCTACGACATCGTTGATGAGATTAAGAAGGCGATGGAGGGACTCCTTGAGCCCGAGGAGAAGGAGGTTTACCTCGGCTCCGCAGAGGTCAGGGCCACATTTAAGGTTCCAAAGGTGGGAACGGTTGCCGGTTGTTACGTAAGGGACGGCGTAATAAGGAGAAATGCAAACGTCAGACTGGTAAGGGACGGAGTCGTCATTTACGAGGGGAAAATCTCCTCACTCAAGAGGTTCAAGGAGGACGTTAAGGAAGTACCTGCAGGTTACGAGTGTGGAGTCGGACTTGAAAACTTTAACGACATAAAGGTGGGAGACGTTATAGAGTGCTATACTATTGAAAAGGTTAAGAAGGAAGGCTAATGGAGAAAGCAAAGAGAGACCTTCAGGATACCTACGCCAAATACTTAAAGGAGGGCCTTTCCCGCGAGGAGGCCCTCTCTAAGACAATCTCTGAGGTAAGGGAGAGACACGAGGAAGAGGCATTTAAAAGGGCCCTTGAGGAGTTCCTAAAGGAGATTTTGGACTCCTACAAACCAGAAAACTGGACCGAGGCCGACCCCGTAATGGCGCTCGTTGAATCTGCCTACGCAGAGTGGGAAGTCCTTTGGCCGAGGATAAAAAAACTCTTTGAAGGAACTGAAAAGTGATTCTCTCCGTGTGTCCAAATCCCTGTTTGGACGTTTACTACTACACCGATGTCCTTAAAGAGGACGATACAAACAGGGTGGAAAATCCGCTCATCTCCCCGGGAGGAAAAGGAGTAAACGCCGCAAGGGTAATCTCAAGGTTCTGCGACAACTCATACCTCGCACTCCCCTTGGGAGGCTGTATAGGAAGTTGCGTTAGGGAGCTCCTTGAAAAGGAGGGAGTGGTCTCAATAATTACCGAGACGGAGAGCGAAACGAGGGTAAACACCATTTTGGAGCAGAGGGCAAAGGGAAGACACATCCTAATAGCTTCAAGGGGAGCTCCTCTTTTAGAGAGCGAAACCGAAAAGTTGAAAACCTCTATCTGTAAGGAGTGTAGCCCTAAGGTTTTAATCCTCGGGGGAAGTGTCCCCCCATCACTCCCGAAAGACTTTTACGCAGAGATTGTTGACGAGTTTAAGGGAACGGAGACAAAAACAATCGTTGATGCAGACGGGGAGCTCCTAAAGAAGGCCGTTGAAAAGGGCCCCTTTGCCGTAAAGCCGAACAAACACGAACTTGAGAGGTTGGTAGGACATCCTCTCCTATCTATTGAGGACATAGTAAGGGCATCACAGTGGATTAGGGATTTCGGCGTTGAAGTCGTTATAGTTTCACTCGGGGAGCACGGAGCTCTCTGCACCTTCAGTGAGGGCGTCTTCAGGATAATACCTCCGAAAGTTGAAGTCAAAAACACCGTCGGAGCGGGAGATTCGGTGGTTGGCGGATTTGCCTACGGAATATACTCGGGAATGCCAATCCTTGAATCCGTCAAGTTTGCAATAGCCTGCGGAACCGCAACAGTGATGGAGGAGGGAACCAAACTCTGCAGTCCAAGGATGGTTAACCAAGTCCTTGAGAAGATAAAGGTTGAAAGAATAGGAGAGGGACGGGGTTAAATTTCGTCCCACCCCTCTACGGCAGAGGCTTGGTTGTAGCTCGTTACCGTAGCCTCAAAGAAGTTTGCCTTAACGTTACCCTCACCGCCGGTGTCGGCAATCCTCTCAAGGTGCTCGTAAGGGTTGGGTCTGTCGGGGAAGATAGGTTCAAGCCCCAACCTCTTGAGCCTGTCGTTGGCTATGTAGTAGGTGTAGTCCTCTATTGACCGTTCGTTCATTCCGAGAATGTTGTTTCCTATAACCTTCTTGCTGAACCTCTGCTCCTGGTCAACGGCTATTTTGAACATCTCGTAAACCTTATCCTTGCTTAAATACTTCTTAAAGTTCTCATCGGTTAGGTCCTTCATAAAGTTTTCAAAGAGGATAACGTGGGTAAGCTCGTCCCTGTTTATGTACCTTATGATGTCTGCCGTTCCCTGCATGAGGTTTCGGGAGGCGAGGTTGTAGAAGAACATAAATCCGTTGTAAAAGTAGAGCCCCTCAAGGAGGTAGTTTCCAATCAGAACCTCACCGTAGTTCTCCATAGTAGGTTCTTCAAGGAATTTCTGGTATATGTCGGCTATGTACTTGTTCCTCTCAAAGAGGATTGGGTCCTTCTTCCACCAGTAGTAAACCTCCTCCCTCTTTTCAGGGGGAATTACCGATTCTATCGTGTAGCCGTAACTTTGAGAGTGAATCGCCTCCTGATAGGCGTGAATGGAGAGGTCTATCGTTATTTCGGGAGCTCTAACGTAGGCCGCAATGTTTGGAATGTTTGTCGTCTGGATTGAGTCTAAGAAGACGAGGAAAGAGAGAATCTCATCGTAGGCCTGCCTCTCATCGTCCGTTAGCTCCTTGTAGTCCTGAACGTCCTGAGTGAGGTCAACGGTTTCGGGAATCCAGAAGTTTGCCATCATAGCCCTGTAAAGTTTCGGTGCCCACTCGTACTTAATGACGTTCAAATTAAAAATGTTCGTCGTATCACCGTAGAGGATTCCCCTCTTTGCAGGGTCGTCGTTCCCCTCGGGGTTAAATATCGGACGCGGCTTCATGAGTTCCTTCCTTATGTCAGCCAT
>CAZEDJ010000047.1:0-9342 GCA_964511045.1 uncultured bacterium
GCTGTAAGCCTTCTTCCATATGTCCCTGATTTTGAAGGGCTCCCTGTCGGGAAAGACCTTTTTCAGAAACTCGTCCGAAATCGGCAGTGATTCAATCGTTAGTATCGGGTATCCCAACTTTTGGAGCTCCTCCGTTATCCCGTGGTTTATTCCGGGGTCGTTGTGGTAAGGCCTTCCTAAGGCGAGAATGACGATTTTTCCCTCAAGCTCTGCCTTCCTCAAAATTTCCTCTCCGAGCTTTCTCATCTCCTGCTGATATTGGGAGAGGGCATTGAGTCCCTCCTCTACGGCCCTGTCGCTCTCCTTTCTCGTTAGGTCTAAAATCCCCTTAAAGGCTTCAAACATCTCCCACTTTAGAAGCTCCTCGTCGTCAAAGTGGAGGAGGGGGTCTAAGAATAGGATTCCCCTCTTTTTGAATACGTCTTCCTCCTTTGTTAAGACTGCCTTTACCGAAATAGGCGTTGCGGTAACCGTCGGACAGGCGTGAGAGCCCTCTGCGTCGTCAAACATCCCCTTGAGTGTAGCAACTTTTGGAAAGAGAATGACGTCCGGTTCCTTTTTCATTAGGTTCCTGATGTGGGCGAGGGTCACTTTGCTCGGGAAGCAGGGGTCAATTGCTCCTCCGCGGAGCTCCTCCCTCACCATCCTCTCAGATGTGTAGTCCGAAAAGACAAACTTCTCAACCCCGAGGGATTCAAGGTATCCCCTGAAAAAGGGGGCAAGGGAGTAGAAGTTGAGAACTCTGGGAATTCCAAACTTTATCCTTTTTCTCCTATCAATGATTCCCCTTCTGCTTAATATTCCGAACCGCTTTTCCTGATAGACCTTTTTAACGGGGTAGCTTTCAAATACCTTCCTTGATGATATCTCCTGAAGGTTTGGATTTTCTTCCTTTATTTTTTTCAGCTTTTTAACGACCTCTTTAACGTCGGATATGTCTGTAACAGTGCCCTTTTCGCAAGGGGCAATGATGTAGAGCCTGTTTCCTTCCTTTGTTTTAACCCTTATGAAGGTTCTTTGGCACCTGTTAGTGCAGAAGTGGCACCTTGTCGTCTCGTCGCTTTTAACTTCAAATTTGAGGTTTAAGAGTCTTTCAAGTCCGATAAAAGAGGTGGTTCCGTCGTAATTCCTCATTGCTTCAACAGCTGCTCCAAAGGCTCCGGCTTCTCCGGTTATCGGGTGGACAAAAACCTCTGCGTCGGGAACCCTCTCCTTAATGAAGTCGTACTGGGCTTTAACTGCCGCCAAGTTCCTCTGGGTTCCCCCCTGAAGTAAGAACCTCCTGCCCAACCTCCTCAGATTGGGCTCCTTTACAACGTAGAGCCAAATGTTTTTCGGCAAAACCTTTGCAAGCCCCGCCATTATCTCGTGAGGCTCCCAGCCGAGCCTCTGGAAGTTGACTATGTCCTGCTCCAAAAAGACTGCACATCCGAAGTTAAACTTTGGAGCGTATTCGGCCTTGAATGCAACGTCTGCAAACTCCTCAACTCTGTAACCGAACTTTTCCGCCGTTGACTGGAGAAAGTAGCCGTTTCCCGCAGAGCACTGGGTATTCAGCTTAAAGTCCTTTACCTCTCCGTTTTTCAGCATCATTACCTTTATGTCCTGTCCTCCGACGTCAACTATTACGTCAACGTCTTTAAAGAAGTGCTTGGCCGATATCGTGTGGGCAACCGTTTCAACAACTGCAACGTCTGCCCCTACCGTCTCTTTCAGCATCTCCTTTGCATACCCAGTTGTTCCGACCGAAAGGATTTGGAGCTCCGCCCCATTCCTCTCAACCTGCTCCTTCAATCGCCTTACAACCTCCTTTGTGTCCTCCAAGGGATTTCCCCTTGAGAGGGTGTATGCCGTTGCGAGGAGCTCCCCCTTTTCGTCTATCAAAACGGCCTTTGTTGAGGTTGAGCCTCCGTCTATTCCCAAAAAAGCCCTGACCTTTTCTCCCTTTTTAAACTCCTTTGGTTTAAAAAGCTTGACTCCGTAGGCTTTTCTAAATTCCTCTAAGCTCTCCCCCGGCTTTAAAAGTCCCCTCTCTCCCGTCTTCATCTTTATGTAGATGAGTGACTTTCTAAACTCCTTCAGTCCATCCATTCCCTTGTAGGGACTTTCTTCAAACTGAGAAAAGAGGGCGCTTCCGAGAGCTCCGTAAAGGTGAGAGTTTTTAGGTAGAATTAGGGAGTTTTCGTTAAACTCTATTTCCTTTTCCTTCCAGATTTTCTCAAGGTGAAACCTCCAGGCTTCCCTCAATGCCGGAAAGTAGGTGTTCGGCCCTCCCAAGAGGAGGACAACGGGCCTTAGGGTGTGTCCCCTCGTTAAAACTGCTAAGTTCTGAACGACAATTGCGTTAAAGAGGGATATGAGGAGTTCGTCTGCCGGGACTCCCGCCTTTTGGAGGCTGTTTATGTCGGTCTCTGCAAAGACACCGCACTTTGCTGCAACGGGGTGGACCTTTTCCGGGTTAAACCTCACGCTCGTTGCAACCTCTAAGGGTAACTTCAGCTTTGAAATGATTCTGTCTATTGTTGCCCCGGTTCCGCCGGCACACTTGTCGTTCATTGTCGTTATCTTCCTTCTCGTTTTGCCGGCTTCTATCCAGAAAATCATCTTTGCATCCTGCCCTCCCAACTCAACTACCGAGTTGACCTCAGGATGGAGGGTTTCAACGGCAAGGCTTACTGCGTTAACCTCCTGGACGAACCTGACGTTTAAAGCCTTTGCAATGTCCCCTCCTCCGCTTCCCGTCATGAAGAGGTGGAACTCCTTTCCGGCTATCTCCTCAAACTTTTCAAGGAGCTCCATAACCTTTTCCGGTTGCCTTGCCTCGTGTCTTGTATAGTGGCTGAAGACTATCTCGTTCTCCTCGTTGAGTAAAACTCCCTTTACGGTGGTTGAACCAACGTCTATTCCGGCTTTAAACATTACTCCTCCAGAAGACCATTAAGGGCTATCTTGATGAGCTCGTCCGTTGCTTCGTCAACATCTAACTCTCCCCGAACTATTCCCTTTCCCAACTCCAAAAATGCCCCGACGATAGCCCTTGAAACTACTCTCTCGTTACACTCTGCGATGATTCCCATCTCAATTCCGGTTGAAATGGAGTGCTCAACCATTGAGTAGATTTTCCAGAAAAACTCCTCAACGATTCTGTCAAACTCGGGGTTTAGTTTGTAAGGGTGGTTTATTATGAGGAGGGCCAATTCCCTGTCCTCTTTAAATAAATTCAAAATGCTCCTTACGTTTTCTCTCAGTTGTTCCGTAGGATTTTCCCTCGGGAGGAGCTTTAACTTTGAGGAGATTTCTGAAACGAGCTCCTCAAGGACTCTCTTATAAATGTCGTTTTTGTTCTTAAAGTAGAGGTAAAAGGTTCCCCTTGCGATTCCGAGGGAATCAACGATGTCTGAAACTGTTAAGTTGTGAAATCCCTTTTCCGAAAAGAGCTTCCTTGCCCTCTTTAGGATTTCCCTCTCCCTCGTCTTCACCTTTTCCCCTCTGAACTGATGTGTCAGTTCAAAGTTAGGGCAGAATTGTTAAAATTTCAAAGGGAGGATGAGATGAGGAGGTTTCTTTTACCGGCTGCTCTCCTTTTTGTTTCTGGTTGCGTTTCAACGGGGAGTGAGAGGATAAGCTCTTTAGAGGCAAAGGTTCAGGTTTTAAGGTTGGAAAACGAGAACTTGAAGAAGGAGATTTCACTCCTAAAGAGGGAGCTCCGCTCTCAGAAAAGTAGGATTTCGGAGCTCTCGGCCCAGCTGAACAACCTTGGAGAAAAGAGCTTTTTCCTTGAGTCACAAAATAGAAAAGTTAGGGGAGAGCTCCGAAAGGTCTATTCAAGTGCGATTAAGGAAAACAAGAGGTTAGAGTCTGAAATTTCCAATTTAAGGTCGGACTTAAAGGGGCTGAAGGTAGAGGTTAGGGAAATTTCTCAGAGGATTTCTCAGCTTGAGAGCTGCTGCGGTGAAATGAAAAAAGAGACTGAAGAGCTTAAGAGTAAAATTAATGATTTAGAGAATAGGATTAAGGGAATTGAGGAGAGACTCAAGAGTTTGAGAATCCCCTCGGTGAAGATAGAAAAGGTAAAACCTAAATAATTGACTTAAATAGAATAAATAGGAGAATGAGGGAGGCAATTAAAATTACGGCATTTGAGGTGTAGGAGCGTTTGTAGGATTCCCTTAACTTGTCAAAGTTTTCGTTAACCTTATCCGGAACTCTCTCCTCAACCTCCTTTAGGAGCTCCCTAAAGTTGCTGACGGAGTCGTCAACTACCGCCAGGTTGCCTTCCTTTGAAACTATAAAGAGAAAATACCTCCTTCCGGGAGTGAGAGATACCTCCTCCACTTCGCTCCACTTTATCCTCTTTCTTCCCGTAATTCCGAATACCTCAATTCCCTCGTCCGTTAGAACCACCTTCTTTTTCAGGAGAAAAACGAAGTAGGCGACGACGGGAATGATTAAGAGGAGAAGGAGAACCGATGAAAGTGAGAGCCTTCCAAACTTTGCAATGAGAGCTCCAAAAAAGAGCGAGTAGGAGAGAACGAGGAGGGTGTATGAGACGAGGGTAAATGTATCCGTTCTAAATACCTTCTTCCTATCCATTCAACCTCTCAAGAACAGCTTTTTTAAATCTCTCCAGTCCCTCAACGATGTTTTCCATAGATGTTGCATATGAGAGTCTAAGGTATCCCGGATATCCGAAGGCACTTCCCGGAACAACGGCAATCTTTGCACTTTCCAGGAGGTACTCTGTGAGCTCAAAGTCATCCTTAAAGCCTCCCTTCTCAATCAGCTCCTTAACGTTCGGAAAGGCGTAGAAAGCTCCCCTCGGCATTATGCACGAAACCCCGGGGATTTCGTTTAACTTTTCAACCATGTACCTCCTTCTCTCATCGTAAGCCTTGAGCCACTCTTTCAAAAAGTCCTTAGGCTTAACGAGGGCGGCAACGGCGGCCTTTTGGGCTATTGAATTGACGTTTGAAATTGATTGAGAGTTAATCTTTATCATTGCATCTATGATTTCCTTGGGGCCTGCGGCGTAACCTACCCTCCATCCGGTCATTGCAAAGGTCTTTGAGAGGGCGTTTATTGTGACTGTTACTTCCTTAATCTCCTCAGAAAGGGAGGCAATGCTCGTGTGTTTGAAACCGTCGTAGGTGAGCTTTTCATAGCACTCATCTGAAGCTATCAGTATTCCCCTGTCTGCGCAAAACTTTCCAATTTTCTCAAGCTCCTCCTTGGGGATAACCGCTCCCGTTGGATTGTGGGGGGTGCAGAGTATGAGGAGTTTTGTCTTTTCTGTGACTGCCGGTTCAATGTCCTCAAGGGTAAGTGTAAAGTTTTTAACCTCTTTCGTTTCAACAAATACCGGTTTTCCCCCTGCAAACTTCACCTGCTCGGGATAGGTGACCCAGTAGGGTTTTGGGATTATTACCTCGTCACCCTCGTCAATTACGGAGAGCATTAGGTTAAAGAGTGCCTGTTTTGCCCCGTCGGTTATTACTACCTGCTCCGGTTCGTAGTCAATTCCGTTTTCGGACTTCAGTTTGTAGGCTACGGCCTCGCGGAGCTCCATAATCCCCGCAGGGGGAGTGTACTTCGTAAATCCCATGTCTATGGCTTCCTTTGCCGCCTCCTTTACGTGTTCCGGTGTATCAAAATCGGGCTCCCCTGCTCCGAACCCTATTATGTCAACTCCCTTTGCCCTTAACTCCTTTGCTTTACTCGTTATTGCCATCGTCGGAGACGGTGACATCTTTAAGACTCGCCTTGAGAGTTTCATCTTTTCCTCCGTTAAATTTGTCGTTGACATTTTACATCCTGCCGATTACCTTACCAGAGCAATTTAAGGAAGGAGGAAGAGATGAAGGGGAACAGGTGCTTGACGGCCGAGCAGATAAAGGAATTGAAGGAAATACTTGAGGAAAAGAGAAGGGAGGTTTTGGAGGACATAAAGAGGGGATTGGAGGAGACGGCACACTCGGAGAGGGAAGTCGGAGACATCGTTGACATGTCAACTGACGAAATCCTGAGAACATTTGAGATGAGGATAAGGGACAGGGAGGCAAAATACTTAAAGAAGATAGAGAAGGCTTTGAGGAAGATAGAGGAGGGGACTTACGGTATATGTGAGAACTGCGGAGCCTGCATAAAGTATGAGAGGCTCAAGCTGAGGCCCGTTGCGGAGCTCTGCATAAAGTGTAAGTTGGAACAGGAAAAGATGGAGAGAAAGTTCGGCGAGGAGTAAATATTTGGGGGCCGACGCCCCCTTCTCTATAGACTCAGCCTACGCTTGCGCAGAACGTAACTTCTTCATTTTCGTTGACAACGCCCCTAAAGTGGACTTCCTTCTCTACCCTCTCGGGATTTAGCTTTTCAACTATATAGTCAAAGGCCTTAAATGCATTTTCGTGGTCTCCGCAAGTATAGACGTCTATTGCAACGTAACCGTGTTCGGGCCAAGTGTGGAACGATAGGTGAGATTCGGAAATTACAACAACCCCCGTCGCCCCGTAGGGCTCAAACTGGTGGTAGTAGGCTGAGAGTTTGTTGAGTTTGGCGTGTTTTACTGCCCCCTCAAAGATTTCTGCCATCCTCTTGGCAGACTTGAGAACTTCGGCATCGCAGCCGTAGAGGTCTGCAACGATGTGGACGCCGAGGGTTTTGGCCATTTTCCTTCCTCCTCTATTGGTGATTTAAAAAATGGCAAAAGACCTCCCCTTGCCGCGTATAATTATATGCCGTTTTCAGTGGAAATTAAGTGATTTGGAGATAGAACTGCCGAAACACGTTGTTTACATCTTCTTTCTCTCCTTTTTAGCCTTGACTGTTAAGGAAATTCACACTCCCTACTTTCCCTTTCTTTTCCTGTCAACTTTAGTTCTCCTCTCAAATTACTGGATGAGGTTTAAGGTCTCGGAGCTCCTTCCCGGAGCTCTCGCAGTTCTTCTCTTACTCGGAATTGCGTCTCTCCTTCACAATCCCTCAGAGCCTCCTTTGGGAAAGAGGGTTATTTGGGTAAAGGAGTACAGGGATAACTACAAAGTGGCCTTGGTTGAAGGGCACAAGTATGTGAAATTGAAGGAGGACGCACTTCCGGGAGACATCATTGACAGTCAAGGAAGGGTTTTAAAGAGGCCTTCCTTCTCCCTTGACAGGGTGAGGTATGAGATTTACAGAGATTTGGAGGGGAAAATTGACTACCCGATATCGTCCCTCGTTGGGGCGGCCACTTTAGGTGTAAGGTATGAGCTCTCGCCTGCGGTTAAGGGCTACTTTTCCCTCTCCGGCATATACCACTTTCTTGCAATATCGGGACTTCACGTGGGAATAATCGTCGGATTTATAGGATTTCTCCTCAAGTTGTTGAGAATTAGAAAGCCCCTGACGGTTGCTTCCCTCCTGATTCTTCCCCTCATGCCCCTAACGGGACTTCCACCTTCGGCTTTAAGGGCTTACCTCTTTATGTTCCTCTTGGCGCTCGGGATTGAAACCTACCGGAAGATTACTCCCCTCTACCTTTTAGGGGTTGTCTTTCTGATAACGGTCATCTTTGGGAAGTTTAACCTCTCTGCCGCCCTCTCCTTCTGTGCAGTTGGGGGAATACTCCTCTCACTTGAAGGGGAAGGGAGGCTTTTAAAAACGGTAAAGGTCTCCTTAGCTCCGATGCTCTTTACGCTCCCGATTGTCCTGAACGTCTTTGGAACGGTTAACCTACTGAGCTGGCTTAACACGATTCTTGCCGGTTTTCTCTTTACTCCTTTTTTGATACTTTCCTTCTTGTTTCAGGTCACTTTCGGCAAGTTGGAGTTTGTAAATCGGTTGACGGAGCTCTTAGGCTACCTCTTCATTGAGAGCTCCCAATACCTCTTCTTCCTCACAAAGTGGTCTGTGGTTCACTGTGAGGTTCCCCTCTTTCTTTCAGGAGCCGTTATGGTCTTAACTCTAATTTTTATTCTCTTTCTAAGACCCGTTTACGGATTTGTCCCCTTAATTTTTCTCATCCTCTATTCCGTTTTGTTTCAAACTGTGGAGGAGGGGAAGAAACTGTTTGTTAAGGGGTGGAAACTTAATTCCTTCTACTTTATCTCTACCGAAGGGCAGAGGTACAGAAACTCAGAGATAGGAAGCAGTTACGTTTTTCCCTTTTCAAGGAAGCTCCTCTTCAGGAGCCAGTTGGTTGACTGCAGGGTTAGTAAGGACTTTGAAATTTGTTCTAAAATTCCGAAAACAAAAGTGAGAGGTAGATAAAATGCTTGAACACCTTGGAAGTTTTAAGAGGACTCACTACTGCGGGGAAGTTACCGGAAAGGACATTGGAGATAGAGTAAGGGTTGCCGGTTGGGTTGATTCAACGAGGGACCACGGCGGCGTCGTTTTCGTTGACCTCAGGGACAGGAGCGGTAAAGTTCAGGTCGTCTTCTCTCCCGAAATTTCCGAGGAGTTGGTTGAGAAGGCTAAGAGGTTGAGGGATGAATACGTAATAGCCGTTGAGGGAGAGGTAAGGAGGAGACCTCCGGGAACGGAAAATCCGAAGTTAAAGACCGGGCAGATTGAGATATACGCAGAGAAGTTACAAATCCTGAATAAGTCACTTCCGCTTCCGTTTCCTATTGAGGACGACGTTAAGGTGGGGGAGGAGACGAGGTTAAAGTTCAGGTTCTTGGACTTAAGAAGGAAAAAGATGGCAGAGAACATAATTTTCCGCCACAAACTCTATCAGGTTACGAGGAGAGTTTTTAACGAGGAGGGATTCATAGAGATAGAAACTCCCTACCTAACGAAGAGCACTCCCGAGGGAGCGAGGGACTTTTTAGTTCCGAGCAGGATTTACCCCGGTAAGTTCTACGCCCTTCCTCAGTCTCCCCAACTGTTTAAACAGATTTTGATGGTTTCGGGCTTTGACAGGTACTACCAGATTGCGAGGTGCTTTAGGGACGAAGACCTGAGGGCAGACAGACAGCCCGAGTTTACTCAGATTGACTTTGAGATGTCCTTCGTTGACGAGAGGGACGTTATGGACGTTGCCGAGAGGCTTTTGAGGGAGCTCTACTTGGAGCTCTTAGGAATTGAAATCGGCGAAATTCCCGTGATGACTTACGACGAAGCAGTTAAAAGGTTCGGAACCGACAGGCCGGATACAAGGTTTGGTCTTGAGTTAAGGGACATAACCGACATAGCTTCGGAGTGTCAGTTTAAGGTGTTTAGGAGCGTTGTTGAAGGGGGCGGAATCGTTAAGGCGATTAACTTTAAGGGAGGAGCAAAGCTCTCAAGGAAGGAGATAGACGAGCTAACAAAGTTTGTCGGAATTTACGGAGCTAAGGGGCTTGCCTGGATAAAGGTTCTTCCCGA
>CAZEDJ010000048.1:0-2191 GCA_964511045.1 uncultured bacterium
GAACCTTCAAGAACTTCTCTTATCTTTGGCTCGTCCTCAAGGGCTGCCTGCTCACCAATTTCCGGTCTTCCTCCTGCACCGAGTCCCTTTGTCAGCTTTTCCCCTATTTGAACCTTAACGGGAACGTTCATGTTTGCCAAAACCTGAGCGTCGGTATTTATGACGACAAAGTCAACTCCTTCAATTCCCTCTTCCATCATTCTCTTAACGGCGTTTCCGCCGCCTCCACCGACTCCGATGACCTTTATCACCGGTCCTTGGAAATTTTCATCTGATATCTCAAACATTTCTTCCTCCGACTTCTGTTAGAGTAAAATTCTAATTTACCGGAGGTACAATTTCAATGAAATTTTTGGCCGTTGACATAGGAAAGGGTACTCAGGACATAGTTTACAGGCTACCGGGCAAAGTAGAAGAAAACTGGCCCAAGCTTATACTTCCTTCTCCTACGGAAAAACTTTCTATAGAGGTATCAAAGTTTAGTAAAGACTTGAACGTCTGCGGATATACAATGGGAGGGGGACCTGTTAAGAGAGCTCTATTGGAGCACATAAAGAAAGGTTTTAAGGTAAGAATAACTAAGGAAGCCGCCAAAACAATTCGGGACGACCTTAACGAAGTTAAGAGAATGGGGTTTGAGGTAGTTGACTGTCTTAAAACATGCGACCTCTTCCTTACAGACCTTGACTTGGAGCTCTACAGAACTTTTTTGGGGTTTATGGGGGAGAGTTTAGAAAATACCGTAGTAGGAGTGGCCTGTCAGGACCACGGGTTTGTGAAGGGTCAGAGCGACAGGATAACGAGATTTGGGTACTTTAAGAAAATCTTGAGGGAGGAGAGGGACCCACGTAAGCTGGTAATAGTGGAGGAAACAGGTTTCTTCTCAAGGTTTGATTCAATACTGAGGCAACTACAATCAGAGGGTGTAAAGGGATTTGTTATGGACAGTAAGATTGCTGCCGTTGCAGGGATGGTGGAGTATGCGAGAAAGGAGGGGGTAGATAGCTTTATAGTTCTTGACATAGGTAACGGCCACACCCTCGGGGCATCTGTAAAGGGCGGGAGAATTGCCGGACTCTTTGAACACCACACTAAGATGTTAAACAGGGAAAAGCTGAGGAAATTAGTTGAGAGGTTGGCCTCTGCAGAGATTTCGTTTGAGGAGGTCTTTAACGACGGTGGACACGGAGCTCTCGCATTTGAGCCTGTGAAGCCCGAGAAGATTTATGTTGTCGGTCCAAACAGGGAACTCTTCAGGGGCTATGGGGAGTTTGCGTATCCCCTCGGCGATGCTATGCTCTACGGCTGTGCCGGGCTGGTGTCGGCTGCAGAGCTCCTACTCTGAGAAGATTTCATTTATAACCTTAAACATAAGGTCGTCCCTCACCTTTGCATACCTTGCAGAGGTATTTGGCGAAGCGTGACCCAAAAATGCCTGAATCACCCTTATGTCAACCCCTTTGTCAACCAGGAACGTTGCAAATGTGTGTCTTAACTTGTGGGGGTGAACCTCTATTCCCGTTTCTTCCTTGAGTTTGTTGAAGATGTACTTTGCCCCTTGGTAAGAGAGGGGAAACAGTCTATCTTTGCAGTTTTGAGCGTATTCTGTAAGCTCCTCCTCAAGCTCCCTCGGCATCGGAACAAAGCGCTCTTTGTTTCCTTTACCCACAACCCTGAGAACCTTTCTTCCTTTGTGTTCCGTTATGCTCTCTTTTGTGAGCGACAGGAGCTCCGAAATTCTCAGTCCACAGTAGAGAATCGTTTTCACCATCAAGTAGTCCCTCTTTCCCCTTCTCTTTGCCGCTTCAAGGAGTCTCCTTGCCTCTTCCTCGGTTAAGGCTTCGGGAACCCTCTGCCGAACTTTCCTTATTCTCAGTGAAGGCTTAACGGGGTTCTTCTCTATCAACTCCATATCAAGGAGAAACTTGAAGAACGAACTCAAGGCAGAGAGTCTCCTGTTTATCAGCGAGGGAGAGCAGTTGAGGGAGCTCCGAAAAACCATCAGATCGGCGACCTTAACATCATTTACGGATTTGTTTCCTACCTTTTCTATAAACATCTTTAGGTCGTTCCTGTACTCCTTTACGGTTCTCGGAGAGAGCTCCTTTTCCTTAAAGCTTAGAAAGAGCTCCACAGCCTCACGGAGGTTCATTTTTCCTCCAACGTCGATATATTTTGCCAATTTCTAAAT
>CAZEDJ010000048.1:2291-9113 GCA_964511045.1 uncultured bacterium
AATTTTGAGCCAACGGTTATCTCAAAGTTGGAAACCTTTACAAAGGTTGCACAGAGTTACGGAATTTCCGTTAAAGAGCTGAAGGATGCCTACAATAGGGCTGTTAAGAGGGCATCCCGTGAGGTTTTAAAGAAGCTCTCTTACCAAGTCCTTGAAGATGAGTTGGGAGATGAGGACGTTGCACTCATCGGCGGAGATCTCTCTGGCTACTTTAGGCTAAGATTTGGAAGCTTTATCAGGGAGATTGCAAGGAGGAGAGCTCTCCCCCTTTTGGAGGAATCCTTAAGGGAGTGTACCTCTTTGAGGGTGAGTCCGATGTTGAGGGCTTTCCTCAAGAGCTCCGAATGTAGGGAGCTCCTTAAAGACTTTCCGAAGGACGTGGAGAGGTTAGTTTTCCTAAAAGCTGAAAGAACGCAGGAAATTCTGCTCAAAGACTACAATTACTGTGAGGGTAGAGACTTAAGAACAGCCGAGAAGGAATTAAGGAAGATAGGCTTTGGAGGGTAGTGTGGAGATAATATGGGCTCCTTGGAGACTCTCTTACGTTAAGAGTGTGGGAAAGGAGGAGAAGGGCTGTTTCATATGTAAGGCTGCAAGGGAGTATCCCGAAAGGGCAGATGAAAACTTAGTTCTCTACAAAGGTGAGAGGGCGTTAGTTATATTGAACAAGTTTCCCTACAATACGGGACACCTCATGGTGTGTCCCGTGAGGCACACGGGGGACTTTGCTTCCCTGCTTCCGGAGGAAATTTCAGAAATTCACGACTTGATAAAGAGGGCTCTCAGAGCTCTCAAAAGAGCCTACAATCCCGACGGCTTTAACATCGGCTTAAACTTGGGAAGGGCTTCTGGAGGCAGTGTAGAAACTCATATCCACTATCACGTAGTTCCCCGCTGGGTGGGGGATACCAATTTCCTTCCTGTAGTAGCGGGAGTAAAGGTCATTCCCCAGTCCCTTAAGGAAACCTTAGAAACTCTCAGGAAAAACTGGGAATGATAATAGGAAAATTACTTAAGTTCTTTGGGAACCAAAGAAAGGTCTCTTTGGACACATACCTTAAGAAGCTATCAATCGACAGGGCTGACCTGATATCCTCTCTGCCTTCCGAATTTGACTTTAATAATCCGATAAACGCCTTTATAACTTTTGCCATACTTCTTAGAGAGAAAGGGGAATACTATAAAAGTTTAAAGGTTCTTGAAAATCTCATGAAACAAAAACTTTCTGAAGAAGAGAAGAAGTTGGTTATTCTAAATTTGGCCTTCGTTTACAGGGCTGCAGGATTTATTGACAGGGCTGAAAGGGTATTGATGGAAGGTATATCGGAGTTCCCCACTGAGGCATTTTTCTACTATGAGCTTGCTCAGGTTTTTAAGACTGAAGGAAAGTTGGAAAAAGCCATAGAGTATTTAGAAAAGGCTGTTGAGCTAAAGGGTACATTTAGGGAAGAGCTCATATATACAAAGCTTCTCCTCGCCGACAGATACATTGACTCGGGAAGGACAGACAGAGCTCTGAGAATCCTGAGAAAGTTGGAAATCTCCTTACCGATACAGTTTTACTATTACGTTCTCTCAAAGCTCTTTTACGTTCTCGGTGAAAGTGAAAAGGGACATCAGACGGCTATTAGGGGAATCCTCATGTCTCCGGACAGGGCAGCACCCTTTATCTCCATAATGGAGAATTACGGCTCCCTTGACTTAACTACTCTGAAGGAACTCCTTAGTAAAACGAATTTTTCTGTTCCTGTTGTTAGGAAAACTGTTGAGAAGTTATTGGAGTTTGATAAAAAAGATGAAGCCGTTTCAATTCTTGAGGCTCTTTGGAGGAAAGGTTTTTTTGACCCGGAGCTCTTTGAAACTTATGTCCGAATTCTGTGGAGCTCCGGACGGAGAAAAAAAGTAGCCGAGGAGATAGTGTCCCTGATGTCCCGTCTAAAGAAGGGGGCAAGGCTCTACGAGTGTGAATCCTGTGGTTTTAGAACGGACAATTTTGACTGGGTGTGTCCAAAGTGTAGAGGATGGGAAACTCTGAGGGTGAAGAGTGAAATTTAAGGAGTTCTTTAAGGAGCTCTTAAAGTCCCTGCTTAAGGGGAGACTTCACAGAATCTTGAAGTTTGTTCTTCTTTTTCTGTTTGTGGTTTTGAGTTTTTCTGTCGTTTATAACGTAACGCTCTTTATTTTTAGGGAAAAAGAGGGATTTCATTTTGAAGAAAAGAATTTTAGATGGGGAATCAACTTAAAAAAAGGAGACATTTGGGTCTCTTTTGATTACTTGTATCTTGGGAATCCTCGGTTTAAGTTGGAATTGAGTAAGCCCTATTTAAAATTAGACTTTGTTTCTTCTTTAAAGGAGTTTATCCCTGTTTTTGATGATGTTAGGCTTGAGTCTGGTAAATTGGTAGTGTCTAATAGAAAGACTAAAGGGGAAGGTAAACTTCCCTACATTCCGAGGCTGAAACTCAGACGCTTCGATTTAGGTGAGTTTGAAGTTATTTCCGATAGGTTGTCCCTCCACATTTACCGCTCGCTTTTTTCCGGAAAGAAAATTTTCTTTGGCGGGGCAAACGGAAGGGTTTTGGGTAAGGACCTAGTTATTTTCCCGTTTTCTGGTGAATTAACTGGGAGAGATTTGAGGATTCCGAGTGTTTCTTTCAGGGTTGGAGACTGTACTGGTGAAGGAAACGTAGTATTTCGTGGGTTTGATTTTGTTTCTAATTTTGTTTTTTCTTGTTCTGCTTTTCGTGTTGGTTATTTAGAATTAACCGTAAAAAAATATGGTGATAAATTAGAAACGGAGTGGGAAGGAAGGGTACTGAGTAAGCAGTTGTCAGGAAGGGGAACAGTTTTCGTAGGGAAAGGGATTGAAATCAGGAATGTCAAGGGAAGTTTTGACGGAGCTCTCTTTAAGCTCGGTGGAACGGTTAAGGGAGGGAAAATTGATGTTAACGGAAACTTTTACGGAAAGGCATTTTCCCTTGAGCCGTTGTTCTTACGCTCGTTTTCTTTCCAGTTTTCTGTTAAGGGAGATTGGAAAAATCCGAACGTAAACCTCTCCGGAAAGGCTAAAGAGGTTCAAACTCCTGCTGTTAACCTCAGTGATTTTAGAGGGGAGCTCCGCTTCAGCAGAGGTAGGCGGTTTTTCCTCAGCTTTGATTCAGAAAGGCTTGGAGGGGAGATTTCGGGAAATTCAACAGAGTATGCTGGTACTTTAAAGCTGAAAGGCTTTGAGTTGCTGGATTTTAAGAAAGTTAAAGTTTATAAGAGGAAGTACGGTCGTTGGATTCCCGATTTAAAACTTTCCGGTGTTTTAAAGTTTAAAAAGAGGAGAGATTTTTCCTTTGAGGGTAATCTCTCAATCGACAGATTCTTCTTTAGGGGATTTAGGGGTATTGGTGAGATTTCCCTTTCAGGAAAGAACAAGGAGGCTGAGTTTAGGGGAAGGATTTACGGAAAGGACGGTCTGCTGACAGGTAAAGGCAAGGTTGACTTAGGCGAGTTTTCCATCAATTCTCTATTTCAGGGGAAAGGCTTAGCCCTTGGGAGTTTTGATTTTCTGAGGAAATTAGGGTTATCCGGCAGGGTTGATGCTGAAGGAGAGCTCCGCGGGAATCTGAAAAATCCTAAAGGTTCGTTTTCATTTACATCTCAAGAGGTTTCACTGTTTGGAGTTAGTTTTAGTCCCGTGGCTGGAGCTCTCTCGGTAAAGGACTTTTCCTTAAATCTCTCTCTCTTTTCAAAAGGTGTAGAGATTCGGGAGTTAAAGGTCGGGTTACGGCATCCAGTTTCACTTTCTTTGAGGGGAGCTGTTAGGGACTTCCCAGCAGAGGACGGTCTTAGAATTTTGAAGGGATACGGCGTTAGGTTGCCCTTTGGGCTTAAAGGAGTGATTTCCGGAAGTTTTAGTCTGAAGTCTGATAATGTGAAGGATGGGAAGTCCTATAGCTTTGACTTGCTCGTTAACTCCTATGCGGGTCTTTTCCGAATGGGTGATGTTGAAGCAGAGGGGATTTGTAGTGGTTTGGTTTCTTATGTTTTTGGTAAAGAAACCGTAAATTTAAATGGTAAATTAAATTCGGCAAAAGTAGGAGATTTAAAAATTAGAGGAGGGGACTTTTCTGTATCTCTCCTTAGTGAAAAGCTTGATGTTCATTTGGAAAACTCGGAAATTCCTGTAAATGGTTTAAAAAATAGAATCTCCGCCGATGTAGTGGTGGGGTTGAGGGACAGAGGGATTTCCGGAAGGGTTAAATTTTTTGGGCTTAAGAACTCCGATTTCCTTTCTGGGCAGGTTGAGGTGGTCTCTCTCTTTTCTGGTTTTCTCAATAATTTTACCGTAAAAATAAATGGTAAAGTAAAATTAAAGACAAAGTATGCAGAAGAACCGATAGAAGCTAAAATATCGGGAGCTCTCCTTGAACCGTCAAACCTCGGAACCGTTTCCGTAACGGGAAACCAAACGGATATAAAGCTGATATTAAACGGTAAAGATGCCCAAGCCGTCGGGACTCTAAAGGAAATCAAATTAAAGTTTCCGAACCTGAGCGTAAAGGTCAACATGGCGTTTTTGAACGTTGACCTGAAGAGACTCTCCGGAACGGTAGCAATTCCTGCATTTAGAGTAAAACCGAAAGGGTTCTATGAGCTCTACTCGGTTAGCGGTATTTACGTGAGTTTAGTAAACGGAAAGCCCGAAGTTTCTGACTTTACGCTCTCCTACATTGACGGATGGTTAAAGTTTAAGGACTTGAAAGTATCTAACCTATCAAGGGTAAGTGGGAAGTTAGAAGGAGAGTTGGGAACAAAGGGATTGGTCTATCTACTTAAGTTAAACAGAATGCTTATCTATGCAAGAAACAGCATCCAATTGAAGGGGGAATTTTCATACTCCGGCTCAGTAGACTACAGAGTTTCTATAGACGGAAGCGGGGTGGAGCTCCGCTCAAAATACACCTTCGGAAAGATTTTAGTCAGGAAGCTATCGGCTATTTTCACAAACGGAACATTGGAAAGAGTCATCGGTGCGATTGATGTTGGAGGCGGAAGTGCAGAAATATGGGGAGAGAAAAACAGGGTAAATCTCCTCTTGTCGGACATTTCGGTCGGAGTCCTCAATGAGTGGAAGGCAAACATTTCCGGAAAGCTCACGCTGTCGGAAAAAACCCTCTCTGGGAAACTTTCACTTTCAAAAGTGAAGGTCTTTTTAGGAAAGAAAGCTCAAGGAAAGGGAGCAACCACTAAAGTTCCGCTAAACCTTAACATAAGACTGCTTTTTGAGGAGCCCGTAAGGATTAAGGGAGAGCTTTTCTGGATAGAGCTCATTCCCGATTTAAAGGTTGTCTCTCTGAACGGAGAACCGGTCATTGAGGGAACGTTTATAGTGACAAAGGGCCAGATAGACTACATGGGAAAGGCCTTTAAAGTCCTGTACGGCTCCGGAACCATAAGAAACCTGAGTAAGGGAGAGGGAACGGTAAGTATTTTGGCAACTGCCCACATTTCCGGATACTTCATATACATGAAAATTGAAGGAAAACTGAAGAATCCGGTGATATATCTCTCCTCAGACCCGCCGCTTACGAGGGAACAGATTCTAAACCTGATAATGACAGGAGCAAAGCCCGAGGAGATAGAGGCCTCATCGGAAATCTTTCCCGCCGTCCAGGTAGCCTACTACGCAACTGCTTCACTCTTTAAGCCCTTTGAGGAAACCTTTAGAAAGGCCTTAAAACTTGAAAGTTTCAGGATAGAACCCTACATAACGAGGTACGGTGAAACTGTTGCAAAGTTAACGGTTGTAAAGTTACTTTCAAAGAGGGTTAAGTTGGTAGGATACGGAACCACGGGGCAGAATCCGGAGTACGGAGGCGGAATTCAACTGAAGGTCGGAAAGAGGTATTACCTTGAAGTCAGGTACAACAGTTTTTACGGCCCTGAAGCGGGAATCGGACTGGAGGTCAACAAGAGGTGAAGTTGGAGAGGGAAAAGGCAGAGGAGCTGGTGAGGAGGCTGAGGGAGAGGGGAGCCGTAGAGGAGAGAGCTCCCCAAAATGTGAGGTACAGACTGAAGAAGGGAAGTGGAATTTTAATGATTTATGAGACCGGAAGTATCGTTTACGGCGGAAAGGGAAGGGAGGAAATTAAGAGGGAAGTAATTGATGAGATTCTGAAGATGGAGGAGGTTCCAAGAATAGGGTGTGACGAGGCCGGAAAGGGGGAGTTTTTCGGTCCCTTGGTGGTTGCCTGCGTGTGTGCCGACAAATCCTGCTTGAGGAGACTCTTAGAGCTCCAAGTAAAGGACTCAAAGAAACTATCACGGGAAAGTTTAATCAAACTGGCAGAGGCGATAAGGAAGAATTGCAGGGGAATCGTCAGGGTTTTGAAGCCGGAAGACTACAATAGGAGCTATGAGAGGTTCAGGAACCTCAACAGGCTCTTAGAGGAGGTTTACTCGGAGCTCCTCAGTAAGCTCTTAAAGAAGTGCAAACCGAAAAAGGTAGTGGTGGACAAGTTCAGCAAGAGAATAGAGGGCCTTTTAAGAGAAAGGTTCCCTGAGGTTAAATTTGAGGTGAGAACAAAGGGAGAGAGTGACATAGTCGTTGCCGCTGCATCAATCGTTGCAAAGGCCGAAAGACTAAGAGTCATGGACGAACTCTCTCAGGAGTTGGGGGTTGAACTTCCGGAAGGAAACAGAAGAAACGCGGAAATCTTGAGTAAAATACCAAAGGAAGAGAGGAAAAAGTACATAAAGGAACACTTTGAAATAGGAGAGTAGCTTGAGGAAGTTGGGAAAGTTCTTTACGGTTTTCGGAATCTTGTCCTT
>CAZEDJ010000049.1:0-3999 GCA_964511045.1 uncultured bacterium
CTCGGTTGTAATAAAGCCCTCTGAAAATACCTCCCTCGTCGTTATAGAGCTTGCGGAGCTCCTCATTGAAGCCGGCTTTCCGCCGGAGGCGGTAAACGTCGTCACAGGTTACGGGGAAGAGGCCGGTGATTCCCTCGTCCGTCACCCCAATGTGAGGATGATTACGTTTACGGGCAGCGTTCAAACGGGGAAAATCATTATGAGTCGGGGAGGATTAAAGAAGTATGCAATGGAGCTCGGCTCAAACGCCGGAGTTTACGTTGACTCGGACCAGTCGGAAAAGCTATCAAGGATTGCAGAAAAGGTAGCAAGGGGAGGGTTTGCCCTTGCAGGTCAAGTTTGTATATCGGTTCAGAGGGTCTTCGTTCACGAGAAACTCTTTGATGAATTTGTTAAAGAGCTGTGCTCCTTTACGAAGGGTCTGAAGGTGGGAGACCCCCGTTTAGAGGAGACCGACGTCGGCCCGGTTATAAACAGGGAGGCCGCAGATAGAATTGTTGACTGGATAGGCGAGGCCGTAGACTTAGGGGCTAAGGTCCTCTGTGGAGGAAGGAGGCTCTCAGATACATTAATTGAGCCTACTGTTGTTGTGAACGTTCCTAAGGAGGCAAGGCTCTTTAGGTCTGAAGTTTTCGGGCCCGTTATTATGGTCAATCCCGTTTCATCAATTGAGGAGGGAATTGGGGAGATAAACGACTCTCCTTACGGCCTTCAGGCCGGAATATTTACGGATAACCTAAAGAATGCCTTTAAATTTGCCGATGAAGTGGAGTGCGGCGGAATAATGGTGAATGAAATTCCTACCTTTAGGGTTGACCAGATGCCCTACGGAGGGGTTAAGGAGAGTGGAATCGGTAGAGAGGGTCCGAAGTTTGCCGTTGAGGAGATGACGGAGATAAAGACTATCTGCTTTGATACTGAGTTTTAAACCTCTCCTTTAGCCTTTTTTCCACAAACGGCGTAACGAACTGGGAGACGTCTCCGCCGTAGTATGCTATCTCCTTAACTGCCGAGGAGGAAAGGTATGCATACTCCTCTGAGGGCATGAGGAAGACCGTCTCAATTTCCGGATAGAGCTTCCTGTTGAGTGATGCCATCGTAAATTCGTGGTCCATGTCTGAAACTATCCTTATTCCCCTTAAAATGGCAACGGCTCCCTCCCTCTTTGCAAACTCCACGAGAAGTGAATTAAAGGTCTTTACCTCAACCCTTTCAAGGAGATTAAATTCCCTCAGACTCTCTATAAACATTTCCTTTCTCTCCTTGAGGGAGAAGAGGGGCTTTTTCTTCGGGTTTTCGGCAATTCCTACTATAAGCTCCTGAAAGAGCTCCAACCCCCTTCTGACAATATCTATGTGCCCGAGGGTTACAGGGTCAAACGTTCCGGGGTATATTGCTCTCTTTATCAAGCCTTTCCCTCACTCTCCGTAAAGTTTTAGTAGCGAAATTAAACTATCTTTATTCTGCAAACTCAACATTGCCACTTGGAGAACGTCCTTCCAAGTGTCCCCCTTCTGACAACCCAATTCAAGAAGTTTTGAGAGTAACTCTCTCTTTTTCTCCTGAATTTCCTTTAGTTTCTTTAATTCCTCCTTGTTAATTTTTCCCCTTTCAATGAATCCCTTGAGCATTACACCTTCTGTTTCCAAAAGCCTTTTTAGCTGTTTTAAGGTTGATTCAACCATGGCTTCCTCATGATTCCATTCACTATTGAATTTAAGTTTCCAGTTGGTTTAAAGCTAAAGCAGGATTCGTGATAGAATTTCCGAAATTTGAATGAGGAGGAGAAGTTGAGGCGTAAGAAGATAACCATCGTAGGGGCGGGGAACATCGGAGCAACTTTGGCTTTACTCCTTGCAAGGAGGGAAACTGCCGACATCACTCTGATAGATATCAATGAAGGTGTCGCAAAGGGGAAGGCTTTAGACATTATGGAGGCTTCTCCTATCTTAGGTTTCAACGCTCACGTTACGGGAACGGGTAACTATGAGGACACGGCCGATTCAGACGTAGTTGTTATCACTGCAGGTTTTCCGAGAAAGCCCGGAATGAGCAGGGACGACCTTCTCTTTAAGAACTTTGAGGTGGTTAAGTCTGTTTCGGAGCAGATTAAGAGGTATTCCCCCGAGGCCTTCGTTATTGTTGTCACAAATCCCCTTGATGCTATGACCTACACGGCGCTAAAGGTTACCGGATTTCCCAAGGAAAGGGTTATGGGAATGGCTGGAGTTCTTGACTCTGCAAGGTTTGCTTACTTTATATCCGAAAAGACGGGAATTTCGGTTGAGAACATCAAGGCCTTTGTCATCGGCGGACACGGAGACGACATGGTTCCCCTTCCCGAATACACAACGGTTTCCGGAATTCCGGTCAGAGAGTTTCTTTCGGACGATGAGCTCAAGGAGGTTATAGAGAGAACGAGGTTCGGCGGAGGGGAGATAGTTCAGCTCTTAAAGACAGGAAGTGCGTTCTATGCTCCCGCAGCCTCTATTTTGGAAATGGTATTGGCGATTCTCTGGAACAAGAGGAAAATTCTCTCTGCAAGCGTTTACCTTGACGGGGAGGTTGGGGAATACTACGGAGCTCCCGGCCTGTGCGTAGGAGTTCCTGTTGTTTTAGGAAAAGACGGTGTTGAGGACATAATAAAGCTCAAGCTTACAGATGAGGAGTGGGAGGCTTGGAGGAGGTCTGTAAATTCCGTTAGGAACCTTGTAGAGAAATTACCGCTTTAGGAGTTGGAAATGAGGGAAGTTCACGTTGATAAGGTTAGGGAGGTGGTGAAGGAGCTCTGTAAGGAGGCAAATTACAGACTCCCTAAGGACGTTCTTGAGGCCTTTAAGAGGGGAAAGGAGGAGGAGGTTTCCCCCGTAGGTAAAAACGTTTTTGAAATACTTGAGGAGAACGCAAGAATAGCGGCGAGTGAGGAGATTCCCTACTGTCAGGATACCGGTTTTGCAGTGATTTTCGTTGAAATAGGTCAGGACGTAAGGTTTGTAGGTGGTAGTTTGGAGGAGGCCATTAACAGGGGGGTTGCCGAAGGGTACACCGAGGGATTCTTGAGGAAGTCCATCGTCTCCGACCCCCTCTTTGAGAGGAAGAATACGGGAGATAACACCCCCGCCGTTATTCACTACTCAATCGTTCCCGGAGATAAGGTGAAAATTACCGTTGCTGCAAAGGGTGGTGGAAGTGAGAACATGAGCAGACTTGCAATGCTGAAGCCGGCAGACGGAATAGAGGGAGTGAAGAAGTTTGTTCTGAAGACGGTCAGCGATGCGGGACCGAACCCCTGTCCCCCCATTACCGTAGGAGTGGGAATCGGCGGAACATTTGAAAAGGTCGCTTACCTGGCAAAGAAAGCCCTCTTAAGGCCCATAGGGGTTAGGAATCCCGACCCGAGGTATGCAAAACTTGAGGAGGAGCTCCTATCGGAAATCAACAAGTTGGGAATAGGGCCTTCCGGTTTCGGCGGTAGAGTAACGGCACTTGACGTTAAGATAGAGTGGTATCCGTGCCACATAGCTTCACTTCCCGTTGCCGTAAACATTCAGTGCCACGCCTCAAGACACAAGGAGGCAGAGATTTAGGGCTCCTCTGGGAGCTCCCTCCTCCTTCCTGTTATTATCAGAGCTCTGTACTCAATTTTCGGGTTTTCGTTAAACACTTCAAGGAACCTCTTGGCTTCCTTGAAAGAAGCGCTTCCGAAGGGATTTCTTGCCCCAACTCCCGTCACGTACTTCAGGGCTTCCCTTGAGTTTTTAAACTCCTTCTCAAGGTTTAGGACTTCAAATTCAATGACCTCAAAGTACTTTTTGAATAGGGAATAAACTTCGGATTCTTTCGGGAACTCAAAGAGGGGTAAACTTCCGAGGGCCCTCTTCCACGACGAAAAGAGCGTTTTCAGGCTCCCCTCAACGGGGATTGAGAGGAAAAAAAGCCCCCCTTCCTTTAAAACCCTGTGGCTTTCAGGAATTGACCTTCTTAAATCTGTCCACTGGA
>CAZEDJ010000049.1:4099-9076 GCA_964511045.1 uncultured bacterium
TCCTTTAAAACCCTGTGGCTTTCAGGAATTGACCTTCTTAAATCTGTCCACTGGAAGGAGAAGTTTGATAGGAGTGTAGGAAAGCTCCCCTCTTTAAACGGAAGGTACTCTGCATCACCGCAGACGGAGTAAGTGCCCCTTTCACTGCACATCTTGGCCATTTTCAGGGAGATATCAAGGCAGACAAAGTTTTTTCCCCTTAAGAGCTCTCCCGTTCCGCTTCCCAAGTCCAGAATCGGCTCCTCGGCTTTAAAGAAGTCCAATCTCCTGAGGAGTTTCTCCCCGAACCTTCTCTGGAAGAGGGAAAACTTTTCGTAGTTTCTTGCCGCTATGGAGAAGTTCCTCTTAACTGAGCTCTTCATAGGGATTAAAATTATGCTCTCGGAGGTAAAAGGGTGGAGTGGATTAAGAGGAGAAAGACGAGGACTGTTTGGGTCGGGAACGTTCCCATCGGGAGCTCCCACCCGATAGCAGTTCAGTCAATGACAAATACCTTCACTGAGGACATTGACACAACGGTTGCTCAGATAAAGGAGCTTGAGAGGGTAGGCTGTGAGATTGTCAGGGTTGCCGTTCCCTCTGTACGGGCTGCAGAATCCCTCTCAGAGATAAAGAGGAGAATCTCAATTCCCCTCATTGCAGACATCCACTTTGACTATAAGCTTGCCCTCCTCTCAATTGAAAACGGTGCAGACTGCATAAGGATTAACCCCGGGAACATCGGTGAGAGGTGGAAGGTAAAGGAGATTGTTAAGTTGGCTTCAGAGAGAAACATCTCCATAAGGGTCGGGGTCAACTCAGGTTCAATTCCAAAGGAAATATTGAGAAAGTACGGAGCTCCAACGCCACAGGCCCTCTACGAAACCGCTTTAAACTATGCAAAGATGTTTGAGGATTGGGGATTTACTAACCTAAAGTTTTCGCTGAAAGGTTCAGACGTAAGGACTACCGTTGTCTCTAACGAGCTCTTTGCGTCGGAGACGGACTACCCCATCCACATAGGGATAACGGAGGCTGGGACTCTCCTCTCCGGGGCTGTTAAGTCTGCCGTTGGAGTCGGGATTCTCCTCTTTAAGGGAATAGGGGATACCGTGAGGATTTCCCTCTCCACAAGTCCAAAGGAGGAGGTTAAGGTAGCCTACAAAATTTTGGGGGCCCTTGAGCTCAGAAAGAGGGGAGTTGAGGTTATCTCCTGTCCTACCTGTGGCAGGTGTCTCGTTGACGTTGAGACGCTTGCTGAGGAAGTTGAGAGGAGGTTGGAACACATAGAGAAGCCCATTAAGGTTGCCGTTATGGGATGTGCCGTTAACGGGCCCGGAGAGGCCAAGTTTGCCGACGTAGGAATTGCAGGGGCGGGCGACTACTTCATTCTCTTTGTTGGGGGGAAGGTTATAGACAGGCTATCTCAGGAGGAAGCCCTTAAGAGGCTTGTAGAGGAGGTTGAAAGGATTGCAGGGGAAAATTGAGAGAAAGGTCTTTTTAGAGGATGTAAAGCTCCTTTTAAAGTGTGGGGTTTACCCTGAAGAGAGAAAATTGGGAGTTGAGGTTCTTGTTTCTGTAGAAATCTCCTCCGAGGAGTTTGTAGATTATGAGAAGCTCTATAACGAGGTATTTAGAGTGGCCAATACGAAAGAGTTTATCTATCTTGAGGATTATCAGGAAGAGCTATTAGATAATATTCTAAAAAACTGGAATCCTAATTCTGTTAGAATTAAAATTTCAAAGTTGAGTTTGCCGTTTCAGAACAGTTTAAAGAGAGGGGGGGTTGAGCTGTTATGGAAAAGGAGAAAATAGTTTGTAAACTGCTGAAGGATGTGAGGGAGAGGAAAAGGCTCTCCTCAGAAGAGTTGAGGAGAATTGCAGAGATTGCCAAGGAAGAGTTACAGTTTTTGGTTAGGAATAACATACCGCTGATTCCGGAAAACTACGTTCTCTGGTTTGAAATCTTCTGTTACATAAAGGAGAATGGCCTAAAACTTTCAGACCTTGAAATAATGGGGCTTTTCAAGGAGAAGTATCCTACATCTTCTGAGGTGGAAAAGGTCTTAGTTGAAGTTGAATCTGAGGACAAGGAGCTCCTTAGGAAAATTTCCGATGAAATTTTAACCGAGTTGGAAAAAACCATAGAAAATTTAAAGGAACACGATAAAAAACTTAAAGAAAGAGAAGATTCAATAAAGAAAGCCGGAGAAAATTTAACAGATAGTTCAATTAAAAGTATAGTGAGCCAAATTCTTGAAGAGGTAAAGGTCATAAGAAGTCAAAATGAAAATTTAAGAAGGAAGCTTGAGGAGGCAAATGAAAGGATAAAAAAGCTGACTGAGGAGCTTGAGGAGACTAAAAAGGAAGCTTCCATTGATTTCTTAACTCAGGTGGCTAACAGAGCAAGTTTTGATAGGGCATTGTCCGATATGATTAATGATTTTTATAAGAGAAACTATCCCTTTGCCCTTATTATGATAGATATAGATAACTTTAAAAAGATTAACGATACATACGGCCACCAGGCTGGAGATTACGTTTTGAAGGAGCTTGCAAGGTTACTGAAGAGCCAATTGAGGGCAAGGGACGTTATTGCGAGGTACGGTGGAGAGGAGTTTGCAATTCTCCTGCCGGGTGTTTCGTTCAGTCAGGCAATTAGGGTTGCGGAGAGGCTGAGAAAGTCCGTTGAGAAGCACCTTTTTAAGTACGGAGAGCAGGTAATTCCCGTTACCGTTAGTGTTGGCGTTGCTATGATGAGGGATGGTTTTGATGAAACTGCAATTATTGAAAAGGCCGATAAAGCCCTCTATCTTGCCAAGCGTTCCGGTAAAAACCAGGTAAAAACAGATTTAGATGTAGAGCTTGAGGAATGAGGGTTCTCCTCCACATCTGCTGTGCTCCCTGTGCTTGCTATCCTTTAAAGTGGTTGAAGGATAGGGGATACGAAGTTGTAGGTCTCTGGTATAACCCAAACATTCACCCCTGTACCGAATTTGTAAAGAGGATGGAAACTGTTAAGAAGTTGGAGAAATTAGAGGGCTTAAAGGTCATTTACTTTGACACTTATGAACCCGAAAAGTGGTTTAGGGCGGTTGTATTTAGGGAGGAGAAACCCATCAGGTGTCAGATATGTTACTCAATGAGGCTTGAGATGGCTGCGGCCGTTGCAAAGAAGGGAAAGTTTGATGCATTTACGTCAACGCTCTTTTACTCAAAGTATCAAAAGAGGGAACTCATGGTTCCCCTTGCCCAGAATGCAGCGGCAAAGTTTGGAGTGAAATTCTTAGACGTTGATTTTAGGGAAGGGTGGAGTGAGGGGATAGAGATATCAAGGGAAAAGGAGCTCTACAGACAGCAGTACTGCGGGTGCCTCTACTCTGAAAAGGAGCGCTACTGCCCCAAGGGAAAGCCACAGAGCTCCCGCGTCATTGAACAGCTCATTTCAGAGGCCGAGAGGGTCATTTCTCACTTTAAGTCCGACTAAGTCCCCCTGTTATAATAGCCGTCTATACGCTTTATTTGGAGGTCGTCTTGAGGGAAAATCCCTTCCTCAAAAGTGAGAAAATTTGGGTTTTAGACGGCGCAATGGGAACTATGCTCATGAAGAAGGGAATGGACGTCAACTATGCGCCGGAGCTCCTAAATATAAACCACCCTGAAGTCTTAATTGAAATACACAGGGAGTATATAGAGGCCGGAGCAGACATAATAGAGACAAACACTTTCGGCAGTAACAGGATAAAGCTCTCCCACTACGGTTTGGAGGACAGGGTCAGAGAGTTAACGGCTGCCGGCGTTAAACTCGCAAAGGAGGCTTCAGGGGGGAGAGCTCTCGTAGCCCTTTCCGTCGGTCCGACGGGCGTATTTGTTGAGCCGGTCGGTGATTACTCCTTTGACGAGATTAAGGACGTGTTTAAGGAGCAGATAGAGGCGGGGGCGGAGGCCGGAGCCGACTTGGTCTTGATTGAAACAATGTCAGACACTAAGGAGGCAAAGGCCGCTGTTGTTGCGGCTCAGGAAGTGTGCGACCTTCCGGTTTTGGTGAGCATGACCTACCAGGAGGACGGGAGGACCCTCCTCGGAACTCCCCCGGAGGTTTCGGCTGCGATTTTTGAGGGATTTGGTGTTGCTGCCGTGGGGGCAAACTGCTCCCTCGGTCCTGAAGCCTTCGTTGATTTGGTGAGGAAAATGGCCTCAGTTACGGAAACTCCGATTGTGGTCTATGCCAATGCCGGCCTTCCCGTTTTAAGGGAGGGGAAAACTGTATATCCTGAACCACCGGAAACTTTTGGAAGGTATGCAGTTGAGTTGGTGAAGGCCGGAGCAAACATCGTCGGAGGCTGCTGTGGGACCACTCCCGACCACATAAGGGCGATTAAGGAGGCCGTTAAAGGGCTAAAGCCCGTAAAGAGGAAACCAATAAAGGGTTTAAAGGTTGCAAGCCGGACAAGGCTTGTTTTCATCGGGACGGAACACCCGACCAAAATGATAGGTGAGAGAATAAATCCTACCGGAAAAAAGAGGCTTCAGGAGTCCTTAAAAAGGGGAGATTTCTCAATAGTTAAGGAGGAGGCGAAGAAGCAGACTGAGGAGGGGGCCGACCTACTTGACGTGAACGTCGGAGTTCCGGGAATTGACGAGGCAAAAGCAATGAAGGAGGCCGTGAGGGTAGTAATTGAGACAACCGACCTACCGATAGTCATAGACAGTAAGGACCCTAAGGCAGTAGAGGAAGCTCTCAAGATGTGTGACGGAAGGCCTATCGTTAATTCCTGTTCGGGAGAGGAAAAGGACGTAAAGAGCATTCTCCCTCTGGTTAAAAAGTACGGAGCGAACGTTCTCCTCCTTGCAATAGATGACGAGGGATTGAAGGAGAGGGCTGAGGAGAGGGTTCAGATTATTGAGAACCTATTAAATGAGTGTGAAAAGTTAGATATAGGTAGAGATTCAACGATTGCCGATGTTTTAAACCTTGCCGTAAGTGCCATGCCGGAA
>CAZEDJ010000050.1:0-8742 GCA_964511045.1 uncultured bacterium
TAGAGATTCAACGATTGCCGATGTTTTAAACCTTGCCGTAAGTGCCATGCCGGAATCGGCCGTTGAAACGCTGAAGGCCATCAGGCTTGTGAAGGAAAGGTTTGGAATAGCCACTACCTTAGGTGTGAGTAACGTCTCCTTCGGTCTTCCCGCCCGTTCACTCATCAACTCCTCCTTTATGGCAATGGCGATTTACTCCGGGCTTGACTCGGGCATTCTCAACACCGGAGACAGGAGGATGGTTGAAACCATTTACTCCTCTGATGTAATCGTCGGAAAGGACAAGGGAGCTCGGAGGTTTACCGAGAAGTTTCAAAACTATAGACCTGTTGGCGAGGATAGGGAGTGCAGGGAGCTCCTTTCAAAAATATGCAGACTGAGCTGCTCCTTCCTCAAGGGAGGGGAAGTGGTATTTGAGGAAGAGAAGAAGGAGGAGAAATCAGAGTCCAGCGAGGAGGGTGAGGCCCCGCCGGGGATTTTGGGGGAGATTTTCAGGCTCGTATTGGAAGGTGATAGGGAAGGGATAGTTGAACCTACTGAGAGAGCTCTCTCAGAGTATGAGCCTATAGAGGTGAGTGATGGAGCTCTCATTCCTGCCCTTGATGTCGTCGGTAGGAGGTTTGAGAAGGGGGAGATATTCCTTCCCCAGATGCTCCGTTCTGCTCAAGCGGTTCAGTCGGCGTTTGAGGTTTTAAAGAGGGAGATGAAAAAGAGGGGAGGGAGTGTAAAGCTCGGCGGTAAGATTGTTATGGCAACCGTTCACGGGGATGTCCACGAGATAGGTAAAAACATCGTTATTACTATGCTTGAAAACAGCGGTTTTGAAGTTATAGACCTCGGAACGAACGTTCCCCCGGAAAAGGTAGTTGAGGCCGTAAAGAGGGAAAAGGCAGACATAGTCGGCCTCAGTGCACTTATGACTACAACCCTACCGGCGATGGAGGAGACGATAAGGGCAATTAGGGAGGCCGGTTTGGACGTTCCCGTCATAGTTGGAGGGGCTGTTGTTACTCCCGAGTATGCGGAGTCAATAGGGGGAATCTACGGTGGTGATGCCCAGGAAGCTGTTAAAATTGTCAAAAAATTACTGAAGGTGGAGGACAAATGAGTTTTAAGGAGACAGACATAGACATTCAGAAGGAGATAGCCGAGCTCAAATCCCTCATAAGGGACGTTCCGGACTTTCCAAAACCGGGGATAGTATTCAAGGATATAACACCCCTTCTCCACAAGGCCTGGGCATTTCAGAAGGTAATTGATTACATCGGAAACAGGTATATAGGTGCGGGAATAGAGATAGTTGCAGGAATTGAATCAAGGGGCTTTATCCTGGCTTCGGCACTTGCCTACAAAATAGGAGCTGGATTGGCAATAATAAGGAAGCCCGGAAAGCTCCCCTATAAGACTTTGAAGGCCACCTACACCTTAGAGTACGGTGAGGACAGTATAGAGATTCACGAGGATGCAATCCAGGAGGGGACAAAAGTCGTTCTGATAGACGACGTCCTTGCAACGGGCGGAACTATGAGCGCAGCAATAGAGTTAGTTGAGAGGCTCGGCGGAAACATAATAAGCGTTGATTTTCTCCTTGAGCTAACCTTTTTGAACGGAAGAAAGAGGATAGAGGAGAAGGGATATCCCGTTTTCTCACTAATTAAGTTTTAGGAGTTAGGACATGGAGAGAAGGGTAGTAATAACGGGAATGGGAGTGGTCTCCCCGGTTGGCAGTACCGTTGAAAAGTTTTGGGAAAACATAGTAAAGGGTAAGTCGGGCATAGGGAGAATAACGAAGTTTGACCCCGAGGGCTATCCGGTTCAGATAGCTGCAGAAGTTAAGGACTTTGACCCGAATCTCTACTTTGACAAGAAGGAGGTAAGGAGAACAGACCCGTTTATCCAGTTTGCTATTGGGGCTTCTACTCAAGCGGTTGAAGATTCTGGCCTTGACGGGGCAGACATTGATAGGACGAAGGTCGGAGTCCTAATCGGCTCGGGAATAGGCGGTTTAACAACGATAGAGCAGCAGTTAAAAATCCTGTGGGAAAAGGGACCAAGGAGGGTATCTCCCTACTGCGTTCCCATGGAGATAATCAATATGGCCTCCGGACTTGTCTCAATAAGGTTCGGTTTTAAAGGACCGAACCTCTCGGTTGTTACGGCCTGTGCAACCGGAACGCATGCAATTGGTGAGGCCTTTAGGATTATTCAGAGGGGCGAAGCCGACGTTATGGTGGCGGGAGGAACAGAAAGTGCAATAACTCCCCTCTCTATCGCCGGATTTGCCGCGGCAAGGGCCCTCTCTACCCAAAATGATGAGCCTGAAAAGGCAAGCAGGCCCTTTGAGAAGAACAGAAACGGCTTTGTGATGGGAGAGGGGGCAGGCATCCTTATCCTTGAAGAGTTGGAGCATGCTAAGAGGAGGGGAGCAAAGATACTTGCCGAAGTTGTCGGATATGGAACGAGCGGGGATGCCTACCACATGACTGCTCCTGCCCCTGAGGGAGAGGGTGCTGCAAGGGCTATAGAGAACGCAATAAGGGACGCCGGCATAAGGCCGGAGGATATTGACTACATTAACGCCCACGGAACGTCCACAAAGTTCAACGACCTCTTTGAGACTATGGCTATAAAGAGGGTTTTTGGTGAACACGCCTACAGGGTGAAAATAAGCAGTATAAAGTCAATGATAGGTCACCTCTTGGGAGCGGCCGGTGGAGTTGAGGTAGTCTCGTCTGTCAAAACAATTGAGACGGGGATTATTCCGCCGACCATAAATTATGAGGAGCCGGACCCCGAGTGTGACCTTGATTACACTCCAAACGAAGCAGCTAAGGCAGATGTCAGATACGTTCTTAAAAACTCCTTTGGATTTGGAGGAACAAACGCTTGTCTAATTCTAAAGAGGTACGAACCCTGATAGGGGAAGAGAATCTGGTAGAGCTTGAGAGGAGGTTGGGCTATTCGTTTAAGAATAGAAACCTTTTAAGGAGAGCTCTCATTCACCGCTCCTTTGCCTTTGAGAAGGAGACGGGGGAGAACTACGAGGTTTTGGAGTTTCTCGGTGATGCCGTTATAGGTCTCATTGTGAGTGATGAGCTCGTTAAGAGGTTTCCAGATAAGACCGAAGGAGAGCTCTCCCAGATAAGGGCTTTTTTGGTCAGTGAGCAGTCACTTTCTGAGCTTGCAAAGAGCATTGACTTGGGGAAGTTTCTCTACTTGGGAAAGGGGGAGAAGAGGACCGGAGGTAGGCAAAAGAGCTCCATCCTCTGCGATGTCTTTGAGGCAGTTTTTGGTGCAATCTACATGGACTCTGGGTTTGAGAAGGCTAAGGAGGTGTTTAGGAAGAGGTTTTTGAGGGAGCTCTGGAAAATTCTTGAAAGTGCCGTAACTTACAAGGACTTTAAGAGTTTCCTTCAGGAGATTACTCAGAGGGAGTTTAAGAGTTTGCCCGAGTATAGGCTGATAAAGTCAGAGGGGCCGGAGCACGATAAGACCTTTTTCGTTGAGTGTGTTGTTGGGGAAATCAGGACTACAGGTAAGGGAAAGTCAAAAAAGTCGGCAGAACAGTCGGCAGCCAAGGAGATGTTGAAGGCCTTGGGGGTAATAGGTGATAGCAAATAGGGTTAAATTTGCCCTCGTCTCCTCCTCTCCGAGGAGGAGGGAAATCCTTGAGATGGTTGGTTTTCAGTTCAGGGTTTTAAGGGTAAACGTTGAAGAAGTTGTTCTTGATGACCCCTATGAAACGGCCGTTGAGAATTCAAGGTTAAAGATTGAGGCTGCTAAGGGGAATATATCGGAAGGTGAAGTCGGCCTTTCTGCCGACACAGTTGTCCTCTTGGGAAGTGAAATATTGGGGAAACCGAAGGATGAAGGGGAAGCAGTTGAATTTCTGAAGAAGCTCTCAGGTTCTTGGCATACGGTAGTGACGGGATTTTCCCTCCTCATAGGGGGAAGGGTTGTTTCCTCCTTTGAGGAAACGAGGGTTAAGTTTAAGAGGTTAACGAGGGAGGAGATAGATTGGTACATTTCAACGGGAGAGCCCCTTGACAAGGCCGGAGCTTACGGGATTCAGGGGAAGGGAGCTCTCTTCATTGAACGGATAGTTGGTGACTATTTCAACGTTATGGGATTACCCGTAGGGAAGATTTACGATATACTTTCTCTTGAATTAAGTTGAAGTTCGGGAGAAGTCAATGGAGTTGGTTTGGGTGACTCTGATTGTGGCGGTTGTCTTTTCTGCTATAGGGATAGTTGTCGGCATCTTCATTTCAAAACTCTTTTTCGGCAAGAAAGAGGAAACCTACGTCCTCTTAGAGGAGAGAATAGGAGGGCTTACCGATAAGATAGAGGGTTTGGTTTCAGAGCTTAAGGAGAAAGTTCAGAAGCTCCGTAACGACAAGTTGGAAGAGATAAGGGGAGAGTTAAATTCCCTTGCCGAAAATGTGGAGAACCTAAAGGTTGAACTGAAGGGGCTTGATTCGGTAAGTCCTACTACTTTTGAGGTTTTGGACGGTATAGCCTCCCTTTTGAGGGAAGTTGACCTGAAACTTCCGGAAATTGACAACTCCCTTCTAACTCAGATTAAGGACAACTTTATAATCGTCAGAAATGACATTGAAACTCTCCTCTCAAAGTACAAGTCGGCTCAAAAGAGTAGTTACATTGGGGAAATTGATACACTTATAGACTTGATAAGTTCGGCCGTTAGTCTTTCAGAGAAAATTAATGCCGCCCTTGTAAAGGATGAGCTCCTTACCCTTGCAAGCTCGTTAAAGGGAGACGGAGGAGAGATAGTTAAGGATTTAGATAAGCAGGCAATAAACTCAAAGGAACTTACTACAATGTTGAGGGAGATAAAGAGAAAGTTGGAAGAGGTAAAGGATGAAGGTTCTCATCGTTGATGATAAGGAGACGTGGCACAAGCTCTTTGACATTGTTCTGTCATTGAGGGGAATAGATGTCCTACACGCCAAGACGGTGAGGGAGGCCTCAAATACGGCATCGGTTGAAAGACCGGATGTAGCAATAGTTGACTCTTCTGTCTCAATGGCCTCCGGGTATGAAGTTTTGGAGGGGCTCGTTAACTTAGGAATTCCCGTAATTTTCATAGGTCACGAAAAGGAGGGTTTTGACGAGGAAAGGGCTAAGAGCCTCGGAGCAGTTGAGACTCTGAGGAAGCCCTTTACCGTTGAGGAACTCCTGTCCGTTCTTAGAAGAATAAAGAACATAGAGAAGCCTGCTCCAAAGGAGCCTGAACTCGTGATTCCGATGGTTGAGGAGGAGTCTCCCGTTGAGTCCTTGACTCTTCAACCTGAGGAGGAGATTCCCGTTGTTCCCGTTGAGGAGGAGGTTGTTCCTCAGGTTCCCGTTGAGGAGGTTGGAGCTCCTAAAGAGGAATCGGTTGTAAAGGAGGCAAAGGAGGAGGTCTCTCAGGAAGTTGAGCAGAGGGTTAAGGAAGTAACAGGAGGGGAAGCAGTAACACTGCCAGAGGAAAAGGTAGAGGAGATAATCAGGGAAGTTGCCTGGGAGGTTATTCCCGAAATAGCGGAAAAGGTAATTCGTGAGGAGATAGAGAAGCTGATAAAGAGTAGGCTTGCTTGATGTATAGGGTCGGAATCGGTTATGACGTTCACAGGCTCGTTGAAGGCCGCCCCCTTATTATCGGAGGAGTGGAGATTCCCTACGAGAAAGGGCTTGAGGGCCACTCGGATGCCGATGTTCTTATTCACTCAATATGTGATGCCATTTTGGGAGCTCTCTCCTTGGGCGACATAGGTGAGCACTTTCCGGATACAGATGAGAGGTTTAGGGGAATTTCAAGCCTCAAGCTCCTGAGTTACGTTAGGGAACTTGCAGGTGAAAAGGGCTTTACCGTGGAAAACGTTGACAGTGTAATAGTGGCTCAAAGACCAAAACTCTCCCCTTACAGGGAAATAATGAGGAAAAACATTGCCGAGACTTTAAAAATTCCGATTGAGAGGGTTTCTGTAAAGGCTACAACGACAGAAGGCTTAGGCTTTGAAGGGAAGGGTTTAGGAATATCTGCTCAGTCCGTTGTCCTCTTAAAGAAAGTCGGCGGGGGTGCAAAGTGATAATGGACATAAACGAGATAATGAAAGTCATTCCTCACAGGTATCCCTTTTTGCTTGTGGATAAGATAGTTGAGTTTGAGCCGAAAAAGAGAATCGTTGGGATAAAGAACGTTACGATGAATGAGCCCTTCTTTCAGGGGCACTTTCCCGGACATCCCATATTTCCGGGAGCTCTCCTCATAGAAGCCATGGCTCAGGTGGGCTGCGTCCTTATGTTTAAGTCCTTTGACCTCTCTCCGGAGAAAAACGTTGTTTACTTCATGGGAATAGATAAAGCCCGCTTTAGGAAACCTGTGAGGCCCGGGGATACCGTAAAGTTTGTCCTTGAGCCTAAAGTGATTAAGTCCCGTATGTCAAAAATGAAGGGAGAGGCATTTGTGGGGGACGACTTGGTCTGTGATGCAGAGATTATGGCAATGGTGGCGGGGAAGTGATGGCCTTTGTCCACGAGCTTGCCGTTGTTGAGGATGGAGCTCTCCTTTCTGAAGGAGTAAGGGTTGAGCCTTTCTCCTACATAGGGGGAAGGGTAAAGGTGGGCGAAAATACCGTTATCAGGAAAGGGGCAGTTATTGAGGGGATAACTGAGATAGGAAGCCACTGTGAAATATACGCTTCGCACATAGGCGTAAACCCGCAGGACTTAAAGTTTAGGGGAGAGGATACGAAGGTTTTCATCGGAGATAGGGTAAAAATCAGGGAGTATGTAACGATTCACAAGGGAACGGAGGGAGGAGGTGGAGTTACCTCGGTGGGGGATGACGTACTACTGATGGCCTACGTCCACGTTGCCCACGACGTGAAAATCGGCAGGGGAGCGATAGTTGCAAATGCAGTTCAGATAGCGGGCCACGTTGAGATAGGCGAGTTTGCCGTTATAGGGGGATTGACCGGCATTCACCAGTTCGTCAGAATAGGAAAACACGCGATGATTGGTGGTGCTTCGGCAGTTCACAGGGACGTTCCTCCCTACACCGTTGCAAAGGGAAACAGGGCAAGGCTTGAGGGAATAAACATAGTAGGCCTTAGGAGAAGGGGCTTTGGCAGGGAAACCATAAAGGCCCTTACGACCGCCTTTGAGATTCTCTTTAAGACGGATGAGCCGATAAACCTCTCCATTCAAAGGGTGGAGGAGGAGTTTTCCGATTTTCCGGAAGTGATGGAGTTAGTTGAGTTTATAAGGACTTCAAAGAGGGGTATCTGTCCGGCTTGAAGTTAAACAGGGAAACTCTCAAGGGAAAGCTCGTTTTTTTAGGCACGGCTGGGGCTCGTTACGTTGCCTTTGGCTTTGAGAGGCAGGCCGGAGGACTCTACTTTGGGTTTGACGATTTAAACGTCCACGTTGACCCTGGTCCCGGAGCTTTCGTCCATTCCCACAGAAAGGGAATAGAACCCTTTTGGACCGATGTGGTTATTCTCTCCCACAGGCACTTGGACCACTGTGCAGACGTCAATCACATCCTTGAGGCGATGACCCTCGGCGGAAAAAAGAGAAGAGGTAAGCTCCTCTGTCCCTCCGACTGTATCAATGACGACCCGGTCGTTTTAAAGTACACGAGGAGCAACATTGAGGAGACGGTGATTGTTGAGGATGGATTGGAGGTTTCCCTTTCAGAGGAGCTCAAAGTTGAGTTTCCGATAAGACACGTTCACGGAGTTGAGACTTACGGAGTGGTCTTTTACTGGAGGGGAAGGAGCTTCGGTTACGTTGCAGATACGAAGTTTTTTGACGGCCTTATAGATGCCTATAAAAGCGTAGAGGACCTGATTATTTTAAATGTTACCCTGCTTGAGCCCAACCCGAGGATAGACCACCTCTCGGTTCCTGATGCCGAGAGGATAATTGAGGCCGTTAAGCCCAAACTTGCCATAATTACCCACTTTGGAAGGACGATGTTGAGGGCAAAGCCCTGGGAGGTTGCACTGAGGATTTCTGAAAGGACGGGAGTAAAGGTTCTTGCCGCCTACGACAATATGATTTTAAGTTTAAATGACCTTCAGGTGGTAAGACAGAGATAGGGAGGAATAGTGGAAAAGAAGAAGCTTGGAATGATTTCCAACAGGGAAGGACTCTTAAAGGAGTTGACCGGTCAGGTTAAAGAGGATTTAAAGAGCTACTTTAGGGACAGGGACTACGGCGTTATTGCAGTAACGAGGGAGGATGCCCTCAGGTGTTTTGTTGTAAAAACGACAAACTTGTGTGAAGTGGCGAGGTTGAGGCATAAACTCTCCCCGATGGCAACGGCGGTTTTGGGGAGGGCGTTGACCGGAGCTCTCCTCCTAACCTCCCTGTTAAAGCACGGAACCGAGCAGAGGGTTTTACTGAGAATAGAGGGGGACGGCCCTATAGGCCTCGTCGTTGCAGAGGCAAGCGCCAAGGGAGAGGTAAGGGGATTTGTTCAAAATCCCGATGTTCCGACCTTTGTTAAGGAAGAGGGTGGAAGGAGAAAGTTTGACATAGCCAAGGCGGTGGGAAAGGGAGTTTTAACCGTTGTGAAGGACTTGGGGTTTGGTACGCCCTATGAGAGCTCCGTTCCCCTCGTTTCGGGAGAGATTGCCCAGGACATTGCCTACTACCTGCTCAAGTCGGAGCAAATTCCCTCGGCCGTCGGAATCGGCGTTTTGGTGGGTGAAACGGGAAAGGTTGAGGCCG
>CAZEDJ010000051.1:0-8711 GCA_964511045.1 uncultured bacterium
CTACTCATTTTGGTTGCGGTATTGGGGCAGGCCGTGGGAGCGAGGATGAGGAGGAGAACGGGAGAGTTAAACCTGGAGGAGTGATGGAGTTTCACGGAACGACGATATGTGCAGTTTTGAGGAACGGTAAGGTTGCCATGGCCGGCGACGGTCAGGTAACCCTCGGAAATACGGTCTTTAAGAACGGTGCAAGAAAGGTGAGGAAGGTTTACGGAGGAAGGGTTCTCACGGGATTTGCAGGTTCGGTTGCAGATGCCTTCTCCCTCCTTGAAAGGTTTGAGGACAAGCTCCAGTCCTACGGGGGAAACTTACTGAAGTCGGCCGTTGAGCTTGCAAAGGACTGGAGAACAGACAGGGTTCTGAGGAGACTTGAGGCAATGCTCCTCGTGGCGGACAAAACGAAGATTCTCCTGATTTCTGGAAACGGGGACGTTATTGAGCCCGACATTCCGGTTATGGCAATAGGTTCCGGGGGACCCTACGCTCAAGCGGCAGCAACCGCCCTCTACGAAAATACCGACCTCTCGGCGTCGGAGATAGCGAGGAAGTCACTTGAAATTGCCGGAAACATCTGCATCTACACAAACACAAACATCGTCGTTGAAGAATTGGAATAGGGAGGATTGATGCTAAGGAGGCTCTTTGGCGGCCAGGAGAACGGAAAAAACAAGAGTGATGAGGATTTCCTTACCCCCCAGCAGATAGTTGAGGAGCTTGACAAGTACGTTGTGGGTCAAAAGGAGGCCAAAAAGGCCGTTGCAATTGCCCTCAGAAATCGCTGGAGGAGGCAGAGACTGCCCGAGGAGATGAGGGAGGAGGTTGTCCCGAAAAACATAATAATGATTGGACCTACGGGAGTGGGAAAGACCGAAATAGCCCGCAGGCTTGCAAAGTTAGTCAGAGCTCCCTTCATAAAAGTAGAAGCCACAAAGTTCACAGAGGTCGGATACGTAGGTAGGGACGTTGAGTCAATAATCAGGGACTTGGTTGAGATATCCGTAAACATGGTGAAGGAGGAGAAGATTTCGGAGGTTGAGGAGAGGGCTAAAGAGCTTGCCTACGAGAGGCTTGCAGAGATAATGGTTCCGGAACCCCAAACTCAGCAGCCAATCCAGAGCCTCTTTGACGTTTTCCTACCCTCCCAAAAGTCTCAGGAATCAAGGGAGATTGAGAGCTCCCGCGTGAGGGAGGAGAGAAACAGGATAAAGAAGCTCCTAAAGGAGGGGAAGTTAGACGACGAAGTAGTTGAGATTCCCGTAACCGTTGAGGGACCGAAGATAAACGTTATCGGCCTCGGCGGTGACATGGCAAACCTCCAGGACATGCTCTCTTCAATCCTCCCCAAACCTAAAAAGCTCAGGAAGATGAAGGTTAGGGAAGCCTTAAAGTACCTAACCCAAGAGGAAGCCCAAAAGCTCATAGATATGGACGAAGTCATAAAGGAGGCAATAGACAGGGCTGAAAATCAGGGAATCATCTTCATAGACGAAATTGACAAGGTTGCAGCGAGGGGCGGAGGAAGGGGCCCCGACGTCTCAAGGGAGGGAGTTCAGAGGGACTTACTCCCGATTGTTGAGGGGTGTAAGGTATCAACGAAGTACGGCCTCGTAAGGACAGACCACATGCTCTTTATTGCCGCGGGAGCTTTCCACATAGCAAAGCCTTCAGACCTCCTTCCGGAGCTCCAGGGAAGGTTTCCCATCAGGGTCGAGCTCAAGCCACTTACGAAGGAGGACTTTATCAGAATTCTCACAGAGCCGAAAAACGCACTTACCAAGCAGTACAAAGCCCTCCTTGAGACGGAGGGAGTGGAGATTGAGTTTACAGAGGACGGAATTGAGGAGATAGCGAGGATTGCAGAGGAGGCCAACTCAAAGGCCGAAAACATAGGGGCAAGGAGACTCCACACGGTCCTTGAAAGGCTCTTAGAGGACATTTCGTTCAGAGCTCCCGAGCTGAAAGGTGAGAAGATAGTCATTAACAGGGAGTTTGTGAGGGAGAAGCTCCAGAACATCATTCAGGACGAAGACCTTACAAAGTACATCCTTTAGGGAAAGAGATGAGAAAGTTGGAGTTTGTGTGTGAAAAGTTAGGAGAAAGGGAGAGGGGCTTTTTAAGTTTTGACGAAAGTGAAAACTTCTACTTAACGGGGTTTCGCTCAACCTTCAGCATCGTTTTGATTACCGGAAGGAAAAGAGCTCTCCTCTTTACAGACGGCAGATACATAGAGAGGGCAAAGGAGGAGGTCAGGGGATTTGAGGTCGTTGAGTGGAAGGGATGGGACGAATTTAACAGGAACTTGAAGGAAGAGGTTGAGGAGGTCATCGTTGACCCCGAGAGAATAAAGGCTTCAACTCTCAAAAAAATTGAAGTTCCAGTTATAGAGGAGGAGGGCTTTTTAAGGGAGCTCCGCTCCGTTAAAACTCCAGAGGAGGTTTCACTGATAACGCGGGCTGTTCAGATTGCCGAAATCTCCCTAAAGAGCGTCCTCCACCTCTTAAAGCCGGGGATTACGGAGGTTGAGTTTAGGAGGGAGCTCCTTTCGGCATTTTTCAAGTTTGGAGGTGAGGGCGAGGCCTTCCCGACGATAGTTGCCTCGGGAAGAAACTCTGCAATTCCCCACTGGGAGACAGGAAGCAGGGAGATAAGGGACGGCGACGTCGTTATAGTTGACTTTGGAACGGTTTACAGGGGATATGTCTCCGACATAACGAGGACCTTTCTCATAGGAAACGTTCCTACCGAGATGAGGGAAGTTTACGAAGCGGTAAGGGAGGCCCAGGAAGTCGGAATAGGGGAGCTGAAGCCCGGTAAGTCCTGCAGTGAAGTTGATTTAAAGGTAAGGGAATTCCTTGAGAAAAAGGGTCTTTCCGAATACTTCGTCCACTCCTTGGGACACGGAATAGGCGTTGAAGTCCACGAGTCCCCCACACTCTCAAGGAGGTCAAGGGAGGTTCTGAGGAGGGGGAACGTCGTGACCGTTGAGCCCGGTGTTTACATCCCGGGACTCGGCGGAGTCAGAATTGAGGACGATTGCTTGATAACGGAAGAGGGAGCGTTCCAAATCTCAAGTCTGGAAAAGTGAAATGGAGTTTTCAGTTTTAAGGAGTGACGGCAGGGCAAGGTACGGAATACTAAAGGGAACCCACGGGTTAACCGAAACCCCCTGCTTTATGCCCGTAGGAACCCTCGGGGCGGTTAAGGGCTTAACGTGGGAAAGCGTAAGGGAGATGGGTTATCACTTGGTCCTCTCAAACGTCTACCACCTCTACTTAAGACCCGGACTGGAAGTAATAAGGGAAGCCGGGGGAATTCACAGGTTTATCGGCTGGAACGAGCTGATTCTGACGGACAGCGGGGGATTTCAGGTATTCAGCCTCGGAAAGTTGATGAAGTTAAGTGAGGAAGGGGTTTTCTTTAAGTCCCACATTGACGGTTCGGAGCACACCTTTACGCCGGAATTTGTCGTTAGGTTTGAGGAGGAGATAGGCGTTGACATAGGAATGGTCTTGGACGAGTGTACCCCCTATCCGGCCACCTACGATTACGCAAAACACTCAATGGAGAGAACGGTAAGGTGGGCAAGGAGGAGCATAGAGGCCAGAACGACCGAGAAGACGGCACTCTTTGGAATCGTTCAGGGGGGAGTTTACGAGGACTTGAGGTTGAGGTGTGTTGAGGAGTTGGTCAAAATGCCCTTTGACGGCTATGCAATAGGGGGATTGAGCGTCGGAGAACCTAAGGAGGAGATGTACAGGATAACGGAGATTGTAGCTCCGGAGCTCCCCCCTGACAAGCCGAGATACCTGATGGGGGTCGGAACTCCGGTTGACATATTGGAGGCCGTTGAGAGGGGCGTTGACATGTTTGACTGCGTAATGCCCACGAGGAACGCAAGGAACGGAACCCTATTTACCTCTCACGGAAAAGTAAACATAAAAAAGGCCAAATACAAGAGAGACTTTACTCCACTTGACCCGGAGTGTGACTGCTACACCTGTAAAAACTTCACGAAGGCCTACCTGAGACACCTCTACGTGTCGGGAGAGGTTAACTCCGTAATCCTCAATACGATTCACAACCTGCACTTTTACTCAAAGCTAATGGAAAAAATCAGGAAGGCAATAAGAGAGGGAAGGTTCTCCGAGTTTAAATCGGAGTTTTTAGGAAAGTTTAAGGGTGAAACTGTTTAGGTTCTTCATTGAGGAGTGGATACTCTCCCTGTCCATCCTCGGATTTATCTTAACAGAAGTCCTCAACCCGAGGCTCCCCCAATATTCGGAGAGCGATTTTAAGGTCCTCTTTACCCTATTTGTGTTCCTCATTCTCATAAAGGGACTCTCTGAAAGCAACTTCCTCAAGTTTTTGGCCTTTAAAGCAGAAAGGGGAAAGTTCATAGGCCACAAGCTCGTCCTATTTACGGCACTGATTTCAATGTTCTTAACGAACGACGTTGCACTCTTTGTCGTCGTTCCGGTTACCCTCCTTTTAAGGGTTGAAAACGTTGAGAGGTTGGTAATCTTAGAGATAGCCGCGGCTAACGGCGGTTCATCCCTGACGCCCTTCGGAAATCCTCAAAACATATACATTTACTACCACTACCACCTGCACTTTCTTGAGTTTATAAGGACAATCTTTCCCTTCACCCTCCTCTCGGTCTTAATCGTCCTCCTTCTAACTCCCAAGTTAAACTTGAAGTCCGTTGGGAAAGCTCCCACCTACCGGCGTGAAACCTACGTCCTACTAACTCTCTTTTTCATTTTCGTCCTATCCGTCTTAAAGTTCCTTCCCCTCTGGACGGGAGTTCTGATACCCGCCTATGCCCTCTTTAGAAACAGGGAGCTCCTGAAAGTTGACTACCCCCTCCTCCTTACATTCTTTTTCTTCTTCGGTTTCACAGACAACTTAAGCCACATATTAAACGTAAAGTTAGACACCCCGGAGGAGGTGTTTCTTTACTCAGCCCTCGGAAGCCAAGTAATGAGCAACGTTCCCGCCGCCCTTTTCTTCGGTGACTTTACGGAAAACTGGAGAGCTCTCCTTTGGGGAGTCAGCGTGGGCGGTTTCGGAACCCTCGTCTCCTCACTGGCAAACTTAATAGGATACAGGCTCTACTATCAGAAGTTCGGCAGGAAGAAGGAATTTCTCATTAAGTTCCACCTGATAAACTTCCTCCTCCTCTCGGCCGGAATTCTCCTGTTCTTCTGTTTGTCACAAATGAGAATTTAACTATAATTCATTCCTTAAACACCTTCCGGAGGAGCTTAATGTCCCTTGTCGTTCAGAAATTTGGCGGAACCTCAATGGGAAGCATAGAGAGGATTGTCAATAAAGTTGCCCAAAAGGTTATAAGCGAGAGAAAGAAGGGCAACGACGTTGTCGTAGTGGTCTCTGCAATGGCCGGAGAGACCGACAGACTGATTAATCTGGTCAAGTCAATAACCGATGAGCCCAACGAAAGGGACATGGACTTTGTCGTTTCAACGGGAGAACAGGTCTCTGCCGGTCTCCTCTCAATAGCCCTCAACCACATGGGTTACCCGGCAGTCGCCCTATCGGGATGGCAGGCAGGAATAAAGACCGACAGTGCCTTTACAAAGGCAAGAATCTTAACCATAGACACTGACAGGATAGAGGAACACTTAAAGAGGGGAGAAATCGTCGTAATAACGGGCTTTCAGGGAATAACGGACGAGGGTGAGATAACAACGCTTGGAAGGGGAGGTTCGGATACCTCGGCCGTTGCGGTTGCTGCGGCCTTAGGAGCAGACAGGTGCGACATATATACCGACGTTGACGGCGTTTACACTGCAGACCCTCGGGTGGTTCCCGAAGCGAGGAGAATCCCCGTTCTCTCCTACGAGGAGATGCTTGAGTTGGCCTCTTTGGGAGCAAAGGTTCTCCAGATTCGCTCCGTTGAATTTGCAATGAAGTACAGGGTGCCTTTGAGGGTGAGGAGCACATTTACCGACGACGAGGGAACGCTCATTAAGGAGGAAGATGAGACGATGGAGAGGGTAATAGTAAGGGGAATTGCCCACAACAAGAACGAGGCAAGAATAACCGTCGAGAGGGTTCCGGATAAGCCCGGAATAGCAGCAAAGCTGTTTGATGCCCTTGCAGAGGCAAACATTCCGGTTGACATGATAGTTCAAAACGTCTCCGTTGACGGATTTACGGACATCTCATTTACGGTTGAAAAGAACGACGCTCCGAAGGCCGAAAGGATAACGAAAAAGGTGGCCCAGGAGATTGGAGCGAGGGGAGTAATAAGGGACGATAAAATAGCAAAGGTCTCAATTGTGGGACTTGGAATGAGGAGCCACGCCGGAGTTGCCGGAAAGGTTTTTGAGACCCTCGCAAATTACGGAATAAACATTTTGATGATTTCAACCTCAGAGATAAAAATCTCCTGCATAATAGATGAGAAGTTTACCGAGCTTGCAGTAAGGGTTCTCCACGAGGCCTTTGAGCTTGACAAGGAGGAAGGGGAGAGGGTCTACAACCTTAAATAACCTCTTTGAGGGAGTTAGATGGTTTACATATACGACACGACTTTGAGGGACGGAGCCCAAACGAGGGGAGTCTCCTTTTCGCTTGAGGACAAACTGAGGATAACGGAAGCCCTCGATGACTTGGGGATACACTACATTGAAGGGGGTTGGCCGGGCTCAAACCCAAAGGACCTCGCATACTTTGAGGAAATTAAGAAACTCAAGCTGAAGAATGCCAAAATCGTCGCATTCAGCTCAACAAAGAGGAAGGGAGTCAGAGTAGAGGACGACAGAAACATCCAGCAGTTGGTAAGAACGGAAGTTCCGGCCGTAACGGTATTTGGAAAGTCCTGGGACCTCCACGCCACCTTGGGGTTGGGGATATCCCTTGAGGAAAACCTCGACCTCATTTACGAGACTATTCTCTACCTAAAGAGGTACTTTGACGAGGTCTTCTTTGACGCAGAACACTTCTTTGACGGATACAAGTCAAATCCGGAGTATGCAGTTAAGACCCTCCTGGCAGCTCAGGATGCCGGAGCCGACTGTTTAGTCCTCTGCGATACAAACGGCGGAACTCTGTGGTATGAGACCGAGGAGATAGTAGATGAAGTGCTAAAAAGGGTTAAGAGTCCCATTGGTATTCACGCCCACAACGACTCGGACATGGCCGTTGTAAACTCGCTTATTGCCGTCAGAAAGGGAGCTGTGCAGGTTCAGGGAACGATAAACGGACTGGGAGAGAGGACGGGAAACGCAAACCTCTGCTCAATAATTCCCAACTTGGTTCTAAAAATGAAAGTTGAGTCAATACCGGAGGAGAACCTGAGAAAGCTCTACTCGGTTTCAAGGTTGGTCTCGGAGCTCTCAAACCGCCCCCACCCCGAAAACCTCCCCTTCGTGGGGGAGAATGCCTTTGCCCACAAGGCGGGCGTTCACGTTTCGGCCGTTGAAAAGAACCCGAAGCTCTACGAGCACATTGAGCCGGAAAAGGTAGGAAATAAGAGAAAGGTGGTGATTTCGGAGCTCTCGGGCAGGAGCAACATCGTAAACAAGGCAAGGGAGTTGGGGATAGAGCTCCCAAAGGACTCACCGGAAGTGAGGAAAATTCTTGAGAGGATAAAGGAGCTTGAGGCTCAGGGATACCACTTTGAAGGGGCAGAGGGCTCGTTTGAGCTCCTCTTAAAAGAAACCCTCGGTTTAACGAAGAAGTACTTTGAGCTCAAGGGATTCAGGGTTTTGACCGAGAAGCGCTCGGAAAACGAGGAGGCCTACGCCGAGGCGACGATAAAAGTTGAAATACCCGAGGAGGTTGCAAAGGAGAGGGGAATTGAGGACAGGTTTGAACACACGGCGGCCGAAGGAAGGGGACCCGTGGAGGCCCTTGACAAGGCCTTGAGGAAGGCCCTTGAAAAGTTTTATCCCTCCATAAGGGAGGTAAAGCTCACAGACTACAAGGTGAGAATCCTCAACGAAACGGCCGGAACGGAAGCCTCCCCGAGGGTTCTCATAGAGTCAACCGACGGAAAGAAAAAGTGGGGAACGGTTGGTGTCTCCCCCAACATAATAGAGGCCTCGTGGCTCGCCCTTGCCGATGCAATAAAGTACAAGCTGATGAAGGACGAGGAGAAAGAGAAAAAGTGATAAAATAAGAATAAACTTATGGGAGGGAGGGATAATGAGGATAGGGGAAGTTATTCAAAAGTCTTGGGAAATCTTTAAGGCAAACCCGGGAAAGCTCATTTTACCGTATCTAATTGTCTTTTTCCTAAGCCTTGGAGTGGAGATAATACTTGGATTTATACCCTTTTTTGGCTTTTTGCTCGCATCAATAGTTAACACAATGTTCCTTGCCGGGGTTTACTACGCTTACTTAAAACTATACAGGGGAGAGGAACCGCCGATAGACGACATCTTCTATCCGATAAAGGAATTACCCGTCCCCCTTGGACTCATGGCTCTAATAAAAATTGTTTTCATAACAATAGGCTTTATCCTCTTTATAATTCCCGGAATCTACCTAACGGTCTCCTACCTCTTTTCGGAACTCTTGATAGTTGACAAAAAGTTGGACGCCTGGGAAGCGCTTGAAACGAGCAGGAAAACGATAACGAAAAGCTGGTTTGCCTACTTTGCCCTCGTTATTATTCTCTTCTTTATTAACCTCTTAGGGCTCATACCTTTCGGATTGGGAATATTTATCACAGCTCCCATATC
>CAZEDJ010000052.1:0-8688 GCA_964511045.1 uncultured bacterium
AATGAACCTTCAGGATGCCTACCTCAATAAGTTGAGGAAGGAGAGAGTGCCGGTCAGCGTATTTCTCATAAAGGGAACCCGCCTTCAGGGGGTTATCGCTTTCTTTGACCAGTTTACGATTCTACTTGAAAACGGCGGGACGCAGCAGCTTGTCTATAAACACTCAATTGCGACAATAGTTCCCTCAAGGCCCGTTAAGGGAATTTTTGAGGAGAGGAAGGGAGAGGAGAATGGATAAAACGCTCCTCTTCGGCGGTTTGACGCCCATTCACGAAAACCTCATTAAGTCGGCAGTAGAGAGTTTGGGATACAGGGTTCGGTTTCTTCCACAACCGGACAATACATCCCTCTCGGTCGGCAGGGAGTACTGCAACAGGGGAATGTGTAATCCCACTTACTACACTGTGGGAAATCTCCTGAAGTTTCTCATTGAGGAATCAAAAAGGGGCATTGATGTAGAGAAGGAGTACTTTTTCGTTACAGTAGGTGCCTGCGGTCCCTGTAGATTTGGAATGTACGAAACCGAATATAGACACGCTCTTAAAGAGGCGGGATTTGAGAAATTTACCGTTTCCATTCTCAATCAGTCGGAGCTCTCATCGGAGGGTGACTTTGAGGTTACTCCTTCCCTCATATGGAGCTTGGTTAGAGCCGTGTGGACTGCGGATATCCTGAGGGATTTGGGCTACCAGCTGAGGCCCTATGAAATTGAGGAGGGTTCCGTTGACGATTGGTTGGATGAGACTGTTAAGACTACCTCTCAAGCCTTGAAAAGTGGAGTTTCAACCCTTGAGCTCCTCTCGGTTCTCAAGGAAAGCAGGGAAAAACTTGAGAGGTTGAGGTTTGACTACACGAGGGTAAAGCCCGTTGTCAGCGTTATCGGGGAGTTCTGGGCCCATACGACCGAGAGTGATGGAAACTACAGGATTCACAGGTGGCTTGAGGAGGAAGGGGCAGAAGTAAGACCCGAGCCCGTTGCCGGCTGGATTGACTATCAGCTCTTTATAGAGGAAGAAAAGATAAAGAGAGACTTAAAGGTTAAGGGATTTTCGGTTGATAGGTTAAAGAGGCTTTTGGCGGTTAAGTCAATGGCCTTTGCCTTTAAGGGATTTTACAACCTTTTAAGGTCCGTTTTTTCCTTTAGGCCCAAACCTCTCCCACCTCAAAGGGAGCTTGCTGAGCTTTCAAGGCCTTACTTTGACTACTTTGTCGTTGGCGGGGAGGGACACCTTGAGGTCGGCAAGCACATATACAGTGTAATTCACAAAAAGGCTCACATGGTTGTTTCCGTTAAGCCTTTTGGTTGTATGCCTTCAACTCAGAGTGACGGAGCCCAGGCAAAGGTTCTCTCAGACTATCCCGAAAGCATATTTATCTCCATTGAGACCTCCGGTGACAGTGAGGTTAACGTAAAGAGCAGGGTTCAGATGAAGCTCCACGAGGCCAGAAGGGCTGCGGAGGAGGAGTTTTACTCTCTCTTAAATAGGTTAAACATTCCGGAAAGGGCCTTCAGGGTTGCCTTTAGCTCTGAAAAACTTCAAAAGCCCTTTATTAAATTGAAGGGAAATTTTGCTGGAACGTCCGCAAGGGCACTTTACGCCAATCAGACCTGTGTTCAGCCCTTCTTGGAGCTCTCCCCATGGACTACCTCTACTTAGAAAAGCTATCTTGTGAGCTAAACGAAAAACTAAAAAGGGGAAGGGTAGTTAAAGTTTTCCTTGATGGCCCAAAATTTTCAATGGGCGTCGGGGATTACTTTCTCAACTTTTACTCGGGTACTCCAAACTTTCTCTTTTTATCAAGGACTCCTATTACAGACCGGGAATCAGGGAAGCTCTCTCTCCTTAAAGGAACGTATGTTAAGGAATTTTTTCTTCCTAAGAAGGACAGGGTTCTTTTCCTGAAGTTGGTTAAGCTCCTACCCTCTGGGAAGTTCAAGCCGTTTAATTTGGTCTTTGAGCTAACGGGCAGGAACGCGAACCTCCTCCTTTTAAACGAAGAAGGTGAAATTCTGTACCTGCTGAGGGAACCCAAGAGCTCCGTGAGGCCCTTAAAGGTTGGTAGTCTTTATTCCTTTCCTCCTTTTGATAAAAAACCCTTTGAGGAGATAAGGTTTGGTGAAGTTACTCCCGAAGGGGTAAAGAAAAAGCTGTATAAGTTTGTTGAAGGACTTTCTCCCTTAAATTCCCGTGAAATTGCCCTTCTCTTTAAAAGGTTGGGAAGTTTAGAGGAGGCATACAGGGAGTTTTTGGAGAAACACAAAAGCTCAAAGGAGGCTTACCTCTACTTTGAGGATGAAAGGCCGAAGTACCTCACTACCTTTCCCTATGAGTCGCTTTCCCATTTGAAGTTTAAGGAATTCTCGGGAGAGCTCCCCTTTAGCAGGGCTTCTGAGGAGTTTTATCGGCTTTCGGTAGAGAGGGAGGAGTTAGAGAAGCTCAGGTCAAGGGTAGTTGAGAGGCTTGACTCCGAAATAGAGAGCCTCTCTAAACAGATTGATGAGCTTTCAGACGTTGGAGCCCTTAAAAAGGAGGCCGAGAGGTTGAGGAGGTGGGGAGAGCTCCTAAAGTATGAGATTGGTAGGTTGAGGGGAGGGGAGTCGGAGGTGGAGGTCTTTGACTATCAGGAAAACAAGAAAATTAGAATACCCCTTGACCCTTCACTTTCTCCGAGGGAAAACCTCAACAGGATTTTCGGCCGATACAGAAAAATTAACCGGAAAGTGGAGTTCTCACTGAGGAAGTTGTCGGAATTAAGGGAAAAGTTGAAAAATCTCCAAGTTTTGAGGGAGATTGCATCAGAGACTGAGGATGAGGATTTCCTGTTGGAGCTCTCAAGGTCTAGTGATAGGAAGGAGGGAGAAAAGTTAAAGTTTAATTTTTACGTCCTTCCTTCGGGGAAGAAGATTTTAGTCGGCAGAAACAGCAGGGAGAACGAGTTTCTCTCCTTGAAAGTTGCAAACCCTTGGGACTTTTGGTTTCACGCAAAGGAAATTCCGGGTTCACACGTAATCCTGAGGCTCCAAAAGGGAGAGGAGCCGACTGAAGAGGACATAAGGCTTGCAGCCTCTGCTGCGGCATTCTTCAGTAAGGGAAAAAATTCCGGTAAGGTGGCCGTTGACTATACGAGGGTATCAAACTTGAAAAAGCCCCCAAAATCACCGGTAGGTTTCGTCACGTATAGGGGAGAAAAAACGATTTACGTCTATCCGGATGAATTTAAGGAGTTTTTAGAGGAAGCCCCCAGAGGGGGCAGATAACTACTGATTTGCGATGATTGTAATTGAGGTAATGAGAACGATAAGGATGTAAATGCCGAAAACCCCATAAAAGAGAAGGGTTCTTATCGGGTTATTTTCCGTTGCCATTTTTCCCTCCTTCAATTGTTGCTTTTAGAGCTCTGAGCTCCGACTCAAACCTGTCCCTGTTGAGGAAGACCACAACGTAGTGTCCAACTATCCCTTTAAGGGAAAACATTGCAGATAGGGCAAATAGTAGCCTTGAGATAAAGTAGCCAAAGGAGCCCGGTTCAAATACCGCTTTCCAAAGGTAGAGGAGTGGAAGAAGTAAAGTTCCTCCAATTAAGAGAAAATAGGTAAAGAGGTTGGGCTTGAAGAAGCTCAGCTCCTCCTTGAACTCCTCTCTCAGGAGCTCCTCTATCTCCTTCCAGCTCCTTCCTTCTGCTTTGAGGGAAAGGAGCTTATCCCTTAAGTCTCTCCTCTCCTTTAGAAAGCTCTCTTTGAGTCCGATTATTGCTCCCATTTTCTCCTCTTAAAGGAGGGGGAATTAAACCCCCTCAAGCTTAGACTTTGCAAGCGTATAGGTTATCCAGGCTACCAAAACCCACCAGATGAAGGATATTATAAGCCACATTTTTAACCTCCCTCTTAATATTCTTCGGCTCCAGCCTCAATTTCCTTCTTGAGGCTTTCAGGGGAAATCTTGAAGAGGAACATCTTATAAACCCAAGCTTGGTATGCAATGACTATCGGCGTGAAGATAATTGCAGCAACGAGCATAACTGTTAGCGTTAACTGACTTGAACATCCGTTGTAGATTGTGATGGAGTGTTCAAGCCCCAAGTTTGAAGGAACTGCTAACGGATAGGCTCCGAACATTACTGCAAATCCCGCAAAGAGGAATGTCAGTGAGGATGCGAAGAAGGCCTGAGCTCCGTTTGCATTTTTAACTGCCAAGAGCCACCAAACGGCACATAGGGCGGCAAGAACAATTAGGGCGAGCTCTATTACGGGGAATCTAAAGAGTGCATGGGGTAGAACGTTTCCTTGGAGTAATCCTGCAATCTGCTTAACCATGTCTTCAGGAAGGTTCAGGTACTTGAGCTTTGAGGGGTCGGCGATTTTAAAGGAGATTGTATAGGCAAGTCCCGTACAGACTACGTACATGATTACGAAGGGAAGCCAAATTTTTAGGCCGATGCTCCTTGCCCTTTCAGCAACTGAACCTTCTGTCTTCCAGAGGAGCCAGGAGACACCGTGCATCATTATGAATAGAACTGTTGTTATTCCGACGAGAATACCGAAGAGCCCATGAAACTGGAATGGGTTAATCAGGTTGATGAAGCTTATTGGAAACTTCTCGGCATAGACAAATCCGTGGAGGAGGTCTCCCTCAATTGCAGAGTTCTTAATTGGCAGTCCTGCAAGGATGTTTCCGATTGCAACTCCGATGAGAAGTGAAACGACAAGTGAAGACCAAAAGATGCTCTGGTCCCAGAACTTCCTCCATCCTTCACTCTCTTCCTTACTCCTGAATTCAAACGAAACTGCCCTGTATATGAGGGCAAGGAGAACTGCAAAGAGGGCTATGTAGAGTGAACTGAAGAGGGCTGCGTAGAGCTCCGGAAATGCAGCGAAGGCTGCACCACCGGCTGTAATGAACCAAACCTCATTTCCGTCCCAAACAGGGCCAATTGCGTTGATTGTTACCCTCTTTTCAATGTCCGTCTTTGCAACGAAACCGTGGAGGATTCCCACTCCAAGGTCAAAACCGTCTGTAAGTATGTAACCGGCGATTAGAACCGTGACTAAAATCGCCCAAATAGTTTGTAGGTCAAAGTGCATCGCCCACCTCCTCCTTAGTAAAGTTCAGCTTCTTTTTCTGGGCCTTTGGATGCAAACTTGGAGAGAAGATAGAAGTCTGCAATTGCAAGTCCCGTGAATGTGAGCAGGAAGATTACGTAGGTAATTATGACTTCAATGTTTGTAAGCGGAGATACTGCTTGAGCGGTTTTTAGTCCGATTTCGGGGAGGAGAATCTTTCCGTAGTCGTCAGTAAGGGGATAGACAATCCAGGGCTGTCTTCCAACCTCTGCCGTAGCCCATCCGAGCCAGCACGCAATGTAGGGAAGAGGTAGTGAGTAGAGGGCTACCTTTAAAAATCCAGTTGCGTTTTCAATGTTCCTGTACTTTGCAAGTCCCCATATGAAGAGGATTACGAAGAAGAAACCTAAGTAAACCATTATGTGGAATGCCCAGAACACGAGGTTAACAGGCGGTATGTAGTTTCCGGGGCCAAACTGGGCTTCAAACTTTTTCTGAAGGTCCTTTGCTCCGAGGAGCTTTGCGTTGAAGTCGTGGGCTGCTAAAAAGCTGAGAAGTCCGGGGATTGGGAGTGGAATTTCAACAACGTTCTTCTGAGCTTTTTGGTCGGCCCAAGCTGCTATAAGGACGTTTGCCCCTTGCTTTGTATCCCAGAGGGCTTCCATAGCTGCAAGCTTTGTAGGCTGAGTCTTTGCAACTTCGTGGGCGTGAATGTCTCCGATGATGATTTCTCCTACGGAGGCTATAAGGCCGAATATGAGTGCAACGTAGATAGACTTCTTGAAGAACTCAACGTTTTGTTTCCTTAGGAGGTGGTATGCACTGACTGAGAGTACGAAGACAGATGAGAGAATCATTCCGGCCGTTGCCGTGTGCCAGAACTTAACGTCTGCAACGGGGTTAAATACAACAGCCCACCAGTCTGAGAGTTCTGCCCTCTTTCCGGCTACAAAGTTTGCAACCTCTGCTCCTACGGGGTGCTGCATCCAACCGTTTGCAACGAGAATCCAGAGGGCTGAGAGGTTTGAGCCGATTGAAGAGAGCCAAGCTGCAAGGAGGTGAACTCCCTTTGGAACCTTGTCCCATCCAAAAAGAAAGACTCCCATAAATGTTGACTCCATGAAGAATGCCAAGAGACCTTCAATGGCGAGGGGAGCTCCAAAGATGTCACCGACGAACCTTGAGTAGACCGACCAGTTCATACCGAACTCAAATTCGTGGACGAGTCCGGTGGCCACTCCGAGGGCAAAGTTGATTGCAAAGAGCTTTGCCCAGAACTTTGCCATGTCCCGGTAGATTTCCTTACCGGTTGCGTAGTGAAGAGTCAGCATGATTGCAGATATCGTTGACAGCCCGAGGGTCAACGGAACGAAGATGAAGTGGAAGAAGGCCGTCATCGCGAACTGCAATCGCGATACAAGTACTACGAAGTCCATTGCGACACCTCCCTTAAAAGTTTATTTCTTATTCAGTTTCAACCAAAAATCGATTATATCACATAAGGCATAATAATCTTCCGATTAGAATATTAAAAATTTCATATAATTTCTGTGCCGATTCCCTCTTGAGTGAACATTTCTAAAAGGATTGAGTGCTTAACCCTTCCGTCTATTATGTGGGCCTTCTTGACTCCCCCCAGTAGAGCTCTCTCGCAGGCCCTAACCTTAGGAATCATTCCTCCAGAGATGGTTCCGTCTTCTATGAGCTCCGATAGCCTGCTTCTCTCAATGGAGTTTATTAGGTTCCCCTTTCTATCCTTTATCCCCTCAACGTCTGTCAACACTATTAGTTTCTCGGCCCTCAGTCCGGCAGCCATTTCCCCAGCTACGAGGTCTGCATTTATGTTGTAGGCCTCAAAGTCCTCGCCTATTCCGACGGGAGCTATCACTGGAATAAATTTAGACTCCAAGAGTTTTTTGACAATTTCTGGATTAATCCTCTTTACCCTTCCCACAAATCCCAAGTCTATTATTTCGGGAGCCCTTATTTCAGATAGGTACTTTTTTGAATCTATCTTCTCGGCAACTATGAGGTTTCCGTCCTTCCCCGACAGTCCAACGGCATTTCCGCCGTGTGAGTTTATGAGCTTTACTATCTCCTTGTTTACCTTTCCCACCAAGACCATTTCAACTACGTTCATCGTCTCCCTGTCGGTTACCCTCATTCCCCCCACAAACTTCGTTGGGATGTTGAGCTTTTTGAGGAGCTCCCCAATCTGAGGTCCTCCGCCGTGGACTATAACGGGATTTATCCCCACGTACTTTAGGAGGACAATATCCTGGGCAAAGGCCTCCTTGAGCTCGCTGTTAACCATGGCATTTCCGCCGTACTTGATAACTACCGTTTTCCCGTAGAATTCCTTGATGTAAGGGAGGGCTTCAAGGAGAGTTGATACCTTCTCTATTGACCTTTGCACTCTCTACCTCCTCTCCGTTATACTTCAAATCATACAAAAAGGAGGAAGCCTTGGAGAGGGTAGTCGTTGGAATAACGGGAGCAAGTGGAGCCCTTTACGGAAAGAGGGTTGTTGAGGTTTTGGTTGCAAACTCCTATGGGGTTGAGCTGGTCTTTTCCGAATACGGAATGAGGGTCTTTGAGTACGAAACAGGGATGAAAGTTGAGGATTTCGTCTCCTCCCTTCCTGCCGATTTGGTTAACGTTTACGGGGCTGATGACATGTTTGCGCCCATATCAAGCGGGAGTTACGAAGTTAGGGGAATGGTTATCGTTCCCTGTTCGGCTGGAACCCTCGGTCACATTGCCTCGGGGGCTGTTGAAAACCTCATCCACAGGGCTGCAGAGGTAAGCCTCAAGGAGGGGAGACCTTTAATTTTGGTTTTGAGGGAAACTCCTCTGAGCAGAATCCACATAGAAAACATGCTGAAGGTTGTGGATGCTGGGGCGACTGTTCTTCCCGCCTCTCCTGCATTTTACGGTAAGCCCAATTCCATTGGGGAGCTCATTGACTTTATCGTTGAGAGGAGTCTCTTTTCCCTTCTTGGAAGGAAGTTTGGCATCTCAAGGGGGTGGCCTCCCGAATGAGCTCTTCCGTTGAAAAGGGGATAACCTCTGTTATCCTATCAGCGCCCGTTAATACCATAAGCAGTCTGTCAAATCCTAAGGCTACTCCCTCGGAATTCGGGAGGGGATTTTTTTTGAGGAGCTCCAAAAACCTCCTGTCAAAGCTCCCCTTGAATTTTTCCCTGTATTCCTCGTAAGTCGTCATTTCGGTGTATCCATTTGCAATCTCAACTCCGGCTATGTACACCTCAAACCTCTCCGCTACTTCACCCCTAACCTTTGAAAAGGCGCCAAACTCCTTAGGGTAGTCGTACAGGACAACGACCTTTTTTATGTTTGAGAGTCCCGGTTCAACCTTTTCTACCAAGAGTTTAAAGAATGCACTTTCGTAGCTCTCTTCCCCCGAGAGCCGGAGGAGTTTTTCCTCATCAAAGACTGAAGAGCCTGCAAATTCCCTGAAGGCCTCGTCAACCGTTAAAATTTCAGCTTCTTCAAGGTCTGCCACCTTTCCCCGATAAAAGCCCCTTTTGGTTCCAAAGGCCTGGCCGCACTTCTTTATGAGTGAGAGAGTTTCCTCAATTCCCACCCTGTAATCGGCCCCCTTT
>CAZEDJ010000053.1:0-8512 GCA_964511045.1 uncultured bacterium
TCGGAGCTCCTAATCAACCCTACTCCCTTATTTGCCCGCTTCCAAATATTATGTATTTAGGAATGGTCAAATCCTCAAGGCCCATAGGTCCCCTTACGTGAATTTTGTCGGTGGAAATTCCCATCTCGGCTCCCAGTCCAAAGACGTTTCCGTCGGTAAACCTCGTGGAGGCGTTAACGTAAACGGCCGCAGAATCAACTCTGTTTAGAAACTTCATGGCATTCGTATAGTTCTCCGTAACTATTGAATCGCTGTGGTGCGAACCGTAGGTGTTTATGTGGTCTATTGCCTCGTTTAGAGAGTCAACAATTCTCACAGCTAAAATGAGGTCAAGGTACTCGGCGTACCAGTCCTCCTCGGTTGCCGGCTTTATGTAATCGGGGTCGTAAGCCCTCGTCCTCTCACACCCCCTCAACTCCACCTTTGCCTTTTTAAACATCTCAATCATGGTAGGCATAAAGGCATCTGCAATCTTACTGTGAACGAGCATCGTTTCCATTGCATTACAAACTCCAGGCCTCTGAACTTTAGCGTTAAAACAGATGTTCCACGCTTTTTCAAGGTCTGCAAACTCATCAACGAAGACGTGGCAAACTCCCTTGTAGTGTTTAATAACGGGCATCCTTGCATTTTCAGAAACAAACCTTATCAGCCCCTCGCCACCCCTCGGAATGACAACGTCTATGTACTCATCAAGGAGGAGGAGCTCCTTCACTACCTCCCTCTCGGTAGTGTCTATAAACTGAATGGCATCAGGAGGGAAGCCCTCTGAATCGGCGGCCTCCTTCAAAATGTTGACCAAAACCCTGTTTGAATTTATCGCCTCAGAACCTCCCTTGAGAATTACCGAGTTGGAGCTCTTTATACAGAGGGAACCGGCCTCTATTGTTACGTTTGGCCTTGACTCGTATATGATTGCAACAACTCCGAGGGGAACCCTCATCTTTCCAATTCTCAGGCCGTTGGGACGGGTCCACATCCTCACAACCTCACCGACCGGGTCGTTCAGTGAGGCAACGTCCCTGAGAACCTGAACCATCCCCGCTATTCTCCTTTCGTTCAGTAAGAGCCTATCAAGCATTGCCTTTGAAAGCCCCCTCTCCTCACCTGCAATCAAATCCTTCCTGTTTTCAGCCTCTATTAACTCCCTCTTACTCTCTATAAGCTCGGCAGCCTTTAGGAGCGTCCTGTTTTTTACCTCTGTTGACAGGTCAATGAGGCTGTAACTCACCTCCTTAGCCCTTCTTGCAACTTCGCGAACGTTAAACATTTGAACTCCTCCCATCAAAATACTAAATTGGTTTTAAAAGAAGACACGGGGGACAGAGATATGAAGAGGATTTTAGCATTAACAACGGCAGCAAGCCTACTTACCTTTGGCTGCGCAACAACCCAACAGGGGGGCCAGACTAAGACAAACAAAACGGTGGCAGGTGCGGCAATAGGAGCAACCGTTGGAGCAATCGTTGGAGCGGCAACAGGACCTAAACACAATAAGGGAAAGAGAATCCTTATAGGGGCTGCTGCGGGAGCTCTGATAGGCGGGGCAATAGGATACATTCTTGACCAGCAGGCGAAGGAGCTCGGAAAGGACCTCGGTGTTAAGCCGGTGGACAACACAAACCCGGAGGTTAAACCTTCGGAACCTCCAATCAACGAGAAAAAGCCCGTAGCAGTTGTTAAGGAGCCAAACAGGGTTAAGGTAGTAATGAAAGACACAGTCCTATTTGACTTTAACAGCTCCGAACTAAAACCGGAGGCAAAACAGATACTCATGAGAGTTGCAAAAACCCTCAACGAGAACCCGGATACGGTAATCGTCATAGTCGGATATACCGATAGTACGGGTAACTTTGACTACAACGTGAAACTCTCCGAAAAAAGAGCAGAGGCCGTTAGAAAGGAGCTCGTTCTCAACGGAGTTGACCCGACGAGAATTTTAACTTTCGGATGCGGGCCCAAACATCCCATAGCCCCGAACGACACCGAAGAGGGAAGAGCCCTCAACCGAAGGGTTGAAATTCTGGTCTATCCCAAAGGGGCAACGATACCAAACCCCTGCGATTAAAACTATATTTTAGTTAAACTCACTAACTAAGGAGATGTATGGCAAAGAAGTACTACATAAAGACCTTCGGTTGTCAGATGAACGTCAACGACTCTGAGAAAATGGGGGGACTCCTTGAGTCCCTTGGATACGAAAGGGCAGAGTCTGCTGAGGAGGCCGACGTTATAATAGTCAATACCTGTTCAGTAAGGGCAAAGCCCGACAACAAGGCATTTTCCTTTATAGGGAACTTAAAGAGATTAAAGAGGAAAAAGCCCGAAACGGTCATTGCAGTAGCAGGCTGCGTTCCTCAAAAGGAGAGGGAACAGATTCTGAGGTTTAACCACGTTAACTTGGTCTTCGGCACCTTCAACTTCGTTAGACTCCCCGAGCTCCTCAAAAGGGCAAAGGAGGAAGGGAGGGTCGTTGAGATACTCAACTCAAGAATTCCGGACGAGGAGAAGATTCCCCTCATAGAGAGCTCCCTACAAAACCCCTACGTCTCCTACGTTACAGTTCAAAGGGGATGCAACAGGTTCTGCACCTACTGTATAGTTCCCTTTACGAGGGGAAGGGAGAGGAGCGTCAAGCCAGAGCTTGTTGTGGAGGAGGTAAAGAGGTTAGCCGAGAGGGGAGTGAAGGAGGTTCACCTCTTAGGTCAGAACGTTGACTTTTACGAGTACGAGGGAACAGACCTTGCAGACCTCCTCTACATGGTTTCAGAGGTGGAAGGGATTGAGAGGGTTAGGTTCACAACGTCTCACCCGGCGGGATTCAGCGAGAGAATCGCAAGGGCCATAAGGGAAATAGAAAAGGTTTGCCCCTACGTTCACCTCCCTCCGCAGAGCGGTTCAAACAGGATACTGGAGAGGATGAACAGGGGATACACGAGGGAAGAGTACATTGAAAAGGTCAGGATGCTCAAGGAGATAGTTCCCGAAGTTGCCCTATCCGGCGACTTTATAGTGGGATTTCCGGGAGAAACGGAGAAGGACTTTGAGGATACCCTCTCCCTTGTTGAGGAGTGCGTGTTTGACCAGGGATTTGTCTTTGAGTACTCACCAAGGCCGTTTACAAAGGCCGCAGAGTTTAAGGACGACGTTCCTAAGGAGGTAAAGAACAGGAGGTTAAAGGAGCTCCAAGAGCTTATAAAGAGACAGGCAGAGGAGAAAAACAGAAGAAGGATAGGAGAGGTGGAGGAGGTTCTCATAGAAGGGTTCAGCCCCAAGGGAACGGAGCTCTACGGAAGGACGAGGGACAACAAGCCTGTTGCAGTTGAGGGCAATGAGGACTTAATAGGGAAAATCGTTAAAGTTGAAATAACCGAGAGCTCCCCTTTCTTTTTAAGGGGAAAGCCCGTTTTGGAGGGAGCTCTAAAGGTGTAAAACTCCCTTTTAGGAGATGAGGATGGTTGAGGTATCTGTAATCGGAATAGCCCAGGATAGATACAGCGGTCTCCCCATAATAATCCTGGGAAACGCTGAGGAGAGGTTTGCAATCCCCATATGGATTGGAAATTGGGAGGCAGAGCTCCTTGAGACAGAACTGTTAGGAGCCGTTCCCCCGAGACCCTTCCCCTACGACCTCATAAGGGAAATCATATCAATCCTTGGCGGAGAGATAGAGAGGGTAGTAATAAACGACTTTGACAACGGCATCTACTTTGCCGTCATAGAGATTAAGAGACCCGACGGAGAAGTGATAAAGGTAGATTCAAGACCGAGCGACGCAATAAACCTCGCCGTCAGGACAAACAAACCCATCTTCGTTAAGAGAGAAGTTATAGAGAAGACCTCTGTCATACCCTTAGATAACTGCGAGGGAGACGACTGCGAGGAGCAGTGGGAGAGGCTCATAAGGGACCTCTTTGGAGAGTGAAATGGCCGTAATGGAAATCGTCGTCATACCTTTAGGAACTGGGACACCAAGCGTCAGCAGTTACGTTGCAGACTGCGTTAAGGTTTTAAAGGAGATGGGGCTGAAGTTTCAAGTTACTGCAATGGGAACGATTGTTGAGGGGAGTCTGGACGAGCTCCTTGAAGCCGTTAGGAGAATGCACAAAGTCCCCTTTGAAAGGGGAGCTCCGAGAGTGGTAACCTCTGTAAGGATTGATGAGAGGAGTGACAAGGAGCTCCACATAGAGGAAAAGGTAAAGTCCGTTGAAGAAAAACTCAAGTAATGAGGAAAGTTCAGACCGAGGACGGCTCCACCACCTTCCTCTCCGAAAAGTTCGGAGAGCCCTACCACTCCGTAACGGCCGGGGCCTTCACGGAAGCCTTAGAGAAGTTCTGTAGACCCTCAAAGGTTAGGGAAAGGGCAAGAGAGGGAAAGGTCAGCCTCTTAGACGTATGCTTTGGACTCGGATACAACACAGTTGCCTTCTTAAGCGAAGTCCTCTCGGAAAATCCGGAAGCTCTGGTAAAGGTAGTCGGATTTGAGTATGACATCTCAGTAATAGAAAACTCCTTAAAAGTTAACTGGGGAAAGTTTGAGAAGTGGAAGTGGGCCCTCAGGGAGCTCCTAAAAAACAGAAGCTGTGAAAGAGGCGTCCTGACACTAAACTACGCCGACTCCAAATTAAAAATAAAGGTCTACATAACAGAAGGGAGGGAGTTCGTTAAAAAGTTCGCGGGAAAGTTCAAAAACTTTGCAGACTTTATATTTCACGACCCCTTCTCACCTAAGGTAAACCCGGAGCTCTGGACCTACGAGTTTTTCAAATATCTAAGGAAAATTATAAAGGACTCCGGCATTTTAACTACCTACTCCTCCTCAACGGCCGTAAGGAGAGCTCTCCACATGGCCGGATTTGGAGTTAAAGAGGGAGTTGCCGTAGGAAGAAGGTCAAAATCCACAGTTGCATCACCCTCGTTTAAAACGGAAGATGAAATACTAAAAAAGTTTGAGTTCGAAACCTCCGTTCCCCTGAGGGACCCCCACCTCAAAGACCACCCAAAACTGATAAAGTCAAGGAGAGAGGGGTGCATCAATCTCCTTAGGAGAAAATTAGCACTGGAAGTTTTTTACTAAGGGGAATTAATTTAAGAGTAGATAACAAACGTGAGGAGGGAAGAATGGGCAACAGGTACGTCCCGGCAGGAAGAAAAGAGTACACCTGGGAGAGCGACAATCCCTACTACGAGAGGAAAAAGTATCCAGAACCGACGATTTGTGAGGAGTGCGGGGCCGTCTTTAAGGACGGCAGGTGGCAGTGGCCGGAGCAACTCTCCGAACCCGTTCCCGAGGACGCAAACAGAGCTCTATGCCCGGCTTGCAGGAGAAAGAGGGACAGGTATCCGGGGGGATTTGTCTACCTCAGCGGAAAGTTCTTTGAAAAACACAGAGAGGAAATCCTCAACAGGATAAAAAACGTCGTAGATGAGGTCATGTCCACAAGGCCCCTTCAGAGAATCCTCTGGATAGAGGAAAAGGAGGACGGAACGACGGAGATTGCAACAACCAGCGAACACCTTGCAAGACACATCGGTGAGGCCGTTCAGAGGGCATTCAAGGGAAATTTTGAGGTAAAGTACAACGAAGGTGAAAAGTTAGCGAGGGTTTACTGGAATAGAGAGCATTAAAAAAGCCCCCTTTAAAGGGGGCCTTTTCTTACAAACTCTAAGGAAATTAACCTGCAAGGGGATTTGCATAGAGGAGAATGAGGGCAATTACGAGACCGTAAATTGCAAGGGCTTCAATAATAGCAAGACCGATAAACATCGTTGTTGTGAGCTTTCCAGCCATCTGAGGGTTCCTTGCCATTCCCTCGCAAGCTCCCCTTACAGCCTGACCCTGTCCAGCACCTGCTCCACCGGCAGCAGGTCCAATGGCAAGACCGGCACCAATTGCAGAAAGACCCAAAATCAGAGCCTTTCCGGACTCAGCTCCTCCCTCTCCGGCAAGTGCCGGTAGAGCTCCCACAACCATAAGGAAGAGCGTAAAGAGAATGCTCTTAAGATAGCTCTTTTTCATCAGTACCTCCTTCCCAAGTTCTATTAGTATCCTACGTGTTCTTCTTCGTGCTCTTCAATTGCAGTTGCAATGTAAACAACGGTCAGTATGCAAAAGATAAAGGTCTGAAGAAAGCTGTTTGCAAAGACTATAAACTCTCCGGCAACGGGAACCAAGAAGGGAATGAGCATCAGCAGAACCAAAACGACCATCTCATCACCGAACATGTTTCCAAAGAGACGGAAGGAGAGGGAGAGAATCCTTGAAAGGTGAGAAACGACCTCTATAGGGAACATCAGAGGAGCCATCCAGGGAATCGGACCGGCAAAGTGTTTGAAGTAGTTGACCACACCGTGTTTTTTAATTCCCTCGTAGTTGTAAACGAGAAACGAGATTACCGCGAGGGCAAGGGTTGTATTGAGGTTTGCAGTAGGTTGAGAGAGTCCTGGAATCAATCCCATTAGGTTACCGCACAGGATAAAGACTGCAAGGCCTGCTATTAGGGGAAAGAACTTTCTCCCGTAGCTACCCATTGCATCTTCAAGCGTGTAAACAATGAACGAAGTCAGGGCTTCAAAGATGTATTGAACTCTATCTGGAAACTTTTTTAGGTTCTTCCCTAAGATGTAGGCAAACGTTAGAACAACGGCCATCATGAGCCAAGTCATAGTGACGTGGTCGGGAATTCCAACAATCTTTATGACGCTTCCTTCCATCTCCTCCACTCCTTGTAAAAGAGTAGCACGCTAATAAAAAGCCCCAACTGGCTTAAAGCGACCGCCGAAATTATAGCAAAGAAGTTTAGTGGAGTAAACAGGGAAATTCCCACAAGAATAAGGAGAATAGAGGCATAACGCCAAACGAAACCACTCTTAGGAACAATACCTGCCTTCACCAACTCCGGTAGCTTCCGCGAAAAGCGAACGAGGTAGAGGTAGTCAAGGAAAACGATGAAGGAACCTATAAAAAAGGAAAATGTGAAAGCCGATAACCCTTTAAAGAGAAAAGAAACTAAGAGTCCCGAGGAGAGGAGAAGAAACTCAACTTTAGTCAACAGGGATACAAAATCCTCAAACTCCCTCATCTCGCAATTTTCCTTAGCTCTCTGTACACATTTTTAAATCCGGCAGCTAAACCTATGAAGAACCAGAAAATCGTCAACCAGGGAAAGGTATTCAGTTTCCTGTCAAGCCAGTAGCCCACTGCCAAACCTATAAAGATGGCGAGGGCGAACTGAACCCCCACCATCATGTAGGAAGTTCTCTCTATGTAATCCCTCAGCTTTCCCATTTAAAGGAGCTCCCTAACTTCCCTAAACGCAACCTCAGCAGCCCTCACAGTTTTCTCTATGTCCTCGTCGGTATGGGCCGTTGAGACGAAGGCAACCTCAAACTGAGAAGGAGCCAAGTAGATGCCCTGCTCAAGCATCTTCCTAAAGAACCTTGCGTAGGCCTCGGTGTTGGAGGTAAGGGCATCCTGATAGTTTTTAACGTCAACGGGAGTAAAGTAAACTATTGAAATGCTCTCAATTTGCTTAAAACAGAGCTTATCGTAAACGCCGGCAGACTTTGCAGCCTCCTTCATTCCCTCAGATAGTCTCCTCCCCTTCTCTCTCAGCTCGTCATAGACTCCGGGCTTTTGGAGCTCCTCAAGAGTTTTTATTCCGGCAACCATTGCAAGTGGATTCCCCGAGAGCGTTCCGGCCTGGTAAACGGGACCCTCCGGAGCCAAGTAGTCCATTATCTCTGCCCTTCCTCCAAAGGCCCCAACGGGAAGGCCTCCCCCGATGATTTTCCCAAAGCAGGAAAGGTCGGGAGTAATACCAAAGTACTCCTGAGCTCCTCCAAGTGAAAGCCTAAAACCGGTTATGACCTCATCAAAAATGAGAACAATTCCCCTTTCAGCGGTAAGCTCCCTGACGGCCTCAAGGAAACCAGGCTCAGGTATTATGAGGCCGGCATTTGCCATGACGGGCTCCATTATAACGGCAGCAATATCATCACCGTACTCGTCAATAACCCTCTTTAGGGCGTCTACGTCGTTAAAAGGAACAGTTATGGTGTGCTTAGCAAAGTCCTCGGGAATTCCGGGACTCGTGGGAACTCCAAACGTTGTAAGGCCGGAACCGGCTTTCACGAGGAGAGCATCAACGTGGCCGTGATATCCACCCTCAAACTTCACTACCTTATTCCTTCCAGTATAACCCCTCGCAAGCCTTATTGCAGACATCGTGGCTTCCGTTCCGGAGTTAACCATCCTCACCTTTTCAACAGAGGGAACGGCCTCAACTATCATCTTTGCCAATTTCACCTCAAGCTCGGTGGGAGCTCCGTAACTCGTCCCCCTTTCCGCCTGCTCCTTTATTCCCTCAACAACCTTCGGGTGGGCATGGCCCAAAATCATAGGACCCCAAGAGCAAACGTAGTCAATGTACTCGTTACCATCAACATCCCAAATGTGAGAACCCTTTGCCCTCTCTATAAACCTCGGAATTTCCCCAACAGACTTAAAGGC
>CAZEDJ010000054.1:0-8019 GCA_964511045.1 uncultured bacterium
TACCAGGCTACGCCACGCCCCGACGCAATTTGGAAATATATGCACTGCGGTTCAAAAGGCAAGTTTGCTCATCTGTTTCGCTCATCTGCTCAATGTGTTCGGATTAAGTTCTCCTAAAAATGAATTTCCTTATATCCTCTATCAGGGAGACGAGTATCGGAACGAAGAAGAGCGTCATGAACGTTCCGAATATCAGTCCTCCGATTGCAACTGTTGCAAGTGGAGCGAGCCTCTCAAGTCCCAAAGCCCATCCTAAAGCTATCGGAATCATTCCTACTGCGGTTCCGAATGCCGTCATTAAGACAGGCCTCGTTCTGATTTTTATTGAGTTTATTACCGCCTCCTTATCACTCTGTCCTTTCTCCTTTGCCCACTTGAAGAAGTCTATGAGGAGGATGGAGTTTTTAACTATTATTCCTGCCAGTAGAATCATTCCCATGAAGGAGGGCATACACTGGGGCTTGTGGGCAAGAAGCATTGAAAAGGCAGCACCAATCATTGCAAGGGGAATTGCTGCGATTATTGAAATTGGGTAGGTAAAGGAGGTAAAGGCCGGAACGAGGGAGAAGTAGAGAATTATCACTCCTATGAGGAGGGAGTGGATGAGCCTCCTGAAGCTCTCCTTCATCTGTTTTATCTCTCCCTCGTGGGAGATTCCATATCCCGTTGGGAGCGTTAGGAATTTCTTTTCAAGTTTGTTGACCTGCATCTGGAGGAAGGTGGTTGGAGCGGTTGAACGGTAGCCGTAAACGTCAAGGGTGTTCAGTAGGTCCTGATGGGTTATTCTGCTCTGTGTGTTCTGCTCTTTCATTTTCACAAAGTAGGAGAGGGGAATGAATCCCTTTTTGGTTGGAACGGGGATTGACTTCAGTTTGTCTGAGAAGTCCCTCTCACTCTTTGGGAGAATCAACCTTATCGTGAGTCCGTTTTCCATCGGGACGACGAAGGATGAAGCTGGAACTCCCCTTACAAAACCTCCGATGTAGGAGGCTATTTGGAGCGGAGTTAGTCCGTAGTTTGAAGCTCTGTTGGAGTCTATCTTGATAATTACCTCTTTCTTGTCCAGATACCAGTTTCTTGAAATGTCCGTTATTCCTCTGACCTTTGTAAGGAGCTCCGCTAACCTCTTTCCAATCTGGTCAAGGATTTCTGGGTCCTTTCCGAAAATCATCTCATCAATCGTTGCCTTGATTGATGAGAGGGGAGTTGCTCCAAAGTCCATTATCGTTACGTATCTGAGCCCGGGAATTTTGTGAAACTTACTTCTGAGCTCATCCTCAATCTGCCATATGGTTTTCTTTCTGTGGAACCTGTCAATAAACTGAATTTTCATCTCAATCTGCTGGGGCGTCTTTCCGCTTCCAAAGGAGAGAACTCCCGGTTCGGAGCCGATGGTTGACGAGACCCTGATGACTCCGGGCATTGAGTAGAGGATTTTCTCCATTTTGGTTAGGATTTGCTCTGTCTTTTCAAGGGAGGTGTTTGAGTCGGTTTCTGCCCTGACTATTACGATTCCTGTATCCATTGGGGGCATTAAGTCCCTTCCGAGAACGGGAATGACGTTTTTCATAGTTATTACAAAGAGGAAGAATCCGGTTAGAACCACAAAGAGCTTCAACCAGAAGTTGGAAAGGAGGGGTTCCGTAATTCCTGCGTAAAAGTCCCTGAGCCTGTAAACGACGGCCTTTACAAAGTAGTCGTAAATCTTCCTCTCAAGCCAGTTCTTTTCCGGGGTCTTTTTGAGGATGTAGGGGGCAACAATCGGAATCATTGTTACTGCAACTATGTATGAGGCTATGAGAGCAATGATTAGGGTCAGTGACAGGGGCCTTAAAATGTGCTGAACGTAACCGCCTATGAAGACTATCGGAATCAGCATTGCTACGGTCGTGTAGGTTCCGCTCAAAACGGCAAGCATTATCTCCTTCGTTCCGTCTATCGTTGCCTGCCAAATGTCCTTTTTGAGCTCAAAGTAATGCCTCTCTATGTTTTCAAGGACTACAACTGCGTCGTCTGTGAGCATACCCAGTGCGAGAATTACTGCCGTTAGCGTTACTATGTTGAAGTTGAAGCCGAATAGCCACATAAGGCCTATCGTTATGAGGTAGGTTACGGGAATTGAGAAGAAGGAGACGATGAGCATTCTGACGTTTGCAAGGAAGACGAATATGACGAGGAGCGTAAAGATTACCGCATCCCTCAGTGATTCAATCATGTTTTTGTTTGAGAGCTCTATGAGCCACTTCTGGGTATCGGCAATCTCAAACTCAAGCTGGGGATACTCCTTCTTTAACTTGGGAAGGAACGACATTACAGACTTTATTGCCGGAAGCTCGTAACCGTTCGGTGAACGCAGGATGGAAATCCCGATTGCCCTGTGACCGTTTCCGTGGTAGGCAGAAAGCCTGTCCTTGTAGCCCCACTCTACCCTTGCAACGTCCTTTAACTGAACGTTTGGCTTTACGTATATGTCCTCAATTTCCTCAATCCTCTTTGCCTCATCCTCAAGCTTTAACATTAAGAGTCCGTCCTTGCTAATCAGGAGGCCGATGGGAGCGTTTCTGTTGTTCTGCCTTACGGCATCTGCAAGCTCCTTCAGTGTTATGTGGTACTTTGCCATTTTTAAGTAGTCCGGATAAATCCTGATTTCCCTCTTATAACCTCCGAATACCTCAACGTCCGAGACGTTGGGAAGGTTCAAGAGCTTGTCCTTTATCTCGTTTTCTGCAAGCTCCCTTACCTGAGCAAGGGTTAAGTGGGAACCCTTTTTTGGATATACGGCCAAAACCATTACGGGCCTTGTAGCATCAGTAATTTTGTACACCTGAGGGGGAAGTATGTCCTTTGGAAGGAATGGAAGGACTTTTGAGAGCTCGTTTGAAACGTCTGTTGCGGCCGAGTCAATTCCCTTTTTGTACTCAAACTCAACGGTTACAACTGAGACCTCGTCCTTTGAAACGGAGCGAACTGTTCTGACTAAGTCAAGTGTCTTTAACCTCTCCTCTATCGGTCTTGTGATGTGAGAAGCGACGTCCTCGGCAGAAGCTCCGGGCTCAATCGTTACAACTGCTATTTGGGGTCTGTTTGCATCCGGAAAGAACTTTCTCGGTATCTTTATGTAGCCGATTATTCCGATTATGCAGAAAAATAGAATGAATGCCAAAACGCCGTGTGGTTTTCTTACGTACCAGTCAACGATTTTACCCATTGAAGGCCTCCGCAAGGTTTACGTTCTTCACCCTCAAAACTTCTAAGAGTTTACTCTCCCTGCCGACGACGACCCTCTCCCCTTCCTTTAGGTCTCCTTCAACGACGACCTTATCGTTAACTCTCTTTAAAAGCTTTACGGGAACTGCCCTTACGGAGTGTCCTTCCACGACCAATACGTAACTACCTCCCTTTAAGTGAAGGATTGAGGTGTATGGAAGGACGAATCCCGTAAACGGCTTACCGGTTAAAACGGTTTCAACCAGCTCTCCGGGCTTGACTCCCTTTAACTCTTTGAGCCTTACCTCAACGGTGTAGAGGCTGTTTTTAACGTTTGCCGCCGGGTATATTTTCTCCACCTTTCCGATTTTGAGCCCCTCAACCAGTGCTTCGGAGCCTACCTCTATCTCCCTTGCATCTTTTGGGGGGACGTTGACCAAAACCCTGAAGCCGTCTCTGTCGTAAAAAACCCTCATTATGGGCTTTCCCGGAAGGGCAACGTCTCCGGGGTATTGGAGAACCTTTGCAACTGTTCCGTCGCTAACGGCCCTCACTTCCGTGTACTTTAACTGTGAGGCCACAGATTTCCTCTTCCTCTCTATTGCGGCAATTGAGTGCTTTAACTCCTCCATCTGAGACTTAATTGTCTCTACCTTTGCCCTTGCGCTCTCGTAAGCATTCTGATACCTCTCAACGGCCTCCTTTGGAACGGCTCCCCTTTTGTAGAGGTAGAGCTCCCTCTCGTACTCCTTCCTTGCATTCTCCTCTGCAACCTCTGCGGCCTTCAGCTGAGACTTTAGACCTGAAAGGAGTGACTCCTTTGCCCTCTTTTCACTCTCAAGGGAGAGGACTGTATTCTCAATCTGGGAGCTGTCTATCCTTGCAAGGAGCTCCCCCCTCTTAAAGTGCTCCCCTTCCCTCTTGTAAACCTCCAAAATCGTTCCGGGAACCTTTGTTGATACCGATGCGTATGTGTAGGGGAGAACCTCCCCTATGTACTTGAAGGTTTCCCTGAGGCTCCCCCTCTTAACGACGGCATATTCAACCGGTAGCGGATAGCTCTTTGGCGGGGAGTAGGAAAGGAGCTCCGCCCTCCTCTTCTTTATGAGAACCTTCCCTATTACTACTCCGATTATTATCAGGATAATGAGAATGAGAATTGACTTAGAGCTCCTCATCTTCAACCTCCAGTATCGTTTCTATCCTCTTAACCTCAGTTTCCCAGTCGTAGTAAGCCCCCTGAAGCTCTGCTTCGGTTAAAAAGAGGCGGGACTCTGCAAGGAGCAGGTGGTCCATGTCCCCCTTTCCAGATTCGTACTTTAACCTCTCTATCCTCTCAACCTCCTTTGCATATTCAAGCTTTTTCTTATAGGCCTCAATGTCTGACTGGATTGACCTTAGCCTGCCGATTGCCCTTGAGAGCTCCCTCTTTATCTGGAGCTCTGCCGTTTGGAGCTCCCTCTCCTTTGAGAGTTTAAGGAGCTCCTTGCTTAAAACCTCCCTCCTCTTTCTCCCCCACTCAAAGAGTGGATAGCTGATGTTGAGCGAGAGGGAGCCGATTCCTGTGTTCTTTCCAGAGTCAAAACCGTAGTTTCTCGTATAAATCCCGTCTATCAGGACTTTTAATCCGTAATTTGAAAGGGTCAGCTCCTTTAACTTCTCTGAGATTTCAACGTCCCTCTTCTTCGTTTTTATGACGCTGTTTCTCCTCAGGGCTTTCTTGTAGAGCTCCGAAAGTGAGTAGTCCTTGGGGCTGTATTCAAATCTGTAAGGCTCAATCCTCTCAACTTTCCTTCCCACAAAAGTTTCAAGGACTGTTTTGAGGGTTTTCTGATTCTCCTCAACCTCAGATATCCTTGATTCAACTTCCTTAAGTGAATACTCAACCTTTAAGAGGTCAACCTTTGCAAACTTTCCGATTTTGACGCCGAAGGAAACGTCAGATGAGAGCTTTTTCAGGCTCTCCCTGTACTTTTCTAAGGCCTCCTTTATCCTTTCAAGTTTTAAGTAGTTTAGGTAGAGTGAGTCAACGTTAAACTTTACCTGCCACGATGTTGCGTTTTTTAGACTTTTAAGGAGCTCCCCTTTTAACCTTGAAATCTCCTCCCTCCTTGAGATTGCCCCTCCTAAGTAGAGGGGGACTGTGTACTTTACTCCGTAAATCAGCTTTCTGCTGTCAAAGGGAGGGGGATTTTTGGGGCTCGGCATGTAGTAGAGGGGAGTGAGGACCAAGTTTTTGTTGTAGTCGGTATAACTGCCTATTAGATTAAGGGTTCCAAACCTCTCCCTCTTTACGGCCTCGGCCTCCTTTATAGAGCTCTCCCTTTGGAGCTCCACCTCCTTAATCTTTGGATAGTTTTTTACTGCAAGTTCCTCCGCCTCCTTTAGTGTTAGGGAGTTTGCACTGACGGGAAGGAGGAGTGCCAGAGCCAGAATACCCCTCTTCAAAACGGCCTCCTTTTAGGTTATTAACTAAATTCTATAAAACATATAATAACACTTAAAAATTCCTCTAAAGGAGAAAACCTTGGTAAGCGGAGAGGTTATCGGAGCAGTTTCGTTTGTAACATCGTTTGTATTTGCCCTCGGAGGCCTCGGTTCGGCCGTTATCCTCATTCCGATTCTCGTCTTCTTGGGAGTTCCCTTTTCCGTTGCAAGGCCCGCAGGACTCTTTACAAACTTCGTGTCAACCTCCTCTGCGACACTGCACAACCTGAGGAAGGGAATTGTTGACTTTGGCCTTGCCGTTCCGATTGTCCTATCCTCAGTAGTTATGTCCCCCCTCGGAGCCTACTCATCAAACCTTGTTCCCGAAAGGGTTGTCGGGATAGTCTTTACACTCTTTCTCTTCTTTGCTGGAATAATGGTTTACGTTCCGAAGGAAGAGGTCTTTAAGGAGAGAAGGGGAATTGCGTATCCCGTTTTTGTGGGAGCTCTATCCGGTTTTCTCTCGGGGTTTCTCGGAATAGGGGGAGGAGGCCTGATTTCTCCCCTCTTAATCGTTGCCGGTTACAACCCGAAGAAGGTTGCCGCAGTTACTCCCTTTGCCGTTCTCTTTTCGTCAATAACGGGCTTTTTGGCATACTGGAAGTTGGGAAGGGTTGACTGGTCTGTTACCCTGTGGGCTTCCGTTCCCGCCGCCTTTGCAGGTTACTTGGGAGCTCTGATAACCCACAGATACCTAAAGCCCTCTCACGTTAAGAGGATACTGGGGATTATCTTTTTCCTGTTGGGGATAAAATTCCTACTAAAATTTGTTTAAGGAGGTGTTTATGGAGCTCCGAGAGTTCGTCTCTCAGTTTGACCTAAAAGGGGTTCTGGAGAAGGAGCCAAAGGTCTCTCTGGATGCTTTCCTTGAGAAGTGGCAAAACGGCGAAGCGGTCCTCTTAGACGTAAGGACTAAGGAGGAGCAGAGCCTAACTCCACTAACGGCCTTTGGGATTCACATACCATTAAACGAGCTTCCCGAGAGGCTTTCAGAAGTTCCCAAGGACAAGCTGGTCTGTACCCTCTGTCCCGGAAAAATCAGGGCGACGATAGCCCTCTGCTTTTTGGTCTCTCAAGGGTTTGACAACGTAAAAGTTTTGGCCTCCTCACCCTCTGAAATCGTTGATAAGATGAAGCCCCCCGTAGTTGCAAAGCTGAGGAAGTAGTGAAACCGCAGGAATTTATTGAGGCCTTAAGGGTTCTTTCGGACGAGACGAGGATAAGGATTCTGAAAATTTTAGAGGAAGGCCCGGCATACCTCTGCCAAATCACGGCAGTGCTGGGCTTTTCCCCTTCAACGGTCTCAGTTCACATGAAAAAACTGAAGCAGTTCGGATTTGTTGAGGACAGAAAGGAGGGGATTAAAGTCCTCTTTAGTTTGTCTGAGCCGAAGAACGAAAACCTCAGGGAAATTTTAAAGTCCGTTTTGAGGGAAGCAGAGGAATTTCCGACTGTTAAAGGAGATAGAATAAAGCTAAAGGAGGCAACCCTTGACAGGGTCTGTCCCTTAGGAGGGGAGGGTGAAGAGGAAGAAGGTTGAGGAAGTTGTAAGGGAGATTTTCTTGGACAACGACCGCTTTGTCTCAAAGAGGGGAGAGTCCTTCTTCAGGGAGCACCTTGAGGCTCAGCATCCCGTTATAACCCTCGTTACCTGTTCAGATTCAAGGGTCCATCCTACGGTATTTTCGGAGGAGCTCATAGACAGGGTCTTTGTCATAAGGAACATAGGAAACCAGATAGAGAACAGTTTGGGCTCTGTGGACTACGGCGTTTTCCACCTCCAGACTCCTGTTCTGTTGATTTTGGGCCACGTCAACTGCGGGGCGGTAAAGGCCTTTTTGAAGGGTTACGAGGACGAGGGGGAGAGCATAAGGAAAGAGCTTGACCACCTGTGCATTCCGGTGTCCCGCATAAAGAGGAGCGGGGATTTTGAGAGGGACTGGCTCAACGCCGTTGAGGAAAACGTTAGGTGGCAGGTGAGGATTGCCCTTGAGAGGTACGGAATTCTCATAAGGAGAAACCTCTTAGTCGTAATTGGGGCCATCTACGACTTTGCAAACGTCTATGGAAGGGGTTTCGGGAGAATAGTCGTTAAGTCCGTTAACGGGATTTCGGAGAGAGAGGTAATACTGAACCACGGAGCTCTCTCTCAGGTCCCTGAAAGTTTGAGGAGAGACTTAGTGGTTTAGGGAAGGGGAATCGTTTTAACGAAATCCCTATTCTCAAGGTGCCACTCTACAGTCCTCCTTATTCCCTCCCTCAGAGGAACTCTCGGCTCCCAGTTGAGTATTCTCTTTGCCTTCTCAATGTCGGCCCAGGTTGCCT
>CAZEDJ010000055.1:0-7873 GCA_964511045.1 uncultured bacterium
CTTACCCTAACGCTCATAAAGTTCCTCCTTCCTGAAATTTAACTGGAATTTTATAATTGAATTTATGGAGGAAAAAATTAAAAAGGCGGTGGCTCTAAAGTATGAGAGGGGAAAGGACGGAGCTCCGAAGGTAACCGCAAAGGGAAGGGGAATTGTTGCCGAGAAAATCGTTGAAATTGCAAGGGAAGCGGGCATTCCAATCCTTGAGGATAAAAACTTAGTTGAATTTCTAATTTCACTTGACTTGGGAGAAGAGATTCCGCCGGAGCTCTACAAAGTCGTAGCAGAGATTTTGGCCTACGTTTACAGGATTAGTCGCCGAGAATCTCCCTCACAATAGCCTCAGAAATCCTGTGAGGATTAACCGTATACCTCCCCTCCTTGAGAGCCCTCTTTATCTCCTCAACTTTTTCCCTTGAAACTCTCGGAGGCTCAAAGTCCTTTAGCTCCTTCGTAATTTCAACCGAAATCTCCTTAAAACTCTGAAGGTCAACTTCTCTTTTAGGGGAAGAACCCTTAGCACTGACCTTCTCAGTTTTTCCCTCTTGAGAAAGGAGCTTTAAGACTTCGGAAGAGAGCCTGTTTATCCTCAAAACACGTCCTCCTCTTAATTCCTCAACTTAATTATCGGAGGAAAAGTCAAAATTTTTAACACGCTTAATTTATCACTTTTCTAATGAAGTTAACAATTCCCCTCAAGGAAAACTCCTCGGGAAGACCCATCACGGAAAGGCCCTTCTCCTCAATTGCCCTCTTTGTTGTTGTTCCTATGGGTATGAAGCGAACTCCTTTAAGGAAGTCAAATGGAACAATCTCCAAGAGGGCCTTCAAATTTGAGGGACTCGTTAGGGCCACAAGGTCAACTCCGCTTTCAAAAAACTTAAGAACCTCTTTAGACCTTGAGTAATCGGGAACGGTCTCGTAAACGACCAACTCCTCAACAACAGCTCCAGATTCCTTGAGGAAATTGGCCAAGAGCTTCCTGGCAATCTTAGGCCTAACTATGAGGAACCTCCTTCCGATTAGGTCCTCTCCTTGAAAGAGCTGAACGAGTCCTTCGGCACTAAACTCACTCGGATATAGAGACTCAAGGCCTAATGTCTTCAGGTATTCGGCCGTTGACTTTCCGACAGAAACGATTTTTTTATCCCTAACCTTTTCCGGGCTTACCCTTGAAAAGAAGTGCCTCACTCCGTTTTTACTTGAAAATACCAAAAATTCCGGATTAAAGGCTTCCAAAACCAAAGGATTAAACGAAACGGGAACCGTTTTGATGAGCGGAAGGGCGAGGAACTCCAAGTCCCCCAATTTCCTTTCAAGTTCTTCAGGAAGCTCGGAGGAGATAAATACCCTTATTGGCACTCCATCAGCTCCTCTAAGATTTTCCTTCCTCCGGCCGAGAGGAGCCTGTCGGCAACGGAGCTCCCCAGGAGCTCTGCCTCCCTCAAGCTCTGAACCCTAAATACTCCCTCCTCCTTGTGGTAGAAGTTTCCGTTAAGGTCTGAGATAAAAGCCCTTACGTGAACCCTATCTCCGCTCACAACGGCATAACACCCGAGGGGAACCTGACATCCCCCCTCAACGGTTCTCAAAAATGCCCTCTCAACGGTTGCAGCAACTTCTGAATCGGGAGAGTTTATGCTCTCCCTCACAATTCTCTCTATCTCCTCATCTCCCTCCCTTCCCTCAATACCCAAAATTCCTTGAGAAACGGAGGGTATCATGACGTTGGGGGAGAGTATCTCATCAATTTCTTCACTCCAACCGAGCCTCTTTACCCCCGCAGCTGCAAGGATTATCGCATCATACTGCCCCTCTTTAAGTTTCCTTATTCTCGTGTCAACATTTCCCCTCAAGTCCTCTATTTTGAGGTCGGGGCGGAGGATTTTCAGCTGAGCCCTCCTCCTCAGGGAGCTCGTTCCTACAACAGCCCCCTTAGGAAGGGTTGATAGGGTGTACCTTCCGTTTGAAAGAAGGGCATCCCTCGGGTCTTCCCTGTCGGAAAATGCCATTAACTTTAAGCCTTCGGGAAGCTTGGTCGGAACGTCCTTTAAACTGTGAACGGCTATGTCAACTTCTCCCCTCAGAATGGCTTCCTCAATCTCCTTAGTAAAGAGCCCCTTGTCGCCAATCTTTGCAAGGGGAACATCAAGAATCTTATCCCCCTTTGTCGTTATTTTGACGAGCTCCACCCTAACGTGAGGGAACTTCTTTTCAATCTGAGACTTTACCCACTCAGACTGCCACAGGGCGAGCTTACTCTTCCTCGTTCCTATCCTTATCAGCATTCCCTACTCCTTGCTCAGTCCGAAAATCTCCCTAAAGATTTGAACTACTTGGCTCCTCGTCTCCTCAACGGCCTTCTTCTTAACGTTCGTTATGGGTTGATGGAGGAGCTTGTTTATTATTATTCTGGTAATGTTCTCAACCTCCTCCTCCTGCTCCGGAGTGAGCTTTAGTTTGGGAAGCCTCTTTGAGAGAACTTCCCTCCTTATTGACTCCGCCTTTTCCTTCAGCTCAGCAATGAGGGGAGCTATCTCAAGCTCCCTCATCCACTTGATAAATCTCTCCACGTACTCGTCAACTATTTTCTTCGCTACCTCGGCTTCCCTTAACCTCTCCTTAATATTTGAGTCAACCACCTGCTGAAGGTCGTCTATATCGTAAACGTAGAGGTTATCAAAGTCGTTGAGTGAAGGGTCTATGTCCCTCGGGACGGCTATGTCTATGAGAAACATAGGTCTGTTGGGCCTCTCCTTTATGGCTGGAAGGACATTCTCCCTTGTTAGGACGTAGCCGGGAGCTCCCGTAGAGCTTATAACGATGTCTGAAACCTTCAGAACGGAAGGGAGCTCCGTTAAGGGAAAGGGCCTTCCTCCGAACTCATCGGCCAACTTCTTTGCCCTTTCAAATGTTCTGTTGACAACAAAGACGTTTGAAACGCCGTTTGATATGAGGTGCTTAACGGCGAGCTCCGCCATTTCACCAGCACCTATTATCGCAACGCTCCTTCCGTTTAAGGAACCGAAAATCTTCCTTGCAAGCTCAACCGCTGCAAAGCTTATAGATACTGCATTTTTTGCGATTCCCGTCTCTGTTCTAACTCTCTTTGACACCTTTAGAGCTGTTTCACAGAACCTACACAGAACAGTTCCGATAGTCCCGAGCTCCTTCGCCTTTAAAAAGGCGTCCTTAAACTGACCAACTATTTGAGGTTCCCCAACAACCATTGAGTCTAAACTTGAGGCAACGTAAAAACCGTGCTTTACGGCATCGCCGTCAATCTTCCTGTAAAAGTGCTCGTTTATCTCGTCAAGGGAAGCTCCCTTTTCGTCTTGGAGGAACTCTATGACCTCCTTAAAGGGAGGTTCGGAGCGGGTAGTAAAGTAAATCTCAACCCTATTACAGGTGGAAAGTATCATTCCCTCCTCAACCGATGGAAGGGAAGTAAGCTTTAAGAGAGCCCTTTCTATCTCCTCTCCCTTAAAGGAAAACTTTTCCCTCACCGAAACGGGAGCTGTCTTGTGGCTCACCCCCAAACAGCAGAACTTTAACTCTCCCATCACTACCCCTTAAATGAGTGGATATCCCGCGACGACAGGAAATTAATCCCGAAAAAGTTTAACATTATCACGACCGAACCCAAAATGCTCAAGTAGCAGAGCCTCCTTCCCCTCCACTCCCCGTATAGATACAGGTGAATTATTCCCGCATATACAAACCAGGTAATCAAGGTTATTACCTGTTTCGGATGCCAGCTCCAGTAAGTTCCAAAGAGCCTCTCAGACCAAACGGCACCGGCAAACATTGATATCGTTATAAAGACAAAGCCTAAAGTAATGGAGTTGTAGATGATGGACTCTATGAGGGAAAGTGAGGGTAGCTTTTGAAAGAAAACGGAAAACTTCTTCTCCTTCAAGTGTTTCTCAAAAATCAAGTAGAGAATTGAAAATATGGCCGAGATGAGAAAAGCACTGTATCCTATGAAGGCCGAAACGATGTGGATGAGGCCAACAGTTCCTACGGGTAAAATCTCCTTAGGAATCCCAGAGGAGAACCCCGAGGCAAGCGAAAAGATAAACGCCCAGGGCATTAGAAATGCGCCGGACAGGGATATCCTGTGTTTTGTAGAAAAGTAGAGGAATATTGAAACAACAGTGAGCGAAAATAGGAAAAGAGCCCCCTTCGGAGTAAAAAGGGACGAAGAGCCGTTTCTCATAATGAGAAAAACTATTCCAAAAAGGTTTGTTAAAAAGCCAAACCTTGCAGAGTAGAGACCTACCTTTGCAATTTTCTCCCTCTTAATAACCAAATAGAGGAGGTAGTGGAGGGATGAGACAAAGTAGAGGACTGATGTTGCGTATATGAGAACTTCCGGACTCATGACCGAATTATAGCACCTGAAGGAATTCCCTGTTGAAGAACTTCCCCTTCTCCCTCCTGTACTGAGGATAGAGGTTTGAAAGGAGCTTGATTAACTTTTCGGCCTCAATCTGCCCGGGAGCAACGGGCCTTCCGAAAAATGTGTAGGTCAAGAGTGAACCGAAAGAAAAACCGACGACCCGCGTAAATGAACCGACCTCACCCATAACCATGAAGACTTTCGGGTGGTCAAATTGAGAGAGAACACAGCAGACCCTTGAGGCGTCTGAATGGGTCCTTCCCATAAAGGCAACTTTCACTATGTCGGCTCCTTTCTCCTTTGCACTTTCTAAAATTTCCTCAATTTCTCCCCTATCGGGAGTCTTTTCAAAGTCGTGGTAAGAAACTATCAACTTTTTACCGTGTTCTCTGCAGATTTCCCTAACCTCATCCAAAATCTCGCTTCTCAGCTCAATGTCAACAGCTCCGGTTGCAGGATGACCTGCGATAAACTCAAAGAGTTTTAACCTATCGGTCTCACTTCCCACAAACTGCCCTCCCTCCCACTTCGGCCTCAGGGTAGAGACCGAGTAGAACCCGTAGTCTGCAATCCTGTCCAAAAATTCCTTAAACTTTTCCACGCGCTTTTCAGAAAGCAAATCAAGTCTTGCCTCTACGAGGTCAATCTTCAGCTTAGCGGCCTTTTCTAAATCACCTTCATAGTTTTCACCGAGTGCTAAAATGACCCGAGGCAGATTCCCGAGCTCTACAGTTCCTATCTGCATCAGCTTCTCCTGTGTCTGTATGATACTACCTCAACGTCCTCAAGGACGACGAGACCCTCCTCAATGATTTCATCAAGGACTTTTAAGAATTCCTTTATCTTTTCCTCCGTATCTATAACCTCAATAACTATCGGTAGGTTTTGAGAGAGGCGCCAAACGGAGAAGGTGCGGAGCTCCGAGTGAGCTCCTATCCCGGCAACGGCCTTAAAGACCGTAGCCCCGGCAAGCCCTTTTTCCCGAACGAGACGGAGAATATACTCCCACAGGGGCTTACCCTCATACTTATCCTCAACATCTATAAAGATTCTGAGAAGTTTCCTCTTACCTATGAGTCCCCTCAAATCAGTAACTCCTCGTAACCCTCAAAATTTCCTCGGGCGTCGTAATGCCCTTTGCTATCTTTATCTTACCTATCTCCCTGAGAGTTCTCATTCCGTGCCTTTTGGCAATCTCCCTGATGTCATCGGCAGTCTTACCCCTAACAATCGCATCCCTTATTTCGGGAACCAAGTCCATGACCTCAAAGAGGGCTACCCTGCCCTTATAACCCGTATAGTCACATTTTTCGCAGCCCCTTCCCCTATAAGTTTTAAGTGACTTAATCTCGTCGTCCGTAAAACCCACCTCCTTTAAAACCTCGGGCTGATAGGTAAAGGGCTCTTTACAGTAGGGGCAGATTCTCCTCGCAAGTCTCTGAGCAATAACTAAAATTACGGACGATGCAACCAAAAAGGGCTCAATTCCCATATCAACGAGCCTTGTTACCGTGCTCGGAGCGTCATTTGTGTGGAGAGTTGAGAGAACCAAGTGGCCGGTTAAGGCCGACTCAATGGCTATTTCTGCCGTTTCCGTGTCCCTAATCTCTCCCACCATTATTACATCGGGGTCCTGCCTGAGGAAGGCCCTCAGAGCTCTCGCAAATGTCAAACCGATTTCAGGATTTACTTGAACCTGATTTATCCCGTAGAGGTTATACTCAACGGGGTCCTCTACGGTCATAACGTTAACTTCGGGCTTATTTACGGTAAGAAGGGCTGAATAAAGGGTTGTCGTTTTTCCTGAACCCGTAGGACCCGTTACTAAAACCATTCCGTAGGGAGAACCGATGGCCTTTAAGAGCAGTTGGTACTCTCTCTCCTCAAGTCCCAAGTCGGAAAGGTCAAGTTTGAGAGCTCCCTTATCAAGTATCCTTAAAACCACCTTTTCGCCGTAAATGGTAGGAACGGTGGAGACCCTGAAGTCCACCTGTCTGCCCTGGAAGGTCGCCTTCATGCGGCCGTCCTGAGGGAGTCTCTTCTCTGCAATGTCAAGACCGCTTAAAACCTTTATCCTTGCAACAATTGCATCCTTTATCTCAGGTGAATACTTGGAAACGACGTGGAGAACGCCGTCTATCCTGTACCTAACTCTAACTTCCTTTTCAAAGGGCTCAATGTGAATGTCAGATGCCCCTTTTTGTAAGGCCTCAAGTATGAGGGCATTGACCAACTTAACTATTGGAGGCTGCGTGGCAAGGCTTTTTAAGTCATCAAGTGTTATAACTTGAGACTTTACCGTTGTAGGAGCCGCCTGCGATTCTTCCTTTTCTTTTTCTGTCTTAAATTCAATATCGGCCATAAGTTTGGAGAAAAACTCCTCCTCTGCCTTCCCGAAGACCTCCTGAAGTTTTTCCCTTATTCTGAAGGGAAGAGCAACGAAGGGTTGAATTTTGAACCCCGTCGTAAACCTTATCCTCTCCCTAACCTGTATGTTTGAGGGGTCGGCCATGGCAAGTTTTAAGTTCGGTCCCCTCTTTTCAAAGGGAATGACCAAGAACTTTTCCGCCGTGGACCTCGGGATAATCTTCACTATTTCGGGAAGAATCTCGGTATTTCTCAAATCTACGTAGGGAAAGCCGTAAAATTCAGAAAGGATAGAGAGGAGTTTCTCTTCAGATACAACCTTTTGTTCTATGAGCCGTTTGTCCCAGTCCTCCCCCTCAAGGAGCTGAGGGGGAAGACCTAACCTTTCTATAACAAACTCTTTTAACTTTTCCTCGTCCGCTCTTACGGGCAATTACTCTCCCCTAACAGCTTCTGCCAGCTTGTGGAGTAGGTCGGCAGGGCTCTTTATCGGATACTCTATCTTTTCAAGGAGCTCTGAAGCAGGAGTTCCCTTAATCTGTATGTCTTTCAAGCGCTCCTTGAGCTCCTCTTTCTTTGACTCATCAACGGGGAAGTCCATTCCCTTAATTGCCTTGAGAACCAATACAGGCCAGACCAAGTTAACATCGGGACAGGTAGTAGATTCGGCCATTTCCATAGGCCTCTTTACGTAATCCTCACAAACAGAGGAGATAAATGCAACATAGTCGTTACCCTTTTTAACCTCCTCGTAGGCCTTCTTTGCAAGGCCTCCTGCTGTGTGAACCTTAATCTCCTTGCTCTCAAGCTCTCCCTTTAACTTTGCCATTACCAGCTCAGGGTCTGCAGAGAGCATGTTCCTAACGGTCTGCTTCGTAATTCCTATGAACTCTGCAATTTCGTCGTCGGTCTTCATTCCCTCGTACTTTAAGACGACGGCATAGGAAGCCTCCATAAGGCTCGGAACCCACGTTAGGTTTCTATACTCAAACAGAGCTCTCGGCCCTCCAATCAGCTCCAGTGCCTTCAAGAACACCCTCAGAGCCAGAGTATCGTAGTCCACCTCTTTCGGTTGAACCTCTATAACCATTTCTCCCTCCTCAA
>CAZEDJ010000056.1:0-7763 GCA_964511045.1 uncultured bacterium
ACTTTCCGAGAATCGTCGTAGCTCCCTCAAATGCAAAGGAGTGTTACGAATTGACACGTGAGGCCATGAACCTTGCCTGGAAGTTTCAAGTCCCAGTAATCATCCTCGGAAGCAAAAACGTAGGAGAGAGTTTCTTTACCCAGGAAATCCCGAGAGAAACCGTTATTGAGGAACCGAAACTCTGGAACGGAGAGGGAGAATACAAAAGATATGAGATTGCGAATGACGGAATTTCACCACTTGCCTTTCCCGGAACTAAGGGAGCAGTAGTTAAGGCCACAAGCTACGAACACGATGAGATGGGAATAACGACAGAAAAACCCCAAGAAATAGTTAAGATGAAGGAGAAGAGGGAGAGAAAGAGGAAAACGATAGAGGAATTTTTCAGAAGTAGAAAGGACACAATCTCAGTGGGAGGAAACCCTGACTCAAAGAGGGCAATCATTACGTGGGGAGAAAACTGGGGAGTCTGCTGTGAGGTTGGAGAGGAGCTTAACTACAAAGTCCTAAAACCGAACTACCTTGAACCCTTCCCCCACGAAAGACTAAAGGAGGAGCTCAAAGGGATTGAGGAGGTAATCGTCGTTGAACTGTCCCCCTCGGGGCAGTTTGAGAAACTCCTCAAACTCTACGGCATACTTCCAAACAGGAGATTCAGAAAGTATGACACAAGACCGATATTCAAGGAGGAACTAATAGAATTTCTATCGTGAGGAGGGAGAGATGGTTAAATTGAAGACGAATGCGGAAAATACGTGGTGTCCCGGATGCGGAAACTTCGGAATATTGGCCGCCTTCGAGAGGGCAGTGGAGGAGCTCTCAACGGAAATCCCGGTTGAAAACTTCGTAATGGCCTCCGGAATCGGATGCCACGGAAAAATCGTTGATTACGTTAATCTCAACAGCTTCTATTCAATTCACGGAAGGGCCCTATCAAACCTTGAGGGAATGAGGCTCGTAAACGACAAGCTCGTCTGCATAGGATTTGTAGGAGACGGAGACATATACGCAGAGGGAATCTCTCACCTGATTTTTGCCGCAAAGAGGAACGTAAACATAACTGCAATAGTCCACGACAACCGTGCTTACAGCTTAACGACGGGGCAGTTCACCCCAACGAGCCCCTCAAAGTTCAAGGGAAAATCAACGCCCGAAGGACCGCCGGAAGACCCTATGAATCCCATACTCTTAATGCTATCCTCCGGAGCCACTTTCGTAGCGAGGGGATTCGCCGGCGACATTCCCCACCTGACCTACCTCATAAAGGAAGCCATAAAACACAGGGGATTTTCATTCATTGATGTCCTCCAGCCATGCGTTACATTCTTCAACACGTTCTCCTTTTACAGAAAGCACTGTTACAAGTTAGAGGATGTAGCCCACGACCCTCAAAACTTTGAACTTGCAGTGGAGAGGGCCCTTGAGTGGGACTACAACGATGACAGCGACAGTGCCAAAATTCCCATCGGCATCTTCTACAGAGTAGAAAAGGAAACTTACGAGGAAAGAGTCGGCTGATTTGACAGGAGTCAACACAGGGGATATATTTTCTGCTACAAGTGGCGACGTGGCTCAGGTGGTTAGAGCGGGCGGCTCATACCCGCCAGGTCGGTGGTTCGACTCCACCCGTCGCCACCAATTTATTCAATCCCATGGAAAAATTTAAGAGAAAAGTCCTTAAAACCGTCACCAAGTACTCCCTCCTTCCAAAAAACTCAAAGGTTTTGGTAGCCCTCTCAGGCGGTCCCGACTCCGTATCACTCCTTCACGTACTTTTGGAATTAAGAAGGGAGTTATCAATAGAAGTAGCGGCAGCCCACATAAACCACATGCTCAGAGGTGAGGAATCGGAGAGGGACGAGGAGTTTGTAAGGAAGCTGTGTAAAGAGTGGAAAGTGAAACTCTTTGTAGAGAGAGTAAACGTTCCCGAAATCTCTAAAGGGAGAAACGTTGAGGCCGTTGCAAGAGGTGAGAGGTACAGAAAGCTGAAGGAGATTTTAGGAAAGTGGGAGGGAGACCTTGTAGCTCTTGGGCACACGGCTTCAGACCTAACGGAAACTGTGATTCTCAACCTTACAAAGGGAAGCGGTTTAAAGGGGCTCAGGGGATTTCTCCCAAAGAGGGACGTCTTTGTAAGGCCTCTCTTTGAGGTAACGAGGGAGGAGGTAGAGGAGTATGTTAAAGAGCGGGAGCTCCCCTTCGTCATAGACAGCTCAAACCTTGAAAAGAAGTTTGAGAGAAACCTCATAAGAATTGACGTCATTCCGGTTCTAAAGAGGATTAACCCCTCTCTTGAGGAATCGATTCTGAGGGAAACCGAAATACTTAGGAGCGCTGAGGAATTCATAGAGTTTGAAGTCGAAAAGGTTATTAAAAGGCACTTAACCGAAAACAAATTCTGTATGCCAATTGAAAAAGCAAAGGAAATCCACCCGTTCCTCCTTTCAGAGGTCGTAAGGGAGGCATACAGGAGGCTTTCCTCAAGGGAGCTCTCATTCAAAAAGGTAAAGCTCATAGAGAAACTCTTAAAAAGGGAAGGGTACGGAGAAGTTCACATTGATGACCAATTTAGGGCTTACAGAAACCAACACTCCTTATGTATTGACAGGATAAGGGAAACCGAAAAGTTCTCGTACAGAGTGGAGCAACTGCCCGCCAAGGTTGAAACTCCCCTCTTTACCCTTTCCTTCTACAAAAACAGGGGAATTCCGATTCTTCCCCTCTCTGAATTTGAGGGAAAAGGTATAATCGTTAGAAGCAGAGAGCCCGGAGACAAGTTGGAGTTTAAGGGCTTTTCCAAAAAGCTCAAAAAGTTTTTCATAGAAAGGAGAGTTCCGGCAGAGGTGAGAGACCTCATGCCGGTTGTTGAGAGCTCCGGCAGAATTATTTTTATTCCAGACCTTTATGTAGGGAAAACGGAATCACCGGAATTTGTAGGAGTGGAATTTGAGCAGACAACTGAAGGTCCTCATCCCGGAAGAGAGGATAGTAAGCAGGGTAAAGGAGTTGGGCAAAGAGATACCGGAAGCCTTTAGCTCCTCAGTCATAACTGTTGTTTCCGTCTTAAAAGGAGCTCTCGTCTTTACCGCAGACCTCATCAGACACTTAAGGGCAGAGACCGAGTTGGAGTTCTTAAGAATCAGGAGTTACGAGGGAGAAAACAGGAAGGAGCTGAAAATCACATGCGAACTTGAGGGCTCCCTAAGGGGAAAGGAAGTTCTCATAGTTGATGACATCTTTGACACCGGAGAGAGCCTCTACGCAGCCTATATGGAAGTCCTAAAACACGAACCCTCAAGCGTTAAAACTTGCGTTTTATTAGACAAGGAGGTCAAAAAGAGAGTTGACATAAGACCGGACTTTGTCGGATTTAAAATTCCAAACCGCTTCGTTTTTGGTTACGGACTTGACCTAAACGAGATGTACAGGGACTTACCCTACATAGGATACTTTGAGGGAGATGAAAATGGACAAGTTTAAGGAAATCGGAAAAAACGTTGCCCTTTGGTTGGCAATAGCTCTAATGATTATCCTTGCTTTTAACTTCTTTAGCTCAAGTCAGTTTAAAAGACCGACCGAACCCTTTTCAACATTTGTGACTCAGGTTGAGAAAGGAGAGATTAAAAAGGTCGTCATTCAAGGGCAGAAGGTCATAGGAGTAACGAAAAATGGAGAGTCCTTTGAGACCTACCTCCCGCCCGGCTATAACGAAGTCATCAAAAAGATGACGAAAGAGGGAGTTGAAATCACCGTCAAGCCGGAAGAGGGAAGCCCTTGGTATATTACCGTCCTCGTCTCCTGGCTCCCGATGATTTTCCTCATACTCCTGTGGCTCAGCATGATGAGACAGATGAGTGCCGGAAGCAACAAGGCGCTCTCATTTGCCAAGAGTAGGGCAAAGATATTCATCGACAACAAGCCAAAGGTGACATTCAAGGACGTTGCCGGAATAGAGGAGGTAAAGGAGGAAGTTGCCGAAATAGTTGACTTCCTTAAGAATCCCAAGAAGTACCAGCAGTTGGGAGGAAGGATTCCTAAAGGAGTTCTCCTGGCGGGAGCTCCCGGAACCGGAAAGACCCTCCTTGCTAAGGCAATAGCCGGTGAGGCAAACGTTCCCTTCCTCTCAGTCAGCGGTTCTGAATTCGTTGAAATGTTTGTAGGAGTCGGAGCCTCAAGAGTAAGGGACCTCTTTGACCAGGCAAAGAAACACGCCCCCTGCATCGTCTTCATAGATGAGATTGATGCAGTTGGAAGAAAGAGGGGAGCCGGAATCAGCGGAGGCCACGACGAAAGGGAACAGACCCTCAACCAGCTACTGGTTGAGATGGACGGTTTTGAGAGCTCCGACGGAATCATCGTCATTGCAGCAACGAACAGGCCGGACATCCTTGACCCGGCACTGCTGAGGCCGGGCAGGTTTGACAGACAGATTTTCGTCCCCCTACCCGACGTTAAGGGAAGGTACGAGATACTGAAGATTCACACGAGGAACAAGCCCCTCGCGGAGGACGTTGACCTTGAAGTAATTGCCCGTTCAACCCCCGGTTTCTCGGGAGCAGACCTTGCAAACATCGTAAACGAGGCAGCACTGATAGCCGCAAGGAAGAACCACGGAAAGATAACGATGGAGGACTTTGAGGAGGCAAAGGATAAAGTTACCATGGGAATAGAGAGAAAGAGCATGGTTCTCTCAGAACAGGAGAGGATAACGACGGCATACCACGAGGCCGGCCACGCCCTCGTTGCAAAGCTCCTCCCCAATGCAGACAAAGTCCACAAGGTAACGATAATCCCAAGGGGAAAGGCACTCGGAGTTACGCAGCAGCTTCCCGAGGAGGATAGATACACGTACACGAAGGAATACCTCCTTGACAGGTTGGCAGTTCTCTTTGGTGGAAGAGTTGCAGAAGAGCTTGCCTTAGGAACGATTTCAACGGGCGCCGGAAACGACATAGAGAGGGCAACCGAGATTGCAAGGAAGATGGTTGCAGAGTGGGGAATGAGTGAGAAAATCGGGCCGATTGCTGTTAAGATAAGGGAGCAGTTCGGTGAACCCGTTGAGCTGGTAAGCGAGGAGATGAGGAAGCTCGTTGACAAGGAGGTTAAGAGGATAATAAACGAAACCTACAATAGGACGAAGGAAATCCTATCAAAGAACATGGATAAGCTCGAAAACCTTGCCAGAGCTCTCCTTGAAAGGGAGACATTAACGGGAGATGAGATAGACAAGGCAATAAACGGGGAGCTCCGGGAATCCCCAAAGGAGCCGCCTAAGGGAGGGAGCTCTCAAAAAAAAGAGGAATTAGGGGGCTTTGACCTCAATCCACAGCTGGAGGCCTAAGTTGACCTTTGACAGAGAGAGAATTGAAAAAGCCGTTAGGGAAATCCTCTTGGCAATAGGGGAAGACCCCGACAGGGAAGGGCTCAAAGATACACCAAAGAGAGTAGCAAAAATGTACGAGGAGATCCTCTCCGGCTACTCCGACGACCCCGAAAATCACCTCGTTCTCTTTACCGAAAAGTACGATGAAATGATAATAGTCAGGGACATTCCCATATACTCCATGTGCGAACACCACATGCTCCCCTTTTTCGGCAAAGCCCACGTTGCCTATATACCTAACGACAACAAGGTGACCGGACTCTCAAAGATAGCGAGGATAGTTGACGTCTACGCAAAGAGGCTTCAGCTTCAGGAGAGAATGACGGAGCAGATAGCGGATGCAATTATGAAAAAGCTGGGAGCAAAGGGCGTTTTGGTTGTTATTGAAGCCCAGCACCTGTGTATGATTATGAGGGGAGTGAAAAAACCTGGCTCCTACACCGTTACGAGCGCTGTAAAGGGAGTTATGAGAAACGAACCTACGAGAATGGAAGCCCTCTTTTTAATAAAGGGAAGACCATGAGGAAGTTAATCTTAATTTTCACAATTCCCGTCCTGTCCTCCTGCGTCTCTCTCTTTGGAAACGGGAAAAAGGAGCAGGTTAAAAGACCCACTCCCGTTATTCCTCAAGCAGTAAAAGAAAAGCCTTCAAGGGAGGAAAAGGCCGAAGGCTACTATCAGTTGGGAATCTCCTATCTGAATTTAGGTGAAATCCCGCTTTCCCTAAACTACCTCTTTAAGGCCAAAAAGCTAAAACCTGATGACCCAAAAATTTACAATGCAATAGGACTGGCCTTCTTGAAAAGGGGCGACCTAAAGAGGGCTGAGGAGTACATAAGAAAGGCCATTTCAATGAAGAAAAACTTTTCAGAGGCCTGGCTCAACCTCGGAATTGTCTATGAGGAAAGGGGAAACTACAAAAAGGCTGAAGAGTTTTACAGGAAGGCCCTCTCCAATCCCCTCTACCTTACGCCCGAAGCGGCATACTACCGACTCGCCCTCCTCCATGAAAAGGAAGGAAACCTTGAGATGGCAAAGAGGGAGCTCTCCCTCGCAATAAGAAATAACGCCGACTTTGTACCGGCCTATGTAGAGCTTGCCAAAATCTTAGAGAAGGAGGGAAACATAGAGGAAGCAAAGGAGATATACTACAGGTTAATAGAGCTCTCTCCTGACTATCAATATCCCTACTGTGCCCTCGGAAGAATTTATAAAAGTGAAGGAAAATACAAACAGGCAGAGAAATTTCTGAAGAAGTGCATATCAGTTAACCCCAAGTCACCCCTTGCTGCAAAGGCAAGGGAAGTTCTGGAGGAACTGGTTGAGTAGATTCCTCTTTAAGTTTATTGTAATTTTTTTCTCACTGATAATCATCATAAATACGTATATTTTCACAAAGTATTCCAGCCTTAATAAATCATTTTTCAAAAAGTCTGAATTAAAAGTATTCACATATAGGGAAATAAACAGAAATGTAGAAAATTCAACAGAAAGTAACCAAACAGAAATTCCTATATATGTGGAAAAGCAATTTGAAAATTTGAAGAAAATTATTCCCAACTACTTTATAAAGGTTAACAAAGGAACAGGCTATGCCCTTGCCCTTCCTATAAAATTGGAACAGAACGGTAATACAGCAAACTACTCTCTCTTAACCTTCTTCCCTCTTGAATGGGAATTTGCGTGTATAAAATTACAGGGATTTAAGTTTTCTCCAAAGACTGCTTACCTGTGTAATGGTTTCTACATAGTAGAATATACTGTAAGGGGAGTTTTTCCCTCTATAGTGGAAAGGGGAAATTTAACAAAGTACGACATTTTAGCCGTTCCCGATTCCCCAAGAAAGCTATCCTTCCTCCTCTTTGATTCCGAAAAGGGTTGTCCCTCAACAGGATACGTTTTTAACCTCAACGGAGACTTTTCGGGAGTGTGTTCAGGAAATAGATTTCTTCCCGCAGAGGAACTTTCAAACGGTAACTGCAGGAAAATTTATGGGGAGGTGGAAGATGGCAATCTACAGGGCTAAAACAGACAGCTGGTACGTTGAAAGGATAACCTCTCTCCTTGCCGGAACTTTCGTCCTCGGAAGCGTCATCTTGGGGCTCGTAACCGGAAACAAGTACTTTTTCTACTTTACCGGTTTTGTAGGTTTTATGCTCATCTTTTACGCAATTACAGGAATCTGTCCTTCCTCTATTCTCATCCACAAGCTGGGAGTTCCTTCTCTACTGGAGAGGTACTGTGAGGAGAAGAAATCTTGACAATTGAGATTTCTCAGGTAAATTTTACGCTGAAGCTGGCGTAGCTCAGTTGGCAGAGCGGGGCACTCGTAATGCCCAGGTCGGGGGTTCAAGTCCCCCCGCCAGCACCACTTGAAAAT
>CAZEDJ010000057.1:0-7756 GCA_964511045.1 uncultured bacterium
TTAAAGTTAGTTTAACCAAAAGTAAAAGGAAATTTAATGAGAAGCTGCAGCGAAATTATAGAAAAGGTAAGGGAGTACAGACCGGATGCCGACTTAAAGCAGATAGAGAAGGCCTACGAGTTTGCGAGGGAAAAGCACGAGGGTCAGTTTAGGAAGTCCGGTGAGCCCTACTTTTCCCACCCTGCGGAGGTTGCCTACATACTGGCGGAGCTCCGAATGGACATTCCTACCGTTGTTGCCGGTCTCCTTCACGATACTGTGGAGGACACCGATACGACGATTGAGGAGATTGAGGAGCTCTTTGGAAAGGAGGTGGCCTTCATCGTTAAGGGGGTAACCAAGCTCGAGGGTTACGACTTCAGCAGTAAGGAGGAAAAGGACGCAGAGAGCTTTAGAAACCTTTTGATTTCCCTTGCCGAGGACATAAGGGTCTTAATAGTCAAACTTGCCGACAGGCTCCACAACATGAGAACCCTTGAGCACATGAAGAGGGAGAGCCAGCTGAGAAACGCCAGGGAAACCCTCACCATATACGCTCCCCTTGCAAACAGGCTCGGTATGTACAGGATAAAGAACGAGCTTGAAGACCTTTCCCTAAAGTACCTTGACCCAAAGACCTACTCAATGATAGAGAGAAAGGTGAGGGAGAAGAAGAAGAAAATTCTCCCCTACTTAGAGGGGATTATAGAGAGGGTGAGGGAGGAGTTGGAGAGAAACGGCATAAAGGGGGACATTCAGTGGAGGATTAAGCACATATACGGGATATACAGGAAGATGGTTACGAGGGGCATTCCCTTTGAGGAGGTCTACGACATAGCGGGAATAAGGGTCATAACGGACACCGTTGGAAACTGCTACCAAGTTTTGGGAATAATCCACAGCCTCTGGACTCCAGTTCCCGGGAGGATAAAGGACTACATAGCCGTTCCAAAGCCCAACATGTACCAGTCCCTGCACACGACGGTAGTCGGACCGAAGGGGCAGTTCGTTGAGTTTCAGATAAGGACTTGGGAGATGCACCAGGTTGCGGAGTTAGGTATTGCAGCCCACTGGAAGTATAAGGAGGGGGGCGGAGCTCTGACAGAGAGCGAGAGAAAGAGGTTCCTCTGGCTCAGGAACCTGCTTGAGTGGGTTAAGGAGGAGAAGGACCCCAACGAATTTATAGACACCGTCAGGAACGACCTTTACAACGAGGACATCTACGTTTTTACCCCCAAGGGAGACATAAAGACCCTTCCCGTTGGAGCGACTCCCGTTGACTTTGCCTACTCAATTCACACTTCCGTCGGCCACAGGTGTAGGTCTGCAAAGGTTAACGGAAAGCTCGTTCCCCTAAACTACACCCTAAAGAGTGGTGACAGGGTTGAAATAATAACGGGAAGTGAGGAGAGGCCGAACAGGGACTGGCTTGAGTTTGTGAAGACCTCAAAGGCCCGTCAGGCGATAAAGTCCTTTTTGAGGAAGGAGGAGAATGAGAGGGCCAAGGGGTTGGGTGAGAGTTTGGTTGATAGAGCTCTCAGAAAGTTGGGCGAAACCCTTAAAAGTGTCAGGGAAAATCCGGATGCCCTTGAGAGGATAAAGGGGCTCGGGTATTCAAAAATTGACTCCCTGCTTATAGATGTAGGTTACGGAAAGATTGACCCGGACTTAGCGGCAAGGAAGCTTTTGGGTCTTCCGTCAGAGCCCAAGAGGAAAAAGAGGTCCTCCTCAAGGAGGGGGGAAGTTGCAATTAAAGTTGACGGAATAGATAACATAGCCGTCAGCCTTGCCAACTGTTGTCACCCCCTTCCTGGAGATAGGGTCGTTGGGGTGATAAACTCCGGAAAGGGAATAGTTATCCACACTGCAAACTGTGTTGTTGTCAGGCAGGTTAGGGAGAGCTCCCCCGGAAAGATACTGAAGGTTGAGTTTCTCCCATCAGACAGGGTCTATCCGGCAAAAATTAGGGTTTCGGCAGAGGACAGACCGGGTATGCTTGCAGAGATTTCCTCTGCAATTTCAAAGCACGACATTAACATAAGGAACGTTTCGACCCGCTCCGTTTCCGGAAGGGCGGTCCTTGACTTCGTCGTTGACGTTAAGAGTAGGGAGGAGCTCCAAAAGGTCATAAACTCAATCCGTTCCGTGAAGGGAGTTATAGCCGCAAAGAGGGTTCAGAGGGAAAGGATTAAGGAGAGGAGCATCCACTGATTTTAGGCATATCTTTTCTCTGAAATTACCCGATTGGAGGAACCTATGGAGGAAATTCTCAACCAGTACATTCCGATAGTTATAGAGCAGACGGGAAGGGGAGAGAGGGCCTACGACATCTACTCAAGGCTCCTCAAGGACAGGATTATAATGTTGGGAACTCCCATAGATGACCACATTGCCAACCTTATAGTTGCTCAGCTTCTCTTCCTTGAGGCCGAGGACCCGGAAAAGGACATCTATCTCTACATAAACAGTCCGGGAGGAGTAGTTACTGCGGGGCTTGCAATATACGACACTATGCAGTACATAAAGCCGGATGTTGTAACCATATGTATGGGGCAGGCGGCCAGCATGGGGGCAGTTCTCCTTGCTGCTGGAGCTCCGGGAAAGAGATTTGCACTTCCCCACGCAAGGATAATGATTCACCAGCCCTTGGGGGGATTCCAGGGACAGGCAACGGACATAGAAATTCACGCAAAGGAGATTTTAAGGCTAAAGAGGATGCTGAACGAAATCCTCTCAAAACACACCGGAAAGCCGGTTGAAAAGATTGAGCAGGATACAGAAAGAGATTACTTTATGAGTGCACAAGAAGCCAAGGACTACGGTCTCATAGATAAAGTATTGACTGAGAGGGGCAGTTAAGTGGTAAAGGGAAAGTACCCCCTTGATAGAGTTGAGGAGGCCATAGAGGAGATAAGGAAGGGCAATATGGTCGTCGTCGTTGACGACCCCAACAGGGAAAATGAGGGGGACTTAGTTATTGCCGCCGAAAAAGTAACTCCCGAGGCGATTAACTTTATGGCCAAGTACGGAAGGGGGCTTATTTGCCTTGCCCTTCCCGAGGAAAGGTGTGACGAGCTAAACTTTGAGCCGATGACACCAAGGCCTACCGACCCCAAGGAAACGGCTTTCTGCGTTTCCGTTGATGCCCATCCCAAGTTTGGAACCACGACGGGAATTTCGGCTCACGACAGGGCCATAACCATAAAGAGGGCCGTTTCTCCCGATGCGAAGCCCGAGGACTTTGTAAAGCCCGGACACGTTTTTCCCTTGAGGGCAAGAAAGGGAGGTGTTCTAAAGAGGTCGGGACACACCGAGGCTGCAGTTGACCTCTCAAGGCTTGCCGGTCTCTATCCAGCCGGTGTTATATGTGAGATTATGGACGAAGACGGAACGATGATGCGCCTTCCGAAACTGATAGATTACGCCCGAGAGCACGGACTGAAAATCATAAGCATTGCCGACCTCATAGAGTACAGAATGAAGAGGGAGAGCCTTATAAGGAGGGAGGCCGAGGCCAACCTTCCAACGGCCTACGGCATGTGGAAGATTTACGCTTACAGGTCTTTAGTTGATGACAAGGAACACGTAGCCCTCGTTATGGGCGATATTGACGAGAACGAGCCCGTTTTGGTTAGGGTTCACTCTGAGTGTTTAACCGGGGATGTCTTCGGCTCCCTCAAGTGCGACTGCCGTTCACAACTTCACAGGGCTATGGAGGTAATTTCAAAGGAAGGAAAAGGCGTTATCGTTTACCTTAGGCAGGAGGGAAGGGGAATTGGACTCGTTAATAAGATAAAGGCCTACCACCTTCAGGACCACGGTTTTGACACGGTTGAGGCAAATAGGAAGTTGGGCTTCCCGCCGGACATGAGGGATTTTGGAATAGGGGCTCAAATACTGAGGGATTTGGGAGTGAGGAAAATCAGGCTCCTAACGAACAATCCCAAGAAACTGATTGGATTGGAAGGCTACGGCCTTGAAATCGTTGAGAGGGTTCCGATAGTTGTCGGCGTTTGTGATTACAACAGGGACTACCTCATTACAAAGAAGGAGAAGATGGGGCACCTCATAGAACTTGAAAACGGAGAAACGGAGGGTGGCAATGGAGGTTAAGGATAGAGAGTTTCAGATGCCGGAAGACCTTAAAGAGAGGGTGATGAATATTACAGCTCACATCTCATCCCTCTTTGAGGAGACTGTGAAGAATTACGAGGGAAAAATCTCACAGCTTGAGGAGAGGATAGAGGAGCTTGAACAGGAAAATATTGAGCTCAAGTACAAGCTGAGACAGTTGAGTAACGACCTCAAGAGCTTGAGCGAAAGGATAGCTTCTGAGTTCCTTAAAAGGGCAGAATCTGCTCTTGAGGGGGTTGAGGGATTAGGGGAGAAAAGCCAAGAGTAGGAATTACCCTCGGAGACCCTTCGGGCATAGGTCCTGAGGTTCTCTTAAAGTCGCTTCACTACTTGGGGGAGCTCCCGGCAGACTTTACCGTTTACGGTTCAAGCGGCGTTTTGAGGTTTTACGGGGAGCTCCTTAAAATTCCGACGTCCTTCCCCGCTAATGTTTCACTGTGCGACGTTGTTCCCGATGTCAAATTTCAGGTGGGGAAGGTATCGGAGGAATCCGGAAGGGCGCAGATTGAATTTTTGAGGAGAGCTCTGAGGGATTCCGAGGAGGGGAAAATAGAGGCCATTGTTACCCTGCCGATAAACAAGGAGGCAGCGAGAATCTCCGGCTTTCGGTTCCCCGGCCACACCGAGTTTTTGGCTCACTTCTTTAAGGTAAAGAGTTACGGAATGATGCTTGCAAACGAAAGGCTCAAAGTCGTTCTCCTCACCACTCACCTGCCCCTTTCAATGGTTCCCCGGTTTGTAAAGAGGAAGGAAATTGTTGAAAAGTTAAGGCTGATAGAGAGGACGCTTCCCGGTTCAAAGATAGGCGTTTGTGCCCTCAATCCGCACGGCGGAGAGGGGGGGATTTTTGGAAGGGAGGAGATTGAAGAGATAGAACCTGCTGTAAGGGAAGCTCAAAGCTTGGGGATTAATGCTTTTGGGCCAATTCCTTCCGATACACTTTTTGTCAGAGCTCTAAAGGGAGAGTTTGACGTCGTCCTTTCGATGTACCACGACCAAGGGTTAATACCGATTAAGCTCTTGGGGTTTGGAAACAGCGTTAATGTCACCATAGGCCTTCCGATTGTGAGGACTTCCGTTGACCACGGAACGGCCTACGACATTGCCGGGAAAGGAGTTGCAGACACCGGGAGCTTTAAGACGGCCGTAAAAGTTGCGCTTGAGATGTTGAGGAGCTCCCGTTGAGAACCCCTGCTTAAAGAACCGATTTCCTTCCTTTAATTTTTCACTTCCGATTGAGGAAAGAGTGAAATTCTGGAGAATCAAAAAGTTTTAGAAATGAAGGGATTGGTTTGGGTTTCCTCTTGTGAAGATTTAAAATGAACTCTCCCAAAAGAGAGGAAGGAGGAAGAATGAAGAAAATATCGGTTGTAAAGAGGAGCGGTAAGAGGGAGCCCCTAAACATAAAAAAGATAAGAAAGGTAATAAATTGGGCTTCTGAGGGGCTCGACGTTAACACCCTAAAACTTGAGGCAAAGCTCAAGCTCCACTTCTTTGACGGCATAACGACGAGGCAGATTCACGAGGCCGTTATAAATACCGCCCTTCAGCTCACGACTCCCGAGGAGCCGGACTGGAGAATTTTGGCCGGCAGGCTCTTTATATTCAACCTCTACAAGGAGATTTCCATTAGGAGGGGAACGAGCAAGCTCGCCTACGTCGGAGGCGGAAAGGAGTATTTGAAGGTAGTTAAGGACTTGACGGAAAAGGGGCTCTACACCGAAGAGATACTTAAAAGTTACTCTGAGGATGAAATTGAGGAGGTGGGGAACTACCTCAAACTGGACTACGACTTTCTCTACGACTACGCCGGAGCGAACCTACTTGCAAAGCGCTACCTCTGTATTTACGAGGACTTTCCGATAGAGCTCCCCCAAGAGATGTACATGACAATCTCGCTCATGCTTGCAATAAACGAGCCGAAGGAGAGGAGAATAGAGACCGTTAAGAAGTTCTACGACCTCATAGCCGGAAAGAAGCTCTCCCTCGCTACTCCCATCCTCATTAACCTGAGGAGACCTAACGGAAACCTCTCCTCCTGTTTCATAACGGCGATGGACGACAACCTTGATTCAATTATGTACACTGCAAACCAGGTTGCTCAAATATCAAAGAGGGCCGGTGGAGTCGGTGTCAACCTATCAAGGATAAGGGCTCAAGGTTCCTGGATTAAGAAGGTCTTTGGAGCAAGCGGGGGAATTGTTCCATGGACGAAGATTCTCAACGATGTTGCAGTTGCAGTTAACCAGGAGGGTAAGAGGGCCGGTGCAGTTACCGTTGCATTGGACGTTTGGCACCTTGACATCTTTGACTTCTTGGAGCTCAAAACGGAAAACGGAGACTTGAGGAGGAAGGCCTTTGACATATTTCCTCAGGTCGTGATTCCAGACCTCTTCATGGAGAGGGTAAAGTACGACCAGGAGTGGCTTCTGGTTGACCCGTATGAGGTTGAGAGGAAGTTCGGCTACAGACTCTACGAGCTGTGGGGAGACGAGTTTGAAAAGGCCTACATGCACGTTGAGAACGAGTCCGACAGGTTGAAGCTGAAGAAGAGGGTAAGGGCAAAGGAGCTCTTAAAGGAGATACTAAAGACTCAGGTTGCGACGGGTCTTCCCTACATCTTCTTCAAGGACACTGCAAACAGGACAAACCCCTTAAAGCACGACGGCTACATAGGGAACGGAAACCTCTGTATGGAGAGCTTTTCTAACTTTAAGCCTTCTAAGGGCTTTAAGACCTATATGAAGGACGGAAAAATCGTTTCAGAGATTGGTGAGCCGGGCCTCGTTCACACGTGTAATCTCCTTTCTGTGAACCTCTCAAACATTGAGAGTGACGAGGAGTTGGAGGAGGCGGTCAGAACGGCCGTCAGGATTTTAGACAATACGATTGACTTAACTACTCCCCCGATTCCCGAGAGCAAACTCCACAACGACAGGTACAGAACGATAGGAATAGGAACCCTTGGCCTTGCAGACTACCTGGCAAAGAGGGAGATTCCCTACGGAAAGGGCTCACTGAGTGTTATTGACGAGCTCTACGAAAAGATTGCCTACTACGGAATTGATGAAAGTATAAACCTTGCAGCTGAGAGGGGAGCTTTTCCCGCCTACGAAGGGTCAGACTGGAGCAGGGGAGTAATAATCGGTAAGGATGCAAACTACCTTGCCGAAAAGACCAGACTCAAGGAGAGGTGGCTGGAGCTCCTCTCAAAGCTCAAGAAATACGGAATAAGGAATGGACAGCTCTTTGCAATAGCTCCCAACACGAGCTCCGGTCTCCTTCAGGGAGCAACGCCGGGAGTTCTTCCTCCCTTTAGTAGGTTCTACATAGACAAGAATCAGAAGCAGGCCGTTCCGATATGTCCTCCCTACATAAAGGAGAGGTTCTGGTTTTACAGGGAGAGCAAGTATATGAACCAGAAGGAGGTTATTGACGTTATTTCAACGATTCAAAAGTGGGTTGACAGCGGGATTTCAATGGAGCTCCTCTTCAACCTCAACTTAGGAATAAGGGCAAAGGACATCTATGAGACCGTTATGTATGCCTGGGAAAGGGGAGTTAAGACAATCTACTACGTCAGAACGATTCAGAAGGACAGCCAAACGGAAGTCTCAAGGAAGGAGGAGTGTATAGCCTGTGC
>CAZEDJ010000058.1:0-7432 GCA_964511045.1 uncultured bacterium
TGAGAACCTGTTCAAGGGCTCAGTGGGAGATTAGAAGCATGGCGGTAGAGATGTTGAGGGAGTTGAGGAGGGAATTTCCCGAGTTATTCAATAGGGTAGGTCCAAACTGCTACTATCTCGGTTACTGCACTGAGGGGAAGAAGAGCTGTGGAAGGCCGGAAGAGGTGAGGAACTTCTTTGAAAACTTGGGGGAGTTGGATGCTGAAGGTAGTTGAAAAGGCTGCAAAGCTCATAGAGAAGTTGGGAGTTGAAAACTACGACATTTACGGTGTTGAGGGCAGGGGGAGCTCCGTTGAAGTAAAGGGAGGAGAGGTTGACAGAATTAAGGTTTCCACGGTAAGCGGTATTGCGGTGAGGGTTGTTATTGATGGAAGGCTCGGGTTTGCATATACAAACGACGTATCGGACGACGGAGTGAGAATAGCCATAGAGTGTGCAAGGGAGAATGCGAGGGCTTCGGAGCCCGATGACTACCTCTTCTCAATGCCTCAGAGCAGTGAGATAGACTTTCCCCTTTCTGATGAGGAGTTTGACGGAATTCCAATGGAAAAAAAGGTGGAATTGGCAAGACAGCTTGAGAGGGAAGCTCTTAACTACGACAGTAGGGTAAGGAAAATCAGGAAGTCAAGCTATTCCGACTCTAAGTCAACGGTTTACTACTACAACTCCAACAATAACTTCTTCTCCTACACTACGACAAACTTTTCACTCAGCGTTCTCCTTGCCGCCGAGGAGAACGGAGATTCTCAGATGGGCTGGGATTACCAGTCCTCAAGGTTCTTTAAAGACTTGAATCCCAAGTCGGTTGCCGTTAATGCGGCCGTTTCGGCCGTTGAGCTCCTTGGAGCAAAGCCTATAAAAAGTCGGAAGATACCGGTGATATTCAAGAACGTTGTCTTTGCCGAATTGATAGAGGCTCTCTCTCCCGCCTTCTTAGGAACTAACGTTTTAAGGGGGAAGTCCCTTTTTAAGGATAAGTTGGGCTATGAAGTTGGAAGTCCCGTTTTAACGGTTTACGACAATCCCCATGAGCCCGAAGGAAGCGGAAGTTGCCCTTACGACGATGAGGGAGTTGCCACGAGAAAGAAGGCAGTCATTGAGAGGGGAGTCCTAAAGAACTTTTTGGTTGACATCTACTCTGCTAAAAAGTTGGGGCTCAATCCTACGGGTAACGGCATCAGACCTTCTATTTCGTCTCTTCCCACTTCGGGAATTACAAACTTGGTCGTTGAGAGGGGACTGTTGGACCTCAATGAGCTTGTAAAGACACCAAAGGAGGTAATTTTAGTTACCGATGCCATGGGACTTCACACTGTTAATCCAATATCCGGCGAGTTTTCAATAGGAATAAGCGGCATTTACTTTGTTGAGGGTGAAAAAGTTGCTCCTATTACCGGGATGACGGTGGCGGGAAACGTCAGGGACTTGCTGTTTGGAATAACTGAGGTCGGTTCCGACCAGAAGTGGCTCGGTAATGTCTGTTCACCTTCAGTTTTGGTTAAAGAGTTAACTGTAAGTGGAGAGTAGATGAGAGGGATTAGAAGGGAGAGGTTAAAGTCCCTCCTGTTGAGGGAAATTTCGGACATAGTGAGAAGGGAAGTGGACTTGCCTGAAAACATATTTATCACGATTCAAAGTGTTGAGCTCTCTAAGGACGGTTCAAGGGCTACGGTTTTTGTCTCCGGGCTTAAAAAGGAGGACGTTTTAAGGGCTGTTGAGAGGCTCAATAGGGCGAGCGGCTACATTCAGCACCTTTTAGGAAAGAGGATAAAGATAAGGACTGTTCCGCGTCCTGAATTTGTAATTTCCCCCGAGGTTATGTTATGAGATTAAGCAGAAAAGAGACTGCCGAATTGATTAGGTCTATGGAAGGTAGGATACTGATAACTACTCACAAGAATCCCGATGGGGATGCCATAGGGAGCTCCCTCGGCTGGTACAACTTTCTGAGAAAACTGAACAAGGACGTGCGGATTATTTATAGGGATTCAATTCCCTACTTCTTTGACTTTCTTCCGAACGTCAGGGACGTTGACTCGGCCGAGGAGATAAGGGAGGAGTTTGACTGGGTCATAATTACCGATGTCTCCGACCCCAAGAGAACCGGATTTGAGAGGATACCTGCTAAAAAATCCCTCGTTATAGACCACCACATAACGGCAGAGCCCTTTACAGACTTCTTTATAGTTGAACCGGACATATCAAGCACTTGTGAGCTTTCATACTACATCATGAAGCTGATTTCTCCAGACCTCATTGATACAACAGTTGCCGTTCCTATATACACGGGAATTCTCACCGATACCGGAGGTTTTAACTACTCAAACACATCCCCCGATACCCACTCTGTGGCTTCGGAGCTCCTTGAAAAGGGCGTTGAGCCCTACTGGGTCTATTCAAACATTTTTGAGAGAAACAGGATTAACAAGTTTAAGCTCCTTGAGCTCGTTCTAAAGACTCTGGAATTCTCATTGGGGCAGAAAGTTGCTCACATAACGCTTTTTAGAAAGTTCTTAGAGGAGACGGGTGCCTATCCCGAGGAGGCAGAGGGTTTCATAAATTACCCGAGGTCTATTGACGGCGTTGAGGTTGCAGTTTTCTTCAAGGAGATTGAGGAGAATTTCTGGAAGGTTTCCCTCAGGTCAAAGGGGAAAGTAAATGTAGCTGAAGTGGCAAAGAAGTTGGGAGGTGGCGGTCACAAGATGGCTGCGGGCTACGAAAAGAGGGGGGATTTAGTAGAGGTTAAGGGCGAGCTCTTCAAAGAGCTTGAGCTTGCCGTTGAAAGAGCCTACTACGAAGCCCTTTAGAATGGGAATCCGAAGGAGATGTGAATCCTTCCCCTTCCTTGTCCCGGTACCTTCTTCAGTTTGTAGCCGTAGTCAAAGCGCAAGGGACCCACGGGCGTTATGTATCTCAGACCAAAACCTATCGAAGAGTACCAGTTTGAGAGCTTAAAGTCCGATAGTTTTCTAAACGCCCTACCGGAGTCGTAAAAGAGAGCTCCCTCTAAGTTCCCCCTTAAGGGAAATCTCAATTCTAAACTGAACAGTCCGTAAGCCTTGCCTCCTATGTAGTTTCCCTTATCGTCCCTCGGTGATACCGTTCCGTACTTATAACCCCTTATGCTTTCGGCTCCACCTAAGAAGAACTTGTCCTGTAGCGGGACGGGTTTATTCCTGAGCGTTTTAATGACGCCGCCGTTTAATCTAACGGCAATCACCTCTTTCCTGATGGGGATTAAGTAGAGAAACTTCTCCTCTCCCTTTAAGTAGTCGGTATTTCCTCCGAGGAACAGCCCCGAAATTTGGAATTTAAATTTTGATAGAAATCCCTTTTTAGGGTTTGATACGTTGTCCCTTCGGTCGTAGGTTTGGAGGTAGAAGAGGCTCCTCTTTAGAAAGCTCTTCTTTCCCCCTATTGATGTGTTTCTTATGTTGTCCCTTGAGACTTCAAACCTAAAGCTCTGCGAGTAGGACTTTGACTTTCTCCTTTGGAGCTCAAAGTTGTAAATCACCCTGTCGGCCTTAAAGCTTTCGTAGATTTGTTCCTTTTTAACGATGGAGTATACTGTGTTCCACCTTCTAAACGGAAACTGAGGTTTAATGAGCTTAAATACTGCGTCGTATCCCTCCTTCTGTCTGTACTTTCCAAAGGAGAGGAATTTAATGCCGTATCCTAAGGGAGATGTTGAACTGAGGAAACCGTTTAATACCATTCCATAGTCTGTACCGTATCCTAAAAAGCCGTTTAAGTGTAGCAGGCTCCCCTCCGTAACTTCTATAACCTCTGAAATTGCGTTTCTGTATTTGTATTCAGACATTTCTATTCGTGAAAAGAGCTTACTGTTTGCTAAAGTTGAGTACTGCCGGGCTACCTTTTCCCTTGAGTAGACTTCGGACGGCTTCAAGATAATTAGGTTTTTAATAAACTTTAACTTTGTTCTCTTTAAACCTCTGATTAATATGTAACCAAAACGGTGTTGCCTGCCCGGGTTGACTGTTATTATGGCTTTGATGAGAACGCGGGAGTTTCTCTCTTTTTTCTCCAATTTATAGTTTACCTTTACATCGGGAAATCCCCTTGATGCGTAACAGTCCGAGATGTTTGACAGGATGTTTTCTATCAGCTCCCTGCTGAACGTTTTCGGGAGCTCCGGCCTCTTAAAGCACTTTAAGCGGTCCCCTTCTACCTCTATGTCCGATAGTAAGTACTTTGGCCCCTTTTCTATGAGAATCCTTAAAACTCCGTCTTTTGAAACGGTATAGCTTACCTTTGCAGAGAGGTATCCTTTAGACTTTAAAGTGGACGTGATTTTCTGTTTTATCAGTCTTATCTTTTCCTGGGAGAACGGTTTTCCTATAAGTTTGTTTAAAGGTTTAAAGTTTCTAAACTCCTCGCAGTTTACCTCAATTTTTCTTACTATTACATAGGGGCCTTCATTGATTATAAATTCAATAACTTCCAAATTTCCCTGGCTTTTTTCTTTGACCCTAACGGATACAAACGGAAATCCCCTGTTCTTGTAAAAGTTCTCAATGTTTTTTACCGAATTTTCAATTTCAAATGGGTCAACAGCTTCTGCTTTTTTGAAAGTTATTAACTTTAGTATCTCCTTTTCTGGAAAGTGACGGTTCCCGCTAATTTTTACTAAATACTTCTTGCCCGTTTCAACGACTACTTTTAGAGTTAACGATTTTCCTTCTTCCGAGGGGACTAATTTAAACTTTACGCTTGCATTGTAGTAGCCCTTTTCAATTAGGAATCTAATGATTTCTTCCTTAACCTCGTTGAGTTTCGGATACTCCGCTTCTTTTTTGATGAGTTTTCTCAGGGCTTTTTCAATGAAGGGCTTTAAACTCTTGTCGCCTTTGAGCAGAAGCTCAACTTTCTCTATACGGCGCATCGTGAGGGATTTGATTTTGAACGTTACCTCATATCCACACTTAAGTTTTTCTACCGTGTAGCTTACCTTCGGTTTGGAGTAGCCGAGGGAGTGAATTTGGAGGAGAAGGAGCTCCTTGGCACTCTCTAAGCTCTCCTTCCTTAAGGGCTTTTTGAGAAGGAGGAACTTTATGACCTTCTCTGCGTTTTTGAGCTTTTCCTTTAGTCCCTCAATTCTGACATTTGTTACCAATTGGTAATCTGTAATTTTCAGCTTATCCCCTTCCCTCTCAACTTTGTATCCCAAGTTTTCCAAGAGGTTCTCCGCTACCGCATAGCAGTCTGTGTAGGAGCAGACGAGTGGGGATTCCTCCTCTATCTGTTTAATTAGAGAGCCGTCAAAGCAGACTCCCTCCTTTACCTCTATCTTAAGGGCGAGGGAGTTTAGGGGAAAGAGGATGAAAAGAATTAGCCAAACAAGCCCTTTATGTATGGCTCCCCTCCGTAAAGGATTTCCTCGGCCTTTCCTTCTTTTATCAGCTCCTCAACCAATTTCTCAACTTCCTCTTTTGGAGCTCCAAGTGCATCGGCTATCTCCTCAAGGGGGCAAGGTCTCCTCGTTACAATCTGGAGGATTTCCTCCTTCAATTTGCCCGTTTTGATTTTCCCCCTCCTTTTCTCTGGATAGGCAACGATTTCGGTTTTCGGGTAGTTGACGGTTTCTGCAATTTTCTGGAGTTCTCCGTAAGAGAGTCCTTCCACTCCGTAGGCCGGAGGTCTGACAACCGTATTGAGTTGCCACTTGTCCGGGGAGATTTCAAAAACGATTTCCCCTAACCTTTTGACTTCACTCAAGTTGTCGTTTATTCCCTTAACAAAGAGGGTCTCCAACCAAACTTCCTGCTTGTTCCTCTCCTTTAGCTTCTTTATTCCCTCAACAATTTTCTCAACCGTTAAGCCGGGGGCGGGGCGGTTGAGCTTTTTAAAAGTCTCCTCGGTGGCGGCGTCAAGTGAGGGGAGAATTAGGTCAACTTCCTTAACTTCCTCTATGACATCGTCCCTGTGAAGGAGTGAGGCGTTCGTTATGAGGGCAATTCTGTATTCGGGGAAACTTTCCCTTATCCACCTTACAATCTCTCCCAGTTTGGAAAAGAGGGTGGGCTCTCCGTAACCGGAAAAGGTTATGTAGTCAACTTGGGGCTTTCCCGATAGAAACTCAGAGAGCTCCCTCTTTACCCCCTCTAACGGGACGTACTCTGCCCTCTCAAGGGTCTTCTCCGTCGTGGGCCCCACCTCGCAGTAGAGGCAGTCCATACTGCACACCTTGTAGGGAACGAGGTCAACTCCGAGTGAGAAGCCTAACCTCCTTGAAAATACGGGACCGAAGATGTATCGCATTTCTCCTCCTGTTTTAAAATAGAACACTCAATTTATACAAAATCGGGGGACGATATGGCTGTTAGGGAACACTGGAGCTCCCGCTTGGGTCTAATACTTGCGATGGCGGGAAACGCCGTCGGTCTGGGTAACTTTCTCAGATTCCCCACTCAGGCGGCGGAAAACGGCGGCGGAGCCTTTATGATTCCCTACATGATTGCGATGATTGTCATTGCCATACCCTTGATGTGGACAGAGTGGGCAATAGGAAGGTACGGCGGTTCTAAAGGTCACGGAACCACGCCTGCAATATTCAAGCTCCTCTGGAGAAGTCCCGTTTCAAAGTACATAGGAGTTTTGGGGCTCTTTGTTCCCTTTGTGGTTCTCTGTTACTACATATACATTGAATCCTGGACTTTGGGTTACTCCTTCTACTCAATTCTCGGCCTCCTTCCCCACCCCGACCCAAACCTCTCTCAGGGTGAGTTTCTGAAGCCCTTTGAGGAGTTCCTGAAAAACTACACCAGGCCTTCAATTTCTGCCTACATCTTTTTCCTTATTACCGTGGCATTTAACGGGTTCATTCTCTACCGCGGAATAAGCGGCGGAATTGAGAAGTTTGCAAAGATTGCGATGCCTACACTCTTTCTACTTGCCCTCGTCTTGATGGTCAGGGTCATTCTAATTGAGACGCCTCACGGAACGGCCGTTCAGGGTCTTGACTTCCTCTGGCATCCCAACTTTTCGGAGCTCTCAAACCCCAAAGTTTGGCTTGCTGCCGCAGGTCAGGTATTCTTTACCCTCAGCCTCGGATTTGGAGCAATCATTACCTATGCCTCCTACATAAAGAAGGACGAGGACATCGTTGCTTCGGGGCTTTCTGCTGCGTCCCTTAACGAGCTTGCCGAGGTAATCCTCGGAGGTTCAATTGCAATTCCCGCCGCCGTTGCATTTTTTGGCGTTTTAAACGCAACCTCCATTGCAAGCAGCGGAGCCTTTAACTTGGCCTTCGTAACGCTTCCTGCCATATTTTCAAACTTAACGGGGGGAGACTTTTTGGGATTTATCTGGTTCTTCCTCCTCTTCTTTGCGGGAGCGACCTCGTCGGTTGCCATAACGATGCCGATAATTGCCTTCCTTGAGGACGAGTTCGGACTCTCAAGAAAGACGGCAG
>CAZEDJ010000059.1:0-7391 GCA_964511045.1 uncultured bacterium
CTTTTAGGAGACGAGAATGAGGAAGCTTTTTCCCTTTCTCCTTTTCATTCTCTGGCCTTCGGTCTCTAACGCTCTTCAATTTTCCGGGGAGACGGGATTTTACACGGTTAAGCTGAAGGGGAACTATAAAAGGCAATTGGGATTTGAGGATTGGAGAGGAAGTAAGGGGGGATACTACTACGGACTGGAGCTCCGACAAAAGTTCAAAGTGAGCAAAAAGGCTGACTTCTTTCTCTCCGTTTTGAGCGGCTCTCCAAAGGTTCCTTACCTGAATCTCTTTACCTCTGAAGGAGATAAGCTGTTTCCCGGTAGTTGGAGGAGATTTAACGTTAAGGAAATCTACCTCTTTAGGAGGGGATTTATATGGAAGAACCTAAACTTGAAAGTGGGTAAGCAGGAGTTCAGAGTTCCGGGCATCTTTAGGGATTACCTTTGGGGAGGGAGCTTTGAGTATCACTTTTCCGAAGGCTTTTCCGTTTATTGGAATCAGATTGCAGGTTACGAGGGAAGGTATCTCCTCTTTTCAAAAGAGGAGGACGATGTTGACATAGCAGTATTCGGGATTAACTGGAAAAGATTAAACTTTGGCCTTTACAGGATAATGGATGCAAAGGGGGAGCTCCCAGCCGTATCAAAGAACGGATTTTTCGGCGAGTATAGGGGGAAAGCCTTCCGATTAACTCTCTTTTCCCAGAACGGAAAAGCGGGAGGAGTTTCAGGTTTAACTTTGGGTAATTTAAGTTTAAACATCGGATATTCTGAGAAGGGAATAACCTCTTACGGCTACTCTGAAGATGTTAGGGACTTGGGGCTAATCTTTAAGCCCTCATTTTCAGGGGTTAGGTTCGCCTCCCTCTCCTATTCACCTTTTAGTTTTCTCTCCCTCTATTTGCTGAGGGTTGAGAGTTCTGCGGGAAGTTTGATAGGAAACGAGTTCGGCGGTGAAGTTTGGTATCCCTTTTTAAAGGGTGAGGTTTTCTTGAGGGGAGCTCTCGGCTCTCATAATTCCTACGCCCTCTTTGGCGGTTACAGGTGGGGAATCAGGATTCCGAAAGAGATTCCTTCCTTTAACTACAATGTAGAAAATTTCTTTCGGGTTTGGGGGGAATATTCAGACCTGCCTATGAAAAGCTACAAACCTCAGATTGGTTATGAGGGGTGGGAGAGGGCGAGGCACATCGGCTACTGGCACACTACCTATAAACTCTCAGTTTCCTCAGAAAACCTTCGCCTGAAAGTCTCAACGGGGAGGAACACGAAGGTTGATTACATCGTCTGGGGAAATACTGCCGACAACTTTCTCTATCAGAAAAACCACGGGAAACTCTGGCACCTTGAGGAGCTTAATTATATTCGCGGAAAGTTCAAATTCGGGCTTCAGCCCTTCAGTGTTTGGGGCGTCTTTAACGACTTTCTCCCGGGAATTTCCTACTCATCAAAATTCTTTAGCCTCGGTTCTTACTACCACGAAGCCGATGAAGGATTTGGCGTTTATTCCGTTTCGCTGAAGCACCTTAACTACACTCTCATCTCAAACAAGAACCGTTCAAATTCCATCCTTACAGGTTTTTTAAAGGGGAAGAACTTTCTCGTTTCCCTCTCCAAGGAGTGGGGGAGCGGTCAAGGGAGGGAGTGGGGAGCTCTCATAAAACTCAACTACGAATTCCTCGGAAATCTCCTCGGACTGAGTTACAGGGTCCACTCTAAGAAGTTTTCCACGTTTGGCATAAGGGAGTTTCAGAGAAACGACGGACTCATAATCAGGCCCGGTGAAGGCGACGAGAGGTACCTCAGGGCTTACATTGAGAGGCCGATTTCTTTTAAGTTCAATCCGAGGGTGAGGTTCATTTACGATAGGCTCCACAACTTCTCTGGAAAGTTTTTAGCTCAGGAGTTCGGAATTTCCCTCTCTTTTAATCCCTGTAAGAGGGGGGAGTTTTCCCTCCTGGGAGCTCTCGGAACAAACCACTCATATTACGAAGGAGTTAAATTTAGCGTCTCTTGGTAGAATTTGGAGGAGAAATGAAAGTTTTTGAGGAAGTTCTGAGTAAGGTTGACTTTGATAAGGGAAAGGGGCTCGTTCCCGTAGTCGTTCAGGATGCCGATACCAAGGCCGTTCTGATGGTTGCCTACGCAAACAGAGAAGCTCTCATTAAAACGATTGAGACCGGCTTTGCCCACTACTACTCCCGTTCAAGGAAGGAGCTCTGGAAAAAGGGAGAGACCTCGGGCAACCTTCAGAGGGTAAAGGAGATATACCTTGACTGCGACGGCGATACTCTCCTTTACGTTGTAGAGCAGACCGGGGTCGCCTGCCACACGGGTGAGTACAGCTGTTTCTTTAGAAAGCTCGCGGAGGAAGAGGGAAAATGAACTTGGGAGAGGTTTTAAAGGAGCTCTACCAGATTATTGAGGAGAGAAAGAGGGAGCTCCCGGAAAACTCCTACACGGCTTCGCTGTTTAGAAAGGGAGAGGATAGGATTCTCCAGAAGGTGGGTGAGGAGGCGATAGAGACAATCCTTGCTCTAAAATCCGGAAATAAAGAAGAGGCCATTTATGAAGTTTCAGACCTCCTTTACCACTTAATGGTTGCCCTTGTAGATAAGGATATTTCCTTGGATGAGATTGCAGAGGAACTTAATAGAAGGATGAGAAAGTGATTGTAAAGCCTTTAGACGAGGTTATGCCTCCCGAAGAGGTCGGGAGGTTGTTGAGAAAGTTTATGCTCAATCTTTGTGCATCCTCCATGGTTTGGGATGAGAGGGGGGAGCTCCGATTCTGCGACTTCATAACTCCCTTTTGCCAAGCTATTTACGAGAGGGTTCCTGAAAGGTGTGAAGCAGACAGAAAGAAGAGGTTTGAAAAGGCAAAGAGGGTAGATAAGCCCTTCCTTCACACCTGTTTTGCCGGAAAGTTAACCTATGTTATTCCTCTTACCTACTTCGATAATGGTGAGGAATTTTTCTGCGGTGTGGCGGGCGGGTGACAGGGCTTTAATAAACTTTCCCGGAGGGAAAGGGACAGGTTAAGGGAACTTTCGGGTGAAATAGGGATTTCTTATGGGAAACTCTTAGCCTTAGCAGAAGAGGATTTACTTTATGGTTGCCAAAGGATTGGGCAGGAGGTTTCCCGCTATCATAATAGGAAGTTATTGAAATTTATGGCTGAGAAGTTTTTGAACGCCTTTAGGAGGAGGATTTCTCTAAAGGAAAAAAGGGATGATTGTTTTTTGGTTCTTGGAAGGCTTGAGGAATTGATAGGTTGGAATTTTATAAAGAGATTTCCTCCAGAAGATAGAGAAGACCTCCAGCCTCTGTTTGATGCTTTTAACGATTTAATAGATTCTTTTCACTTCTTTGCAGAGCTCTTTGTTCCGTCCAGAATAGCCTACTATGCATTTAGGGACCCTCTAACGGAAGTCTTCAATAGACATTTCTTAAGGGAGCAGATAAACTTCCTAAAAAGCCGGAAGGAAATGTTCCCAATAGGTATTATTTACGTAGATATGGATAACTTGAAATTGATAAATGACAATTTCGGTCATAAGTTTGGAGATCTCTACATAAAAAAGTTGGCCGAAGTTCTCGTCTCTTCAATAAGGGGGAATGATTTCGTCGTTAGGTTAGGAGGAGATGAGTTCGTTATTATAGTTACCAAGGCAAGTGAGCAGATTTTAGAAAAAATCGCCAACAGAATAAAAAATAATATTGATAGGTTTAACTTAAACAGTGGAAAGTTTCTCCCTTATCCCCTTTCCGTTTCAATCGGATGGAGTCTTTGGAAGTCTCCTGAGGACCCCTTTGAGAGGGCCCTTGAGGAAGCGGACTTAAAAATGTATGAAAATAAGAGAAAGGAGAAGGGTTAACGGCAAACCATCGGACCTAAGGGCTTCCCTCCTAAGATGTGAAAGTGGAGGTGGTATATCTCCTGACCTCCGTCCCTATTGCAGTTTACGAGAACCCTATAACCGCTTTCAGCTATTCCCAATTCCTTTGCAATTTTTTTTATGATGAGAAATATGTGGCCTATGAGCTCCCTGTCTCCTTCTTCAATGTCGTTCAGCGTTGAAATGTGTTTTTTGGGAATCACCAAGACGTGAACCGGAGCTTGGGGATTAATGTCGTGGAAGGCCATTACCTTATCGTCCTCATAAACGACCTTTGCGGGAATCTCTCCGTTAACGATTTTGCAGAAGATGCACATTCCTTCCCTCCTTTGCGAGTTTCATGTTAAGTTTAGCAAAGTCCATTGCGGCAATTGCCGCAATTTCGTAACCCGACAGGTAGTAAAGTTTTCCGTTTACTGCAACCGAGGAGATTGCCAACTTTCTGTTTTTAAATTCCATAAAGCCTGTAAACCATTCGCATCTCCCCTCGGGGTAGCTGAGCTCTGAGAGTGTTCCCGTTTTTCCTCCTATCTTCAGTTCCCTGTACCTTCTTGCCAGTCTGAAGTATTTCCTATTTGCTACCGTTCCTCTGCTTACAGTTAACTCCATCATCTTTTCTATCTCTTTGGCGGTTTTTTCCTTAATCACCCTGCAGATGGAGGTCGGCTTTAACCCGTACAATTTTCCCGTTTTTAAGTCCTTTATTGACTCTATGAGCGTGGGCTTTACCATTACTCCTCTGTTTACGATTACTTGGGCTATTAGGGCTTCGTGAAACGGGCTTGATGTTGTTTTTCCGAGTCCTGCTGCCGTAAGGGCTATTTCGTAGTCTCCCTTAGGTTCCTCTATCTTTCCCCAAGGAAAGTTGTAATCACTCCTGTTAAATCCAAAGAGCCTTGCGTATTTAAGGAGCTCCTCCTTCCCGATTAACCTTCCAAGGTTTCCGAAGAATGGATTTGCCGAGTTTGCAAAGGCTTCTGAGAACTTTCTCTTAATCTGTAGTTTACTGTTGAGCCAAACGTAGGGCGAACAGGAGTCTCCCACTCCTCCGCAGAGGAGCTCCGTATCCGGCCCTGCAAGTCCTGTGTCAAGTGCTGCTGCAGCCGTAACTATTTTAAACGTTGAAGCCGTAGGAAAGTTCCTCTTAAATAAGAGATTGGGGTAGTTGAGGCTTGAAACTGCTGCAACTACCCTTCCTGTTTCGGGCTCAATGGCAACAAAGGCGGCGTATTTCAGCTTGAATTTCCTAAACTCATCCTCAATTTTCTCCTGAAATTTTGGGTCTATCGTAAAGGTTATCTCGTAAACTCCGTTGTTGTAAACGTACTTTCCGTTGATAACCTTTGATTTTTTAAAGAGGTCGTATTGAAGTTTAAAGTCAGACTCAAGTTCTTTTATGAACTTATTTTCTTTGATTTGTTCTGGTTTTGGTTTAACGAAATTCTCCTCTAATGGTTTAAGGTTATTTGGATTCCGAAAGAGACTCAAGCTCAATACAAAGAGTAGTATCCCTAAAAGCGGGAGAGTAAACCTTTTCATTTTCCCTCCTTTTGTGCAGTTTTATAAAATAGGTTTCATTTCCAGTTTGGAGGTACAGATTGACGATTAGGGGAGTCCTCCTTGAGATAGCTGTAAAGAAGAGGGGAGTTCTGAATGTTTCCCCGAGGAATACGAATGAAGCGAGGGAGAGGATTTTGAGGATATGGAGGAGTGGTTTGCCGAAGGAGTCTCCTCCGATTAGTGCCGTTGGGGTTGACGGAAGCAGAAATAAGAAGGTTTACGCTGGATACGTTGTTTACGCCCTCGGGGCCGCCTCTCTTTTATTTGAGGGAAGTAAGCAGAAAGAGTTGGAGATTGTGGGTGACGTTGACCTCCTAAAGCCCGAGGAGTATTCGGATGCGCGTCTTAGGAGTTTAATGGGGATTTTGGAGTATAAGAGAGCTCTCTCTTCCCTCCCAAAGACCAATCTCCTCTTTCTTGACGGTTCAATAGTTGGAGCTCTCATCCGCCCCAATGTCTTCCTCTATGAGGTTGAGAGGAAGAGGGAGATTGGCGAATTTATTGAGGAGTTGTTTGAGGAGCTCTCGTCCCTTTATTCCGAAGATTCGATAAACTCTAAGGAGCTCTACAGGAGGATTTCCGAGAGGTTTTCGGGTGAGGAGTACGTTGTGGCCTGCGGTTACCTTGAGTACTTGGAATACCTCCTCACGGTGTACAGGCTCCTTGAAAGGGCGTACAGGGAGGGCAAGTATCTCATTTCGGTTTCAAAGAAGTCAAGCTCAAGAATCTACGAGCTTGATTCCGTCCTTCCCGACATAGCGGTTTTAAACCTCTTTCAGCCTCCTCCCGGATATTCTGAGCCTGTTGAGTTTTCAATAGAGAGGGAGAAGAAGTTTCGCTTTCCGGGAGGTTTTGACGATGTGTTTCGTCAATTTAGGTTTAAGACGTTCTTTCTGAAGTTGAGGGAAGGGGTCTATAAGGTGGAGCTCTTCGGTGACCTTTCGGTTGAGGAGGCCGTCTCCTTCATGAGGTTTTACGACGTTTCGGGATACAACTTTCTCCTAAAGGAAGTCCACAGCAGGGTCAGAATAACCTCGGCCGACATGGACGACATAATAAGAGAGTTGGGTTTTAGGGGAATAACCGGGAGGGAAGCCCTTGGGGAGTAATCCCTTTACGGGAAAGGTAGCTTCAAATTACGACAAGTTCTTTGAGACTCCCTTCGGCAGGGTAGTTTTCTCGCTTGAGAGGGAGCTCCTCTTAAAGGGGCTTTCCAAATACCTCTCTGGGAGTTCCTTAGAGGTAGGCTGCGGGACGGGAATCTGGATGAAGGTCTTTAGGGATGCAGGGTTTCCAGAACCGGTAGGCCTTGACCTTTCCTACGACATGCTCCTTCAGGCAAGGAAAAAGGAGTTGAGAAAACTCGTTAGGGGAAGTGCCCTCTACCTTCCGTTTCGTGAGGATACCTTTGACCTCACCTACTTTGTTACCTCTTTGGAGTTCATCTCGGACAGAAAAAAGGCCTTCCTTGAAGCCCTGAGGGTTTCAAGAAAGTCCCTTGCGGTCGCCTTTTTAAACAAATACTCGCTTCTAAATGTCTTTAGAATGGCAAAGTCCCTCTTTGTCAATTCCATCTACTCTCCCTCCTCCTTTCTTACGATTGAGGAGATTAAAGCCCTTGCCTCTTACGCCTCTTCTGTAGGCAGAAAGGGATTGAAGCTGGAAAAGTTCTTAACTACGCTTAATTTTTCCATCGGAAGTTTTGTAAATGAGTCGATTGAGAGGAAGGTCGGATTTAACTCTCCCTTTGGAGCCTTTGGTTTGGCCGTTTTTAGGGTTGTGAGATGGAGTTAGTCAGGGAGATAACAGTTGAGGAGGCCCTTAAGAAGAACTTTAAGTTTGTTGATGTGAGGACGAGGGCTGAGTTTGAGGAGTTTCACATTCCCGGTGCCTACAACGTTCCCCTCTTTACCGAGGAGGAGAGGAGGGAGGTTTCTGAGGTTTA
>CAZEDJ010000060.1:0-7324 GCA_964511045.1 uncultured bacterium
ATTTTGACGGTTGGAGTTGTAACGAAGCCCTTTGACTTTGAGGGCAGGAGAAAGATGAAGTATGCCGAGGAGGGGATAAAGAGACTGAGGGAGTTTGTTGATACTTTAATGGTTGTTCCGAATCAAAAACTGATAACCGTAGCCCCTAAAGGAATAAACATAATAGACGCATTCAAGTTGGCCGATAACGTTCTCTACCAGGCGGTTAAGGGAATAACGGAGGTGATAACAAAGCCGGGGCTTATAAACCTTGACTTTGCAGACGTTAAGTCCGTCATGCACAGCGGTGGATATGCTCTAATGGGAACGGGTGAGGCCGACGGTGAGGACAGAGCTCTGACGGCCGCAAGGAAGGCAATAGACAACCCCCTCCTTGAAAACGTTCAGGTTGAAGGAGCAAGCAGAATCCTTGTTAACATAAGCGGAGGAAACGACCTGACTCTTGACGAGGCCCATGCAGCTGCCGGTCTCATAAAGGAGAGGACAAAGAGGGACGATACAAACTTCTTCTTTGGAGTTACCATTGACGAAAATCTTGAAGGCTCAATAAGGGTGACTGTAATTGCTACAGGGTTTGACGAGAAGGGAAGAGCTCTGAGGGAGCGATTTTCAACGAGTAGCATCTCTGAACCGGGAACCCCGGTTGACCCTGCTCAAATAATAAACATTGACGACATACTGAAGGACCTTGAGTAAGAAAACTAAGGAAGGAAGTCCCCCTCTTTAACGGCAATACAGCCCAATTTAAGGAGCTCCGCAATCGCTTTTTCGGAGCTCCCTTCCTCTATTCCCTTTACCGCATCCTTTAGGAGTATCACCGTATAACCGAGATTGAGACCTCCAATGCAGGTATTCTTAACGCAAAACTCAGTTGCAACACCGCAGACGAAAATTCTCCTTACTCCCCTTTCCCTTAAGAGTTCATTGAGTAGAGTACCCTGGAATCCGGAGTAAGCCTCCAACTCGGGGCGGTCTCCCTTGTTTATGATGAATGTTTCGGGAGGGAGCTCTAGCCCCTCTGCAAAGTCTGCTCCCCTGCTCCACTGGATGCAGTGTGGAGGCCAGCGACCACCGTTCCTGTCAAAGGAAACGTGGTTTTCAGGATGCCAGTCCCTTGTGGCAAATATCGGAAGACCTTTCTTTTCAAAGAGTTTTATGTATGAGTTAACTACCGGTATTATCCTATCTGCCCCGGGGACGGGCAAACTTCCCCAGGGCATAAAGTCGTTCTGCATGTCAACAATTATCAGTGCATCCCTACGGCCCAGCGAAACCAAATTACGCCTCTACCAAGAGTTTGAAGGCGCTGAGTGAAATATCTACTGCCGCTTCAACTGGAACCTTTGAGGAGTTCAGTTTAAGGTGAAAGAGGTTAATCTCCCTGATGTCCTCACCGCAGATGTCCTTGTAGAAGAGAACCTCTTTCTCGTCTATCCTGCGGAGCTCCTTCTCGGCCTCCTCAATGCTCTTTCCGGTGTTCTGCGAGTAAGTTTTAACCCTGTCCTCAAAGGGGGCTTCCACCTTTAAGTGGAAGGAGTTCGGATATTCCTGAAGGATGCAGGCCGCAGCGTGTCCGACTATGATTACGTTGTTTGAGACTGCAAAGGCCGTTACTGTTTTTATCAAGGCCTCTCTAAACTCCTCAAACGTTATCTCCTTTTTCTTCTCTCCAAACAGAGCTCCGAAATCTATCAGGTCCTTGTCAAGTTGAAACAGGTCAAAGAGAGATAGCTTTGAGGGAACGTACTTAAACTCGTTGAAGTTCTCCACCTTCCACTCAGGGACTCCCAACCTCTTCGCCACTTCTGAAAGTATTTCGGAAAAGACAACTTTATAGTTAAGCTTCTCTCCCAGTTTTCTCGCAATTTCAAGGCCGTTTGAACCGAGCTCGTAAGTAACAGTTATGACACCCATATTTCCCTCCAGAAATCTTTTTTTGTAGTCGGGGTTTGAGATTAAGTTTACCCTAATTGTGCTTGCAAGTTCAAGGAAAAATTCTGTATCAATGCTTTTTGGTAGGAGTTTATCAAGCTCTATTAAGAGCTCCTCTATTTTCGGGAGGACGTCCTCACAACACTCGGCAAGGGACTCGTCCTCGTATATGAGTTCAACTGCCTCCTGTATCCTCTCCAATTTCTTCCTCTAAGTTGATTTCCGGAAGTTCATCTAATGAATTTAGTCCAAAGTGGATTAGGAATTCCCTCGTTGTTTTGTAGAGCTTCGGTCTTCCCGGTGTGGGAGCTCTGCCGGCTACCTCTATTAGACCTTTCTCGATAAGGGACTTTAGGGCTCCGTCGGGGTTCTGCCCCCTTATCTGCGCAATCTCCTTTTTCGTTATGGGTTGATTGTAGGCAACTATTGATAGGACTTCTAAGAGGTGTCTTGAAAGCTTTATGGGTCTGTCCTCTACAAACCTCTTTAGCTCCTCTGCTAAATCCGGAGCCGTTTGAAATCTGTATCCGCCGGCAATTTTCTTGAGCTGAATTCCCCTCTCCCCGTATTCTGTCTGGAGCTCCTCTATAATTTTTAAGATTTCCTCTTCCTCTAAATTAAACTTTTCAGAGAGCTCCGATACCGTTACGGGGCTCTGAGAGAGGAATATTGCAGCCTCAATTAATCTCTTTCTTCGCATAACCTCTCTGCTATCTCCGAAGCAGCGTTAGGTCTTGCAAACTTGAGAAAGTTCTCCTTTAACTTGTCTTTCAGGATTTTATCAAAGAGGATTCTCTCTATATCCTCAAAGAGAGTTTTCCCGCTTAACTCCTCCTGAGTCCTACAGAGAGCTCCGCCGATACCCTCTATGTACTTTGCATTCTTCAGCTGGTGGTTGTCGGCTGCGTAGGGAAAGGGAATTAAAATGGTTGGAATTCCGAATACTGCCATTTCGGAGATTGCGAGAGCTCCAGCCCTTGACACCGCGGCATCGGCAATCCTGTAGAGCTCCCCTATTTCCTTGTAGAACGGAAGGACGAGGGCTCTTATTCCGTGCTCCCTGTATTTTTCCTTAAGTTCTTTCTCCTTTTTGTTCTTTCCTGTTATGTGGATTACCTGAATCTTTAAGTTTGCCAGTTGGGGTAGGAGCTCTGAAATTTTCTCGTTTATCCACAGAGCTCCCTGGCTTCCGCCGAGGATTAGGAGGGTCTCTCTTTCTGTGTTGAGTCCTAGCTTTTCTTTTATTTTTTTCTTTTTGAGTTTTCTTGATTTCTTTATTTTTTCTCTTATTGGATTACCCGTAAAAATTGATGGTTTATTAAAGTAGGAAAAGAAGGGAAAACCCAAAAAACACTCCTTAGAAAAGCGGGATAGGAATCTGTTAACCCTTCCGGGAACAGAGTTTTGTTCCTGAACAAAGAGGGGTAAACCGGATAGGAGGGATGCTATTCCTGCCGGAAGGGAGGAGTACCCTCCGAAAACTATTGCTGAATCGGGGTTAAATTCCCTTATTAGTTTCCATACCCTGAAAGAAGAAGTTAGGAATTTGTAGGAGCCAACTATCCCTTTAAAGCCCCTTCCGACAAACCCTGAAACATCTAAAAGTTCTTTCCTTGAAGGGAATTCTTCCTTACTCTCTATTCCCCTCAAGGAGCCGATGTACAGAACCTCGTGTCCCCTCTTTAGGAGCTCCTCGGCAACTGACAGTGCCGGAAAAAAGTGTCCTCCCGTTCCTCCTCCGGCTAAGAGAAACTTCAACTAAGCGTACCTCCCCTTTCCTACCATCTTTACCTTTACCTTTGATTCGGGAGGAAGGCTCTTTGAAATTCCCATTAAAATTCCGACGGCAATGAAGTTTGCTATTAGGGAGCTCCCTCCCGCGCTCATAAACGGTAGTGTTATTCCCGTTGTAGGAAGTAAACCTATGTTTACTCCGATGTGGACTGCTGCCTGTAGAAATATGTAGGTTGAAAGTCCAAGAGCTAAGTACTTACCTACCTCTTCATCCGTTCTGTCGGCTATTGACAGGCCTGAGTAGAGGAGAAGTACGAAGAGGAGGACTACTGTTATCGCTCCTACGGCTCCTACCTCCTCTGCTATGTGGGAGAACATAAAGTCGCTGTACGCGTATGTGAGAAACTGGAATTTAGCCTGTATTCCCTCCCCTATCCCCATTCCTAAGAGCTTTCCCTTTGCAAAGGCTATAAAGGCTTGGACTAACTGATAGCTGCTGTACTTTCCGGCCGTTTGGATGTATTCCTCAGGGTGTATGAGTATTTTTATTCTCATTAGTCTGTATGGAGCTGTGATGACTGCTGTGGTAAACAGGGCAAGACCTGCACCTATCGGTATGAGGGTGTATCTGTAGTTTAGTCCCGTTATGAGGAGAATTGAGAAGACCGACATTGAGAGTATCATTGCCGAGCCTAAGTCTCCTTCCGCGAGAATGAGCAGGTCCGGGATGAAGAGGCCTATCGTTATAAAAGTTAGGAATACCTTAAAGTCGTTTTTTATGTCGTACCACCTGTATTTTAGGTACGCTGAAATGAATACTATGAGCAGTATCTTTGAGATTTCTGCCGGTTGAATGGAGAAACCGCCGATGATAATCCAGCTCTTTGAGTTGTTGATTTCCTTCCCGAAAATTAAAACGGCGACTAACAGTATCATTGCCGTTGCGTAGATTAATCGTAAAATTTTCTGGTTAACTAATTTTCCGTAGTCAAGAAACCTATAAATAAAGAGACTGGCAAGGATACCGACAATCAATGCCACTCCCTGCTTGAGGGCATAGGAGTAGGGAGGAATTCCTTGTTTTAAACACCAAAAGTAACTACCGGTGTAGACAAAGACAATTCCCAAAAGGGACAGGAGAACTGAAATGGAAAAGAGGACTAAACCGTAAAACCGCCTATCAACCAAACTTTACCTCCAGCTCTTTAACAGCCCTTTTAAAAGAGTCTCCTCTCTCTTCAAAGTTTTCAAACATATCAAAACTGGCGCACCCGGGGGAGAGGAGAACGACATCCCCCCTTTCGGCCAACTTAAAGGCCTCTTTAACCGCCTCCTCCATCGAACCGGCCTTAAGAACCGGAACGACGTCTTTAAAGGTTCTAACGAACAGGTCCGAGGTTTCTCCGATAACCACAATAGACTTTACCCTGGACTTTACGATTCCCTTAAGCGGTGAAAAGTCCAATCCTTTGTCACTTCCGCCGGCTATCAGAACGATTCTCTCAAAACTTTCTAAAGCCTTCCTCAGAGAATCAACGTTTGTGGACTTTGAGTCGTTAAAAAAGGAAACCCCTCCGATTTCCGCAACAAACTCCGTTCTGTGAGGAAGCCCCTTAAAGGAGGTAAAACCGAGAAGTATCTCATCCTCCCTCAGCCCAAGGAGTCTCAGGACGAGGAGGGAGGCAAGGTAGTTTTCCACATTGTGGACGCCTTTTAGGGGGAGCTCCGAAACGGGAATTTTAACGCCGTCCGAAACGAGAAACTCCCCGTCAAAGTAGGCATCGGCGGGCTCCTTTCTGCTGAAAAAGAGGAGGCCGTCTCCCCTCAACTTCCCGAGGTTATCATCGTCTCGGTTCAGGACGGTAAAGTCCGAGAGCTCCAAGACCCTCAACTTTGAACCGAGATAGTTTGAAAAGGAGCCGTATCTATTAAGGTGGTCGGGAGTGACGTTAAGTATCACGGAAACGTCGGCCTTAAAGGAAGTCAGGTCATCAATCTGAAATGAGGAGAGCTCCAAAACAGAAACAGAATCATCGTCGGTATCAAGGCAAAACTCGGAAAAGGGAATTCCGAAGTTCCCGCCTATGAATGACTTAAGTCCGTTTAACTTGAGAGTTTCGTGGATAAGTGCCGTTGTAGTGCTCTTTCCGTTTGTTCCCGTTATCCCGACGATACTTCCGGACGAGAAGCGATAGGCAAGCTCTACCTCACCGATAAGTTTCACCCCTCTGTCTCTTAGCTGATTAATTAAAAAATGTTCTGGGGGAAAACCGGGAGACTTTACGGCAAAGTCAAAATTGAGGTCGCCAATGTGGTCTCCGTCCTGAAAGTAAGAAACCTCAAAACCCAAACGAGACAGTAACTTTCCGGCTGAAAGTCCACTCTTTCCCTTTCCCAAAACGAGAGCCTTCACAACTCCTCCGGTTAGGGAAATTTAATCTATAATTGAGCCCATGGTAACGGTAGAGAGTCTAAAAAACGGGATAAAGGTAGCAGTAAGGGAGAGAAAAGACCTTAACTCCGTAACGGTTTCGTTCTGGATAAAAGCGGGAGCCTCTTACGAAAGTGAGGAAAACAGGGGGGTAGCCCACTTTTTGGAGCACATGATATTTAACGGAAGTGAGAGGCTTCCACCCGGAAGTGCAGACAGGATAATAGAATCGCTGGGAGGGGAGATAAACGCAGCAACCTCATACGACTACACCTACTACTACGTTAACCTTCCCTTCAAACACTGGGAAACTGCACTTTCCGTTCTCTCCGAGTTGGTCCTCAATCCGTCCATTTCCGAGGAGATGGTTAAGAAGGAGATTCCAATAGTCCTTGAGGAGATATCCCGAAATGAGGATAACCCCCACGAGCTGTTTACCGAAAAGTTCCTCTCGGAGATGTACGAAGATGCACCCTACAGGTATCCAATATTGGGATTTAGGGAGACAGTCTCGAGGTTTAACTCAAAAATCGTTAGGGAATTCTACGAGGAACTCTACACCCCAGAGAGAATAACCTTAGTAGTGTGTGGAAACGTTGAGGCCGATAGAGTCTTTAAAAAGTGCGAGGAGGTGTTAGAAACGTTTAAAAGACGGGGAAATCCCCCAACTCCTCCTGTGGAAAAGAGTCCCTTAAAGCCCAAAACTTTTAAGTTGGAGCATCCGGCGGTGTCCGTTCCCTACGTTCTCTTAGGTTGGAAGCTAAAACCCGCCGGAAGGGAGGATGTAAATTACGACCTCTTGGACTCGCTCCTTTCATCGGGAAGGAGCTCCCTCCTCTTTAGAAACTTGAGGGAAAAGGGCATTGCTTACTCGGCCTCTTCAAACTATCAAAACCTCCTCCTGGGGGCAAACTTTTTGATTGGAATTTCAACGGACAACGTAGAGAGGGCAATTTCCGAAACGAGGGAAGTTTTAAAGGAGGTTTTGGAGCTCCACCAGGGGCAATTTAACTCCGAAAAGAGAAAGCTGAGAAAGAGTGAGCTCTTTTCAAGGGAAGACGGCCAGGCCGAGGCCGACTCAATAGGCTTTGCGCTAGGAATCATGGAGGACTTGGGCTACCACACAGAATTCCTAAAGGACCTTGAACGATTAAAGTTGAGCGAGTTTAAGGAATCAATCAAATTCTTAGAGGAGGAGCCACTAATCGGAATTCTCCTCCCTACAAC
>CAZEDJ010000061.1:0-7032 GCA_964511045.1 uncultured bacterium
CAGGGTTGAAAAATCAGCTTAACGTTTCCGTTGAGCCTCTCCTTTAAGCTACAGAGAACCTTTGCAGCTCCCAAGAGCATTGCAGTGTGGGCGTCGTGCCCGCAGGAGTGCATTATCCCCTTTACCCTTGATGCATAGGGTTTCCCCGTCTTCTCCTCAGTCGGAAGGGCATCCATGTCGGCCCTCAGGGCAACCGTCCTATCTCCCTTCCCCCTTATCAGACCGACAACGGCCGTTGAACCGGCAAACTCCTCCACTACCTCATCAACTCCAAACTCCCTCAGCCTATCTGCAACAAATTCCGCGGTGTTAAACTCTCTTCCTGAGAGCTCCGGGTACATGTGGATGTGTCTCCGCCACTTGATGACCTCACTCTTAATTTCCTCAGCCGCTTTTAAAACCTCTTCCCTCAACTCCATTTCAAAATCTCCCTTTTTGGATAAATTTCCCAAAACAGAATTTATTTTTCTTAAAATATTAAAACCGTCGGAGGACGAAATGCTGACCGAGGATAGGATAAAGGAGATATTCCTAAAGGCCGATGCATTTCTCACCGGACACTTTCTGCTGTCAAGCGGTCTCCACAGCCCCTACTATCTCCAGTGTGCAAAGGTTCTTCAGTATCCCGAATACTCTGAAATCCTGTGCAAAGAGCTTGCAGAGAGAATAGGGGACTTGGGAGTTGACTACGACCTCGTAATTGCACCGGCAATCGGGGGAATTATAGTCTCCTACGAAACGGCAAGACACCTCGGGGTCAGGGGAATCTTTGCCGAAAGGGTTAACGGAGAGTTAACTTTAAGGAGGGGATTTGAGATAAAGCCCGGCGAGAGGGCAGTCGTTGTTGAGGACGTGGTCACGACAGGAAAGTCAACGAGGGAAACGATTGAGGTTGTAAAGTCTCACGGCGGAGAGGTCGTTGCCGTGGGAAGCCTCGTTGACAGGAGCGGCGGAAGCGTTGACTTCGGCGTTCCCTTTAAGACCCTCTGGAGGTTGGAGGTTCCCGTTTACAGGCCGGAGGAGTGCCCACTCTGTAAGGAGGGCTCCGAACCCTTAGTTAAACCCGGAAGCCGTAACATTCCAGTTAAGTAAGGTGGAGATGAAGATATTTAAGCCATTTGAAGTTATAAGAGAAGAGCTGGAAAGGAGTGAGGAGTTTTCAAGGGAGCTCCTCTCAAGTAAGGTCTCCCTCGTTTTAAGGGCCGGAGGATACATACTGGACAGCGGCGGAAAGAGGGTAAGGCCCGGACTTACGATTTTGTCGGGGAAGCTGGTGGGAGCTCCCCTCGAAAGGTTGATTCCCGTTGCGACGGTAATGGAGTACATGCACACCGCAACCCTACTCCACGACGACATAGTTGACGGAGCAAAGCTCAGGAGGGGGAGACCGTCGGTAAACGGAGTTTTCGGAAACGACGTCGCAGTTTTGGTGGGAGACTACATGTTTGCAAAGGCCATCTACATCCTGGCCGTTTACGGAGGGGAGGAGGTTCTGAGGATAGCGGCAAAGACCGTTCAGGAGATGTCTGAGGGAGAGCTCCTTCAACTTGAAAACGTGGGAAACGTTGACGTTGACGAGAACTACTACTTTGACGTTATATACAGGAAAACGGCATCCCTACTTTCAACCTGCTGTGAGAGTGGAGCTCTGGTCGGGGGAGCCTCAAGTGAGGAGAGGGAAGCATTAAGGAAGTTCGGGGAATTCATAGGATACGCATTTCAGCTCGTTGACGACGCCTTTGACTACGTCTTGGAGTCAGAGAAGATAGGAAAGCCCTCCGGAAATGACATAAGGGAGGGCAAGGTAACATATCCGCTCCTTTCGGTTTGGAGGGAACTCAACGAAGACGAGAGGAACCTTGTCAGGGAGGTCTTTTCAAAGGTTGAACCTACCGAGGAGGAAATTGAGAGGGTAAGGAACCTGGTTTTAGATAGGGGAGGCGACGGTAAAACTTTTGAACTTGCAAGGGAGTACGTTGAGAGGGCTAAGGAGCTCCTAAAACTCTTTCCCGACTCCGATTACAGGAGAGCTCTCTCCGAGGTTGCAGACTTCATAGTTGAGAGGACCTACTAACCTACCTCTACCAAGTCAAACTTCTCTCCAAACCTCAGCTTCATGAGCTTTTTGAGGTTATCAAGGCCCTCCAATTGGGGATTTTTAGACACCAACTCCTCGGCCTTTTCCCTTGCAACTTTCAGTATCTCGTAATCTCTCCTGAGGTCTGCAACCTTAAAGTCCCCCAGTCCGGACTGCCTCGTTCCGAAAATCTCCCCCGGTCCCCTAAAGGCAAGGTCGGCCTCTGCTATCTTAAATCCGTCGTTTGTCGCCTCAAGAACCTTTAACCTCCTAATTGCCTCATCTCCAACATCCCTCGGGGTAACGAGGAAGCAGTGGGACTGTCTGTCTCCCCTTCCCACCCTTCCCCTGAGCTGGTGGAGCTGAGCCAATCCGAACCTCTCGGCGTGCTCAATCACCATAACGGTCGCTTCCGGAACGTCAACACCCACCTCTATGACGGTGGTTGAAACGAGGACCGAGTACTCCCCCCTCTTAAACTTCTCCATTACCTCATCCTTCTCCTCCTGCTTCATCCTCCCGTGGAGGAGACCGACCGAGTGGGGCTTTAACTTTTCGCTCCAGTAGTGGAACATCTCCGTTGCAGCCTTCAGCTCGAGCTTTTCAGACTCCTCAATGAGTGGATAGACAACGTAGACCCTGTTCCCCTGAGAGAGCTCCTTCCTCAGAAACTCAACCAATCTCTCCCTGTCGTCCTCAAAGACGATTTTCGTCTTAATCGGCTTCCTTCCCGCTGGAAGCTCGTCAATTACGGAAACATCAAGGTCTCCGTAGGCAGTCATTGCAAGGGTCCTCGGAATCGGCGTTGCAGTCATAACCAAAACGTCCGGCATTCTCCCCTTCTTCTTGAGCTCAACCCTCTGCTTCACGCCGAACCTGTGCTGCTCGTCTATTATGACGAGGCCGAGGTTCTTAAACTCAACCCCCTCCTGGATGAGGGCGTGGGTTCCGATAACGACGTCGTAATAACCCTCCTTAACGGCCCTGTAAATGGTCTCCTTCTGCTTCTTCGTTAAGCTACCCGTTAAAAGGCCGACCTTTATCCCGTAGGGCGAGAGAAACTCCTTGAACTTCTTAAAGTGCTGGTTGGCAAGTATCTCAGTGGGGGCCATAACTGCCGTTTGGTAGCCGCTCCGAGAGGCAAAGAAGGCTGCAGCCGCGGCCACAACAGTCTTACCGCTTCCGACGTCCCCCTGAACGAGCCTGTTCATCGGCTCCGGACTCCTCATGTCCGAGATAATCTCCCTCAACACCCTCTCCTGAGCCCCCGTTAACTTAAAGGGAAGTGCCTTCTTAAACTCATCTATCATCTCATCAGAAACGGGGAATGAAATTCCCTTCTCCCTCTTTACGCTCAACCTGTGGAGGGCAAGTGCAAGCTGAAAGAGAAAGAGCTCGTCAAAAATTACCCTCCTTTGTGGAGGAGATTTGAACGACTGGAGCTCCTCAATTTTCTCGTCCCGAGGAAAGTGAACCCTCCAGAACGCCTCCGGAGCTCCGGGTAACTTCAGCTCCTCCAAAATCTCCTCTGGAAGGTACTCTGGAAAGAAGGGAAGAACCTTTTTTATGAGAAACTGAATGTCCTTCCTTACAGTTGACTGCTTTAACCCTTCGGCAGAGTGGTATATCGGGAGAATCCTTCCAAACTTTTCCAGCTTTCCCAAAGCTGGGTCAAAGACCTCAACCTCGGGGTGGACAATCTTGTAACCCGTTAAGTCCCTCTTTACCGTCCCGTAGGCAAGGACTTCCTTCTTTAACTCCTTTGCCTTTTTAAATAAAGTCCTGTAATAGCCGAAGACCTTTTCCTGAAGGAAGAGAAGCGTTACGGCTCCAGTCCTGTCGTAGAGAACGACCTTTAGGATTTTCTTGTTCTTCTTCGTTTTAATTTCAGAAATGCTTACGACCTGCCCCTTTACCAGAAACTCTCCGTCGGGCTTTAAGTAGGCCATGGGGGTTATCGTTGACCTGTCCTCATACCTATAGGGGAGGTAGTAAACTGCATCAATAACCCTCTCTATCCCCAACTTTTTCAGCCGGTTTAACCTTCTCTTGTCAACTCCCTTTACCTTCTCAACTTCCTGAAAGAAGGCCTCTATCGGGTAGCTCTTTTTCCTTACTAACTCCTCTCCGACCGACAGAATTCTCTCCTTCGGGGTTTCAGACTTCCTCGCCCTCTCAATCTCCTCGGGGGAAAACTTCAGCGAGAAGACGGCGTGGAGCTCCCTTAAAAGCTCCCTCTTCTTCTCCTCCGGGAGCTCCCCGTACCCTTCCAAAACCTTTAAAACCCTCTTTACCCACCTCTTTCTCTTTGAGTCTAAGTGGGGAAGGAGCTCTGAAAGGAGTTTCTTTAAGGCCCTGTCTGGGTCCTTAACCCTATTAAAGTACCTGAAGTTTTCCTTCGTAACCAGCGAGAGGAGGTCTTTAATCCTCTTTAGAGTTCGCTCCATATCCCCGAAATTTTATAATAAGTAAGACTCCTCAACCAAAGGAAGGAAAATGGGAAAAGTCGGAGCTCTGATTTTGGCCGCCCTTATTCTCTCCTCCTGCGTAGAGCTAAAAAGAGCCGAAGTTAAGCCCAAGGAGAAGAGGGAAGCAAAGGTCAAGCCCAAGGTAAAGCCCGTTAAGGTCAAACTGGACTACACCTACTACTACGCCCTCTACCTTAACTTTCTCTCTAAGGGAGACAAGCTCAACGCCTACAAGTCTGTAAAGAAGGCCTTTGAGCTCAGCGGGAAGGAGGAGATAGGTATTGAGGCGGCAAGGTTGGCGGCTTCCTTACGGAAATTTGGAGAGGCAAGGGAAATTCTGAACCGAGTTTTAAAGAAAAACCCGAAAAATCCTCAGGCACTGAAGCTCCTTGCCGGAATCTGCGTTGTTGAAAGGAACTTTAAGTGTGCCGAGGAGCTCTACAGGAGAGCTCTCAAGGAAAAGAAGGACAGGGACACCTACATCTTTTTGGCAAACCTCCTAATAAACGAAAAGCGCCTTGATGAAGCCCTGAAGGTACTGAAAGAGGCGAGAAAAAGTTTTAAAAACGACTTCCTGTTAGACTACTTCACGGGTCAAGTTTACTACCTAAAGGGAGACCTCCAGAGGGCAACCGACTACTTAGAGAGGTCAATCTCAGAAAATCCAAACTTTGAGAGCTCCTACGTTCTCCTCGGCAAAATCTACAGGAAGATGAAAAACTACAAAAAGGCCGAGGAGTTTCTCAAGAAAGTCCTTAAAGAGTCCCCAGACAACATTTATGCCCTTAGGGAGCTCCTCACAATCTACATCTTAGAGGGGAAAACAGAAGAGGCAAACGAAACAGTCAACAGACTCGTCTCGCTCAGGCCTTACGACCTGAAACTCCTCTCCTGGGTTGCCGCAAACCTCTTCCAGATGAAGGAGTACGAAAGGGTAATTCCGATAATTGAGAGAATCTCAAAGCTGAATCCCGACAATCCGAACGTCTACTTCATGTTAGGGCTTGCCTACGAGATGTCGGGAAACCTCAAAAAGGCAGAGGAGGCCTACGAAACGGCCCTGAAGTTCTACCCCAAGAACCCCACAGTCCTTGAGAGGCTCGCCCTGATTAAGTATAAAAAGGGAAAGTACGGGGAAGCGGAGGAAATCTACGAGGAGCTCTGGGAAATCACGGGTAACGTTGACTACCTCATAAAGGCTGCAATCCTTGAGGACAAGTTGGGGAAAACCGAGGAGGCCTTTAAACTCCTCTCAGATTTTAAGGACAACTTCAAGAAGAACCCCGACTTCCTCTTTTACTACTCCTACTTTGCCGATAAGTTAGGAAAGGACAGCGAGGCAGAGGAGGGGCTCAGGGAGCTCCTGAGGGTAAACCCCTCACCCGACATCTACAACTACTTGGCCTATTTTTACGCCTTGAGGGGAAAGAAACTAAAGGAAGCCCTTGAGCTCGTTGACAGAGCTCTAAAGTCAAACCCCAACAGTGCCGCATACATAGACACGAAGGGGTGGATTCTCTACAAAATGGGAAGGTACAAGGAGGCCTGTAAGCTGCTGAAAAGGGCGGCAGAGCTAAAGCCTAACGATGCGGTAATCTCCTACCACTACGGCAGCTGCCTTTTGAAAGTCGGAAAGGTGTCGGACGGCGTAAACTATTTAAGGAAAGCAATGAAAATTGCGAGGGAAAATCCCGAGGTTGAGTCAGAGGAGCCGGGAATTTTGGAAAAGATTGAAAAGGCACTAAGGGAAGCCAAAAGTAAGGAGGAGGGAAGATGAGCTGGGAGATGATTCTGTGGGGACTTATCGTCTTTCTCGTAATATCCCTTCCGACCATAACGGGTCTCATGAGGATTCTTTCGGCATTAAAGTTCCTGGAGAAGACCGACAGCGACAGGTACAACCCCCTAAACGCCATAAAACCCGGAGGGTTTGCCTACGCACTAACATTTAGCTTCAAGATTACCTTTTTAACAGCGGTAATTCTTGACTACGTTGAGTACGTTAAGCAGGTTTACTACATCATTTCACTCTACCTCTTTTTCCTGATGATTGACTTCATAGTTCAGTACTCCGGAAAGGAGTTCATCGTCCTTTCTCAGAACATAAAGAGTGCCTTCGTGGGGGCTTCACTTCCGGTATTTACAATATTTGTCCTCAACTTCCTGATTCAGAGGAAGTTCAAGAAACTCCTCCCGAAGGAGATGGAGAATTACAGGAGGGGAAAGAGCTCCCCTGCACTGAAAACCTTTGACCAGAGGGGATAGTGGAGTTTAAAACGGTCAGAATAGACTTAACCGAGGAGAGGTTAATCTTTAAGCCCTTTGAAAAGGAGGGAGTTTACGGAGTCATAGATTACGGAATCTACCTTCACAAGGAGGTTCTAAAGAGCTACAAGTTTGAACCCTACGACGGTAAAAACGCAGTAGTCATAGGCGTAGGTCCCTTTGCAGGTTCTGTTCTCCCCGGCTCCCACAGGCTAACCTTTC
>CAZEDJ010000062.1:0-6964 GCA_964511045.1 uncultured bacterium
GCATCCGGCTCATAACCGGACGGTCGGAGGTTCGAGTCCTCCCGGGCCCACCACTCAAAAAGAGGGAACAATGCCCTTAGAGCTCCTCAAAAAACTCCTCTCAATCCCTTCTGTTTACGGAAACGAAAAGGAAATAGCCGACTTCTGTGAAACTTATCTGAAAGGGTTCGGATTAAGGGTTTTAAGAATTAATAACTCTCTTTTGGCTTACTCGGAATTTGAGGAAAGTAAAAAAACAATTGCCCTCGTAGGTCACTTGGATACCGTTCCCGGTGAAAATGAGTTTCAGGGAAAAGTTGTAGGGGATAGGCTTTACGGTCTCGGTGCAAGTGACATGAAGTCCGGTGATGCGGTAATTCTCAAGATTGCCGAGGATTTCTCGCGTAAAAAGGGGAAGTTCAACCTCGTCTATGTCCTGTATGAGAAGGAGGAGGGACCTTACGAGGATAACGGACTCAAGTTGCTTCTTAAAGACAAATCTGCCGGAGAGATACTAAAAAAAGTTGACCTTTCTATCGTTTTGGAGCCTACGGACAACGTCGTTCAGGTCGGTTGTCTCGGAGTGATTCACGCCTGGTTTACCTTCAGGGGAAAGAGGGCTCACTCTGCAAGGCCTTGGGAAGGTGAAAACGCTATCCATAAGGCCGGGGAGCTCCTAACATTCCTAAAAAACAGAGAACCTAAACCCTTTAACGTTAACGGCTTGACCTACTACGAGGTTTTAAGTGCAACGATGACTGAGTTTAAGGGGGGAAGGAACATAGTCCCTGAGGAGTTCAGGGTTAATCTCAACTTCAGGTTTTCTCCGACGAAAACTACTGAGGAGGCTAAGGAGGAGCTCCTCTCACTTTCTAAGAGGTTTAATGCCGAGGTTGAGTTTACCGACGTTTCGCCGGCAGCCCGTCCCTGTCTTGATAATCCAATACTTGCAGAGCTCATAGAGAGGTTCGGCTTAAAGGTTGAGCCGAAACAGGCCTGGACCGACGTTGCCCAGCTTTCTGAATTTGGAATAGACGCCGTTAACTTTGGTCCCGGACAACCTCACCAAGCTCACAAAAGAAACGAGTATGTTGAGGTTAACAAGGTAAGGGAAAACTACGAAATTCTGAAGGAGTTTCTCGGTTAAAAGAGGTTCATCAGGTCGTTCAGGTTAAATGTGCTGTGTTTCCTGAATTCCTCTCTTTCGTAGGGAAAATCTGTTCTGTAGTGTCCTCCTCTGCTCTCCTCCCTCCTCATTGCACTAATGGCGATTGAGAGGCCGAGGAGAGCTCCGCTCCTAACGCTCCAGTCTGAAGGGGAGAGGGCAATTTCTGAGAGCTTATCTATTGCGGTTGTCAGTGATTCTGCGTTTCTGAAAATTCCAACGTGCTCCCAGAGTATCTTCCTCACTTCATCGAGGGAAAACTTTGATTGAAACTGGGTTTTCCATTCGCTTCCCTTTAATCTCAGCTCCGAAAAGTCCTGCTTTAGGTATTTCCAATCCCTGTATACTCCGTAGGCCGTCCTGTTTCCAAAGACGAGACATTCAAGGAGTGAGTTGCTTGCCAGCCTGTTTGCCCCGTGGACGCCCGTGCAGGAGGCCTCCCCGACTGCGAAAAGTCCCTCTATGTTCGTTTTTCCGAAGGTATCTACCTTAATTCCTCCTATGTAGTAGTGGGCTACGGGAGTGACCGGAATCAGGTCCTTCTTCGGGTCCAATCCCTTTTCCCTCAGCTTTTTGACAATCGTTGGGAACCTCTCGTAGATGTCAATCCCTCTTTTTTCTATCGGCCTAAAGTCTAAATATACGTCACCTCCGGTTAACCTTTTTTGGTTCTCTATTGCTCTTGTAACAACGTCCCTCGGGGCAAGTTCCCAGAGGTGGTGGTAGTCTCCCATGAACCTCCTTCCAAACTTGTCAACGAGGATTGCCCCCTCTCCCCTTACGGCCTCGGATATGAGGAAGCACTCCGAATCATCACAGAAGGCCGTCGGGTGAAACTGGACGAACTCAAGGTCCTGGAGCTCCGCCCCAAACCTCAGTGCAGTTGAAATTCCGTCCCCCGTTATTGTTTTTGGATTGGTGCTCTTTAGGTAGAGGCCTGCGGCTCCTCCTGTGGCGATAACGACTACGGGAGCGTAAAAGGCGGTTAGTTTCCCGTTGACCGATGCTAAAACGCCGTAACACCTCTTTTCCTCAACTAAGAGTTCCTTTAGTACGGCGTTCTCAATCAACTCTCCCGTATAGGAGTTTAGGAGCGTCCTTTCCACCTCCTCGCCAGTCTTATCCTTGTAGTAAACAATCCTCGGAACGGAGTGGGCAGCTTCCCTCGTAAACTTCAAAATTCCCCTATCGTCCGTCTCAAATCGGGCTCCCATCCTTAAAAGGTCAACTACTCTCTTAACTCCCTCCTCAACCAGTATCCTTACAAACTTCGGAGCTACGAGCCCGGCTCCGGCCCTCATCGTGTCGTTAAAGTGGAGGTCGGGAGAGTCTTTTCTGGAGAGGGCGACCGCAATTCCGCCCTGAGCAAGGTTTGTTGAGCTCTCTAACGGATTCCTCTTTGTTAAAACACACACGTTGAGTCCGAGCTTTTTAAGGACTATCCCGCAGGTGAGACCGGCTGCCCCGCTTCCCACGATAACGGCATCGTAGGTTTTTGAGGGAATGTCTAAAACGTCAAAGTTTGTTAAGAACTTCAAATTTTCCTCCTAAAGGTTGATGATGAAGGAGCCCCTTAAACCGTATTTTCTGAGCCTCTTTTTCAGAGCTCTCGCCTTTGAGTAGGTTGAAACGGGACCTACGAGGACCCGGTAGTATCCCCTTAGGGAAACTACCCTAACTTTTAAATTGTACTTTCTTGAAATTCTCCACCTGAACCTAAAGGCATTCAGCTTGTTCTTAAATGCCCCTACCTGAACGTAAAAGTTCCCTAAGGCGTAGTTTTCAGGCTTATAAGTGTGGTCTATCCTCTTTCCTAAGGCCACTATCTTTACCCTTGCAGTTCCCTTTTTCAGCATTCCAAGTCTCTTTGCGGCTGCGTAGGAGAGGTCTATTATTCTTCCAGGGACAAAGGGCCCCCTGTCGTTTATCTTAACTACGACGCTTTTTCCGTTTTCAAGGTTTATCACCCTCACGTAAGTTCCTAAAGGGAGGGTCTTGTGGGCGGCGGTTAGCTTGTACATGTTGTAAATTTCGCCGCTTGCCGTTCTGCTTCCGTGAAATCCGGGGCCGTACCACGAGGCTATGCCTATCTGGACAAAGCCCCTTGAGTGCTTTCTCACACAGTAGGTTCTTCCGTTGACCCTGTAACGATACTTGCAGTTTGAGTACTCGGAGCTCTTCTTATGGTAGGTGGGATACACTACGACCCTTTTTCTCTCACCGCAGCCAAAGAGGCTCACGAAAACGGCAACTAAAAGGAGATAGACTAAATTCCTCATAGCCCCATAAATTTTAAGCTAAAATTTCCAAAGAAAAAAATCGGGAGGAAAGAATGAGGGAGCTCTCATACGAGGAAATCCTCAGTGCCGTTAACGGAATCCTTGAGATTGGAGACGACAGGGTTTCCGTTAAGGACGAGGGAAAAGTCAGGGAAATTATTGACGACCTTATCTACACTGCCGTTTTTGGAAACGAGAGGGAGAGGGATTTTACCCGCTGGTTGATAAGGGCAGTTGCCCTTGACCTCGGAATAGTTCCCTCCTCCATCCACGACCTCTACACAAAGGGAATGGCAAGGGAGGAGATTCCCTTCTGGTTTACCGTTCCGGCTATGAACATCAGGGGAATGACCTACGACGTTATGAGACAGATTTTTAAGGTGGCTGTTGAAAGGAACGTAGGTGCATTTATCCTTGAAATTGCAAAGTCCGAAATCGGATACACCAACCAGAGGCCCGCAGAGTACACTGCCTGTGTCCTTGCTGCTGCAATCAAGGAGGGATTCAGGGGACCCGTATTTATACAGGGAGACCACTTCCAGTTTAACGCTAAGAGGTATGCGGAAGACCCCGAAGGGGAGTTAGAGAGCATTAAGGCCTTAACGAAGGAGGCCATAGAGGCCGACTTCTACAACATTGACATAGACCCCTCAACGCTTGTTGATTACAGCAAGCCTACCCTCAAGGAACAGCAGTACCACAACTACATAAACACTGCAAGGATGACCGCATTTATTAGGGAGATTGAGCCCGAAGGGATTACAGTTTCCGTCGGTGGTGAGATAGGTCACATCGGTGGAAAGAACTCAACTCCCGAAGAGTTTGAAGCATTTATGGAAGGTTACCTTGAGGAGCTCCGAAAGTACGGCGAGGACATTCCGCACATAAGCAAAATTTCGGTTCAAACGGGAACGGAACACGGAGGAATTCCCCTTCCCGACGGAAGGATAGCTGAGGTTAAGCTTGACTTTTCCGTTTTGGAGAGAATTGGAGAGGTTGCGAGGAAGAAATACTCAATGGCGGGAGCCGTTCAGCACGGAGCTTCAACTCTACCGGATGAGCTCTTCCACAAGTTTCCAGAGGTAAAGACGGCAGAGATTCACCTTGCAACGGGATTTCAGAACATCATTTACGACCACCTTCCCGAGGACTTTAAGGAGGAGATTTACAACTGGTTGAAGACGGAGTTAAAGAACGAGTGGAAGGAGGGGTGGACCGAGCAGCAGTTTATCTACAAGACGAGGAAGAAGGCCTTTGGAAAGTTTAAAAAAGAGTTTTGGGACCTGCCCGCAGACGTTAAGTCTCCGATGATGGAAGCCCTAAAGGAGAAGTTCCGCTTCCTCTTTGAGCAGTTGAAGGTGTTTGATACCAAGGAGGTTGTGAACAAATACATTACTCCGGTAAAGATTTTTAAGAAGAAACCTTAAATGGTGTAGCGCCCTCGGGGCGCTACCTTAACTTTGTTCCGCAAACATATGACACTCCTTCCCTTCCTACCTTTGCCCAGTGTCTCGTTCCTGCGGGAACCCTTAACTTGTCCCCCGGTTTGAGGTGAAAGGTTTCCCCTTCGGTTCCTATCGTTATTTCCCCCTCAATTACCCACCTTACCTCGTCAAAGGGGTGGGTGTGCCAGTCGTAGAACGTTCCGGGGGAATCGCTCCAAACGTAGAGATTGGTGTATCCCTCTTTTTGGAGCTCCTCAAAAATCCTCTCCTTTTCAGTTATTCCGGTTCTTTCAACCATAGTTCCTCCTTAATCTTATAATTAGAGTCATTAACCAAAGGAGGAAGGATGTCAGAGGGAATTGTAGTAGAGAGGGCGGGGCAGAAGATAACCGTTTATCTCCCTAAGGAGGGAAAGAGTTATAGGGGAATTCCCCTGGGAAAGGTGAGAAAGAGGGAAAAGGTATTTGCGGGAGACATCGTTGAGGGGAAGGTTGTTGACGGCCAAACCTTTGCCATAGAGAGGATAAAGGAGAGGAAGAATCTCTTGGTAAGGCCTCCCATTGCAAACGTTGATAAGGTTGTCGTCGTTTCAACGATAAAGAGCCCGCCCTTTCAGAACTATCTCCTTGATAACTTGTTGGTCGTTTACGATTACCTAAATCTCGTTCCGATTGTCGTATTTAATAAGGTTGACCTCCTTGAAGATAAGGAGAGGGATGAGCTTGAGAGGTGGAGGAGAATTTACGAGGGGGCGGGATACAGGGTTATACCTACAAGCTCTGAGACGGGAGAAGGGATAGAGGAGCTTAGGGAGGAGCTGAAAGGAGTTACGTCAATATTTGCAGGTCCTTCGGGGGTCGGTAAGAGCTCACTCATAAGGAGGCTAACCGGGGAGGAGCTCCGCGTCGGTGAGGTGAGCTTAAAGACCGAGAGGGGGCGGCACACAACGAGGGAGGTAAAGCTCATTCCCTTTGAGGGGGGATTCATAGGGGATGCTCCAGGGTTCTCAAGGGTTGAAGCCCTCAACTTCATGGATAAGAAGGAGGTAAGGCTCCACTTTCCGGAGTTTTTGAGGTACGAGTGTCGCTTCCCCGATTGCCTCCACCTTGAGGAGGTCGGCTGCGGCGTGAGGGAAGCGGTAATGAAGGGAGAGATTCCCTGCGAAAGGTATAAGAGTTACTTAAAGATGATAAAGGCATTTGTTCCTTGGCTTTCCGAGGTTGAAAACTGCAGGAGAGATTGAGATGGATAGGGTGACGACTGCAACCTTCCTTGAGAAGAAGAGGAGGGGAGAGAAGATTACCGTACTGACGGCTTACGACTTCCTAACGGCAAAAATCGTTGATGAGGCAGGGGTTGATGCCATTTTGGTCGGGGACTCCTTGGGAATGGTTGTCCTCGGGTATGAATCAACGATTCCCGTAACGATGGAGGAGATGATTCACCACACAAAGGCGGTCGTTAGGGGAAGGAGGAGAGCTCTCGTCATCTTTGATATGCCCTTCCTCTCCTATCAGACGGGAGTTAGGGATGCCGTTTTAAATGCCGGCAGAGCTCTGAAGGAAACGGGCTGCGATGCAGTGAAGATTGAGGGAGGTGTTGAGCAGTCGGAGACGATAAGAGCTCTCGTTAATGCGGGGATTCCGGTCGTGGGACACGTCGGACTTCAACCTCAGAGCGTTAACCTCTACGGCGGCTACATTTTGAGGGGAAAGGGAAGTGAGAGGGAGAGAATACTTGAGGATGCCAAGGCCGTTGAGGAGGCCGGAGCCTTTGCCGTGGTTCTTGAGAAGGTTCCTTCGGATTTGGCAAGGGAGATAACTGAAAGTTTAAAAATTCCGACGATTGGAATCGGAGCCGGAAAGTACTGTGACGGCCAAGTTTTGGTCTTCCACGACCTCGTTGGCCTCTTTGAGGAGTTTAAGCCGAAGTTCGTTAAGAGGTATGCAGAATTGGGAAGGGAGGCAAGGGAGGCCGTGAGGAAGTTCGTTGAGGAGGTAAAGGAGGGAAAGTTTCCGGAAAATGAGCACTCGTACTGATATTTTAAGGGCTGAAAACGTTTCAAAGCGGTATCCCGTAAGGAGGGACTTTTTCGG
>CAZEDJ010000063.1:0-6669 GCA_964511045.1 uncultured bacterium
TTATGTAGTTATCAACAAACTCCCTGTTCTGCTCCGGGTCAAGAACCTCAAGGAGGGCTGCAGATGGGTCTCCCCTAAAGTCTGAGGACATCTTGTCAATCTCGTCAAGGAGTATGACCGGGTTCTTCGTTCCGGCCTTCCTCAATGCCTGAATTATCTTACCGGGCATTGCACCGACGTAAGTTCTCCTGTGCCCCCTGATTTCGGCCTCGTCCCTAACGCCTCCCAGTGAAATTCTCACAAACTTTCTACCTAAAGCCCTTGCTATTGAACGGGCAAGTGAGGTCTTTCCCACACCCGGAGGACCAACGAAGCAAATTGTAGGCTGCTTTACCTCCTTAACCTTTTTCTTCCTCTTCTTTATGAGCGCCTTAACTGCCAAGTATTCAAGGATTCTGTTTTTTACCTTTTCAAGGTCGTAGTGGTCCTCGTCAAGGATTTTCCTCGCCCTCTCTATGTCAAGCCTGTCTCTCGTTCTCTTTGACCAGGGGAGCTCCACCATCCACTCAAGCCAGGTCCTCAAAACGGCGGCCTCAGCAGATTCCGGGTGCATCTTTTCAAGCCTTGAGAGCTCCTTGAGGACGGCCTCCTCAACCTCTTTGGGCATTTTTGCCTTCTTTATCTTCTCCCTGTACTCCTCAATCTCCTTGCTCTTTTCCTCTTCCTCTCCAAGCTCCTTCCTTATAGCCTTTAGCTGCTGTCTCAGGAAGTACTCTCTCTGCTCCTTTTCCATAGATTCACGGGCTTTCGTTCTGATTAGCTCCTGAACCTCTAAGACCTTGATTTCGTGTTCTAACTTTTCACTAACCTTCTTTAACCTTTCTACGGGATTTTCTGTGGAGAGGATCTCTATTGCCTCCTCCGTTGAGAGGTCCAGCTGGGCGGCTATGAGGTCTGCAAGCCTTCCGGGGTCCTCTATTGAGCGGAGAATTGCTACCATGTCCGGGGGAATCTGCTTTCCAAGTGCAACGACCCTCTCAAGCTGGTCTTTTACGAGCTTTATGAGGGCCTCCTCCTCAAGCCCCCTCGCCCTGTACTCGGGCTCCGCTATGTGCTCAAGGAGAGCTCTGTAAATTCCGTCTTCCCTCTTGAGTTCCTTAATCTTTGCTCTTCCAAGTCCTTGAACCAGAATCTTTACCCTGCCGTCTCCCATCCTCATTGCCTTGAGGATGACGGCAACAGTTCCGTAGTCGTAGAGGTCTTCCCTCCTCGGCTCCTCAATGTCCTTGTTCTTTTGGGTTGCGAGGAAAATGAGCTTGTGCTCCTTTAGGGCCTCCTCAACGGCATTAAGGGAAAAAGGCCTTCCCACAAAGAGCGGGGCTATCATCATGGGAAATACGACAACGTCCCTTAAGGGTAAAACGGGGAGCTCCTCCGGTAAACTCGGCTGGTTAACCATTTCCCCCTGAATTATCTCTGCCATCTCTCAGCTCCTCTTTAAGTTTTTTCTGAAGGAAGTTGAGGAACGGTTCCCTCAACTCCTCCCTCATAAGGGCAAAGTCAACGGTTGCCTCTAAAAAGCCCAACTTATTTCCCGTGTCGTAACGCTTGGCATTTAAAATCCTACCATAGATGGCCTCCCTTTCGTTTAAAAGCCTTATGGCGTCCGTCAGTTGAATCTCACCTCCCCTTCCCTTCGGGGTTTTCCTTAAAGCCTCAAAGATTCCGGGAGTCAGGATGTACCTGCCCGCTATTGCCAAGTTCGAGGGAGCTCTGTCAAGGTTCGGCTTTTCGACGAGGTCATCAACCTTGATGATTCCCTCCTCTATTTCCTTACCGGAAACGATTCCGTACTTATTTACATCCTCCCTCGGAACCTCTTGAAGCCCCAAAACGGAGCACCTGTACTTTCTAAAGACCTCTATGAGCTGTGAAATGGCCGGCGGTTCAGAAACCATAACGTCGTCTCCGAGGAGAACCGCAAAGGGTTCATTTCCAACTGCCGGCTCAGCAGTCAAAACGGCGTGGCCTAAACCCAAGGGTTCCTTCTGCCTTATGTATATAAAGTCCGCAATGTCAGAGATTTCCTTAACGACTTTCAGGAGCTCCTCCTTCCCCTTCTCCTCAAGGTTCCTCTCAAGCTCAAGGTTCCTATCAAAGTGGTCCTCAATAGCCCTCTTGTGCCTCCCGGTAACGAAAATTATCTGCTTTATTCCGGCCGACACGGCCTCCTCAACGATGTACTGAATAACGGGCTTGTCCACCAGCGGAAGCATCTCCTTCGGCTGAGCCTTTGTAGCAGGCAAAAACCTCGTCCCAAGGCCTGCAACGGGAATTACCGCTTTTCTTACCACACTCTCCTCCTAAACTTCCCAGGGAAATCTCTTGGCAAATATGCACTTTAAGTACCTTGATTCCGGAATCTGAAGAACAAAAGGGTGGTCCTTTGACTGGTAGGTCGTATAGAGAACCCTCAGAGGAGTCCTCGTGTCAAAGGCCGCAGACTGGAGAATCTCCTCCAAGATCGGCGGAGTTACGTGGTGGGAGCAGGAACACACAACAATACTTCCCCCCGGTTTCAGCATCTTCAGTCCCCTCAAAAAGAGCTCCTTGTATCCCCTCTTTGCCTGCTCCAAAACCTTCCTGCTCTTTGCAAAGGCCGGAGGGTCTATGACTATTGAGTCAAACTTTTCTCCCCTCTGTGACATCTCCTTTAAAACCTTAAATGCATCGCCCTTTAAAAAGGTAAACTTGTCTGCAACGCCGTTAAGCTCTGCATTCTCCCTTGCCAAATCAAGAGCAAGTTGCGAGCTGTCAAGGGCAACAACCTCAGAGGCTTTCCCTATTACCGCTGCGTGGATTCCAAATCCGCCGAGGTGACAAAAGGCGTCAAGAACCCTGTCCCCTTCCCCCACAAATTCCCTTGCAAAGAGGAGCTTGTTCTCCCTCTGGTCTAAAAAGTATCCCGTCTTCTGCCCGCCGACTATCTGAACGTTGAACTTTATTCCGTTCTCAAGTATTACAACTTTTTCCGGGATTTCGCCGTAAAGGGGCCTCTCAACCAAAGGGAGTCCCTCAAGCTCCCTCGTAGGCACCGTTGACTTTTCATAAATCCCTTTAGGATTGACAACGTCAACGAGAGCTCTGACGACCTTTTCCTTTAAAACCTCCATCCCGAGGGTTGTAACTTGAACGACCAAGTAGCCGGAGTAGTAGTCAACTATCAGACCGGGGAGGTAGTCGGCCTCCGAGTGAATCAGACGAAAGGCGGTGCAGTTTTCCGGAACAACCTCCCTCCTGTAGCTGAGGGCTTCGGAAATTCTCCTCACGAAAAAGTCGTAGTCTATCTCCTCTTCCTTTTTAAAGGTCAAAACTCTAATGGCTATGTAGCTGTCGGGATTTATGTAGCCCTTTGCCAAAAAGCTACCCTTGTAGTCCCTGACGACACAGAGCTCCCCCGGCTTAGGCTTTCTTGAAAAGGAGAGGATGTCGTTTTTGTAAATCCACGGGTGAAATCCCCTTATTCTCTTCTCCCTTCCCCTCTTTATTGAAACCTGAAGCATTCTACCTCCTAAACAGAGCTCCGGCCAAAAGCCCTCCGTACTTTAAAAGTGCCTTTCTGTAAGGAATCTTTCCCGATAGGAGCTCCGCCGTTAAATTAGCAATTCTCTCAGACCTTTCAACTATGGAGAGGTTAAAGTCCCTCAGAGAAAAGAAGATTTTCCCGACAACCCTTGCCCAGAAAAACTCCCTTCCCAACTCATTGTTAATCAGCCTCTCGTAACTTTTAAGCTCCTCCTCTTTAAAATTTAAGAGGAATTTCCTCACAGTTTCGGCGGCAATAACTCCGCTCCTCACGGCGTAGTAAATCCCCTCTCCCGTAAGGGGGTCAACGAGTCCCCCCGAGTCTCCCACAAAGAGAATTCTCTTTCTCAAAACGTCGTTTTTCCTCTTTCCGGCGGGAATGGGAAATCCGGACTCCCACTTAACTTTTCCGGTAAACCCGTGTTTCTTATCAAACTCCGTTAGTCTTTCCTTTAAGTTTTTGAAACCGCCGGTAAACTCGCCAACACCGGTAGTTACCCATCCTCCCTTCGGAAATGCCCAGTAGTAGCCCCACTCAAATTCGGAAAAGTCAACAATTAGGTCGTCCCTCTCCGACTCAACGTCCCTCTCGTAGGTAAATCCGATGTCCCTTTTAAGGTTCAGCTGTCTTGCTATTCTGCTGTTTACCCCCGACGAGTCAACCAAAACTTTCCCTGAGTAAGAATCCCTATCCGTCCTGAGCTTAACTCCCTTTCCATCAAACTCAACAGAGAGGGCAGACTCTCCGAGGTGAATTTCAAAATCACCGTGATTGATGGAGCTAAAAAGAAAGTGGTCAAGTTCCTCCCTGTCTGTCAGGAAAGTAAGAACCGAATCTGACGAAAGGACAACTTCCCTCTTTCTATTAAAGAGGCAGAACCTGTGAGAAGTCCTTTTTACTACCCTGTCTATTTGGGGGAAACTTTCCTTTAAAATGGAGTAGGCCTTTGGAGTTAAACCTCCCGCACAGGGCTTCTTTCTGGGGAACTTTTCCTTTTCAACGGCTAAAACCTTTAGCCCCGCTCCTTCAAGGGACTTTAAAAAGGAGAGACCTCCGGGACCCAGCCCTACAACGATGACGTCGTACACACTACTTTCCCTTGTAGTCTGAAATTAACCTCTCAAACTCCTTAAAGAGGTACCTTGAGTCGTGGGGGCCTGGGGAGCTCTCGGGGTGGTACTGAACGGTAAAGAGAGGCTTTGATTTGTGCTTCAAACCCTCTACGGTTCCATCGTTTAGGGAGTAGTGAGTTACCTCTAAGTCATCTGGAAGTGTTGACTCGTCAACTGCAAAACCGTGATTTTGAGCGGTTATCTCAACTCTCCCCGTCTTTTTGTTCTTAACGGGCTGGTTTGCCCCCCTGTGGCCAAACTTCAACTTGTAGGTTGAGGCTCCCATTGCAAGGGCCGTAAGCTGGTGACCTAAACAGATTCCGAATATCGGCTTCCTGTAGGTAGCTATCAAGTATTTAATTGTCTCTATTGCATACGTAACTGCAGCAGGGTCTCCGGGACCGCAGGAGAGGAAAATTCCGTCGGGATTCATCCTCACAATCTCTTCCGGAGGCGTCTTTGCAGGGACGACTATCGGCTTTATTCCAACGTCAACCAAGTTTCTCAGGATGTTGTACCTTATTCCAAAGTCAAGGACTATTACAGAGTATTTAAAGTCACTCCTCTTAGGGTAGCCTTCGCCCAACCTCCAAGTTCCGTACTCCCACTCATAGGGCTCGCTGCAGGTAACCTCGTCAACGAGGTTTAAACCCTCCATCTCCGGAATTGAGCGAGCCTTTGATATGAGGCTGTCAACGTCCAAATCAACGGTTGAAATGACTCCCCTCATCGTTCCGGCACTTCTCAGCTTTTTAACCAGCTCCCTCGTGTCTATTTCGCAGATTCCGACTACACCGTTCTCCTTCAGGTAGTTTTCAAATGAGTCCTCAGCCCTCCAGTTTGAGTAGACTTCTGAAATTTCCTTAACTATAAAGCCCTCGGCCTTAGGACCGTCCGACTCAACATCCTCACTGTTAATCCCCACATTCCCGATGAGGGGATAGGTCATCGTAACAATCTGACCCTTAAAGGAGGGGTCTGTAACGACTTCCTGATATCCCGTCATTGAGGTTGTGAAAACGACCTCTCCCGACGTCTCCCCTTCTGCTCCGAAACTCAAACCCTCAAAGTAGGTTCCGTCCTCAAGGGCGAGAATTGCCTTTTTTCTCTTTAGCATATTTGACCTCAAAAGGCTTTGATTTCTTTTACTTAAGGCGATATTATATACTACGCAGAGCTCCAAAAGGGAGGTTTTTATGCTGAGAGTCCTCTTTCTCCTCTTCATTTCGGTTCTTACATTCGGCTGTATCTCTGAAAGGTCAAACAAGCCACTGATTGTAACCTCGCTGCCCGTTTGGGAGAGCGTTGCCGAATACATAGGAGGAAGGGACTTTGACTACTACTCCATTTTAAGAGGGGGAGAGTCTCCTCACGGTTATGAACCAAAGCCCTCTGACATTGAGAAGGAGAGGAGGGCATCCCTCGTAATCGTTCACGGCCTCGGTCTTGACGACTGGGCACTCAAGGGGGTTCGGGACAAAAGGAAAGTTCTCAATCTCGGGGAGCTCTTTTCAAAAAAGTATCCTCAGGTTAAGGAGCCCGGATACCACCTCTGGATGAACCCCGTTCTGATGGAAGACGTTTACTTTGAGGTGGCCGAAAGGTTGGTGAAGTTCTATCCAAAGAGGGAGACCTATTACAAAAAGAGGGCGGAAGACTACGCCGCAATGATTGACCAACTCATCAGTAGAATTGATAATTGTCTAAAGAATAGAAAGGGGAGCGTTGTTGTTATCTACCACCCCGTTTGGAAGCCACTTTTAAAGACCTTTGGAATAAAGGTAATAGAGATTGCAAGAGCTCCCGAGGAGCAGGTTACTCCCGGAAGGCTAAAAGAGGTGATAGAAGAGGCCAAAAGGGAGGGAGCGAGGGTCGTTATAAGTGAGGTATTTTCAAACCAGAAGATTCCCAAACTCGTAGCAAGGGAAATAAATGGAAAGTTACTCATTTTAAATCCCGTTCCCGAGGAGAACTACGTGAAGGCCCTCTCCACTTGGGGGGAGGAGATTTGCAGAGCTCTGAAGGAGTAAA